>NZ_JBWYIY010000002.1:0-234146 GCF_056779975.1 Acinetobacter sp. ANC_7511
ATTCACAAATTATGCATGAATATTTAAAATTATTCGGTACAAATAATCAGCAAGGGATAGATCTTTTTTTGATTTATGAAAGAGATCTATTACAAAAATATATTTTGCAGCTGTTTAAATAGAGCCTAGTTCAAGAAGTCTTTCTAACTAAATTTAGCTAAATGAGGATACAAATGGTAAGACGTAAATAAATATAAAGTTTCATATTAACTTCAGCATTTACTAAATATTTTGGCGATCTTACCTTATATCCAACATTTAACTATTACTTACTATTTCTTAAGTTATTCATAGCATTTCTTACTTCAGTTTTACCAATAACAATGTATTTTAAGACATTATTGTAAACCTGATCGAAATTTATAAGTTCAACACCTAGTCCTTTGATCACTTTTTGAATTGACTGATCATTAATATCACTTAAAGAAATTAAATTATGGAAAGTAAATATTTCCAGCCCCATCAACTTTGACTGATTTTTAATTAAATGCAAATACCAGGCCTTAGGATAGCTAAAATGCAATTTCACATTAATTTTTTCAGCGATAATCCCAACTTCAACTGGTTTTTTGTAGTAAGTTAGAATATTAACGATTTCTGAAAGTATATCTTTAATATTGATATCTTTAAAGGCATTTTCTGCTAATGCGTACTCATGTGCAGAAATCCTAACAACCTTACCCATCTCCATTAGCTCATTCAAATAAAAAGCAGCATGATTTTCAGAACCACTTCTAATTTGCTTAGCTAAAGAATTTCGGGTAACTGGCTTATTTGTACTTACCATTAAGTTTAAAATAGTCTGTAATTGTCCCTGTGGCTTCACACCCGCTTGTAGGCTTACCGTATCTGCACCAGATTTACCATTAAAGTAAATCCCATAATCTTCTCCAAAATTACGAATGAGATGACGAATTGTAAAATACTCATATTGTTGAAGTATTTCACTCACTTCATAAATCTGCATACGTAAATTTGCTGTATTAAGCTCAGAGTTTCGCTCTAATATTTTTTTTACTTCTTCAAAAATTGAAGGGTAAGAGTCTTCAGATATTGGGAAGTATTTTATATGTGAATAACCACCACGGTCACTTTGGAAGAGGAAGTTTTTTTCTACCGCAAACATAATAGAATTATCTTGTCGTTCTTCTGGGAAAACACTCGTACAAATTGCTAATTCATTTGCTTTCTGATGTATTTCTCTGAAATTTTGACCCTGTTCAAAGTGTAAAGCAGCTTGTACTACTGCAGGCATTTTAGACAATGAATTCGGCATGATCGCTTCCTCCTCCCCATTTTCTACCTTACGTAGCTCTCCTATAGTGACATTATAGTCAACAGCGTTATATGCAACCTGTGCAGTACATCCCATTCCATCTTGAATTAATGCAACTGCTTCACTCACTGTAATTGGTAACGTATTCCATAAACACCATTCCTCAATTAACTCTTTAATATTAATTTCAGGGAAAATTACCTTAGATAAATCATTCTTTTGAAATTCACACAATAAGTCTAAGAAAGCTAAAAAGTGTTTAATATCACTAAATTCTTTAGCTAACAGAGGATAAAGTTGATCCATTTGACTTGTCGCATTTTGATTAAGATTCTCCCAAATGGTTGGTATTGACACTCTCATGCGTTTACGCAAATCAATCAATGCTTTTTTCTCTATTTGACGTACACGTTCTCTTGTCAAACTTAGGGTTTCACCAATTTCTTCTAAAGTCATTGGTTTTATTTTATTTAAGCCAAATCTCTGTTTCAGAATCTCTATTTCTCTTGGATCACCATAAGTCATGAAACTCATTAAATCTTCAAAAATATACTGATCCAATTCAAAAGTTGTTAGTGAATCCCTCTCATCAACTTTAAAATAGCCACTTTTATATGCTTGTTGTTTCATGTCCTTCGTTTTATCAAAACTATCAAGCAATCGATATAAATCTATGATAATGCTATTTTTAATCGTCTCTGCTGGCTCACGATCTACTTTAGTGGTGAAACTATGATTCGACAACTGATTTAATATGAAATTTAAATTTATATTTTCTGAAGCGATATTGAGCCAAGCACTTACTTTTTCCATAAATTTAATTTGTGTTTTTGATAGCTTAGCTAAATTAAGTTTCAAACCACCAAGAACAGTATCATTTTTATAAGATGTGTTTAGTTCTTTAACCTCAAGAATTTTTCTTAATTTCGCTTCAATTTTTTCTCTACGGCTGATACAAAAACTTTCAAATTGATTTAAATCACTCGATAAATCATCAATGAGTTGGCTAGACATATACATTCTTTTTGAAGACTCATCTTCAAAGTAATTATTTAACCATGCAGCAGGTTGTGTCGCTTTTTTATCAATATTTACTGAGCCTGGGATAAGCTGTAAATTCGCAACCGTATTTGCTAAAATCTGCAGCTTATTCGTACCATCATTCTGAATATTCAGACGTTTCATTTTGGCTGTTGTAAAGATGCTTTTTGGATAGATATGATCAATATGAGTTTCCATCAGTCTTGAATCTGGGAAAACCAAAAGAAGTAATGACTTAATTTCATTGTCTTTACCATATCGGAGATCACATAGACTTTTCACATCTTCTTCATTAAAAACTAAAGACTTATCTTTATCTGCCATTGCGTGTTTAATATTTTCAATAGAGTAGTTTGTTAGATCTTCACTAATTGCCTTACGAATATGAACTAACAGGCTTTCAAGGTTACTTGTCCAAATTCCTTTTTTAAGTAAACTAATGAGAAGTAAATTTTTCATTGCTGTTTTATCAGTTGGACTAATTCTGTATTTAGCTCCATCTGTAGACAGCAATATTTTTCTAAATACGTAATAAACAATAGGTAAAATAGCAACATCATGAATCAATAGCTGATTATCTATTCCAAACTCCTTGAGCATTTGAGTAGTCATCAAGAAAGATTCTTTTACTTCATCCCAATTTTCTTCAATGAAGACTATGTTATCTTTACTGAAGTTCGATAACTTGAAACTAAGGTTACCGACCTCACCTAACATCAACCCTGCACGCAAAATCAAATCTTTTTCGAATTTAAAACCAGAGTCTTCTCGTATACTTTCTAGTAGCTCATTGATTTCTTCACGAGCATTTAATTTAGTCCACTGCGTAACAGTAAAAGATAACAATAAATCTGAATATGATAATGGTGTCCCACCACTATTCATTCGAATAAAAATGCTTAATACTTTTTCAATATTTTGTTCCTTTTCTGTATAAGCAGATAAAGAATTTTCATTATTAATATAAGTACTTAATTTACTTAGTGTTTTCCGACAATCCGCAATTAAAGATTTACTTTTATCTTCATTGAGTTGTGGCAAGTTAGATGACAAATACATTACGATATCTGTATTAATTTCAATTAAATATTCTGTAGAAGACCCAAATTCATTACCATCCAATAACTTACCGACTCGCACCCAATAGTTTTCTAAATCTTTTACATTCGCTTGTTCATCAGTCAAGAATTTAAAATCGTAAACCGTATTGTCATCAGTATTAGGCTGTCCAAACACATTTAGATAGAGGTATGTCTCTTTTCCGAACCGGTTGGTATAAGAACCTCTTAAACCGATATTCAATGATGTAATACGTTGTTGTCCGTCCAAAACAGCGATATGTTGTTCTTGTGGAATATTTTCATAGTACTCGCAATATTGGTTATTCTTTTCATCATAATTCAGTATAAATTTATAAAATTTATACTTATTAATATTTTGCTTCTCTATATTCCAAAATAAGAATGTACCAAAAGGATACCCTTGCATGATGGAGTCAAATAATTGGCAAATTTGATCTGGCTTCCACACAAATTCACGCTGAATCGCTGGAAGAATATATTTGTCCTCTTCTACTTTTAGTAATAGGTCATTAATACTTCCAATTTGTTGATACATCTTTTACCCTCTACACTCATTTCAAAATCAATATTTTAATCAATAGACTCACTAATATATTGATTCTTAATATCTTAATAGTCTTCTTAGATATACTGCTTAAAACTAAATTCAAGCACCTAATTGCGCTCATGATCACAAAAATATAGTTTATTCATAAATTTTAACTCAAAATAAGCAAGCTAAATCTTTATTTTTTTTGAAAAAATTCTTAAATATTTTTATTGAAAGTAAGAGTATTTAAAGATGTACATACTTAATCGAGATATTTAGTTGCAAGATTTGTGAAATTATTGGTTCAATTTGAATAAATTGATATTTTTGAGATAATTATTTAAATTTTTAAAAGAAATATAATGCATTACATCAGAATTATGGAAATCCAGATTTAAAGCTATTTTTAAGGTAACAAATCCGCTACTGGAACCTTAAGCTCATTAGCAATCTCATAAAGCTTTTCAACTGTTAGATTTACTTCACCTCTTTCAATGCGACCTAAATAACTCCTATCTATGTTACATACTAAGGCTAGTCTCTCTTGAGAAAGTTTATTATTTTTTCGATGTATCCTAATCTTCTCCCCAATCTGAGCCGCCAAAACAGACATAACAATTTTCCAAAAACAAAAGAGCACTATCAGCAATTGATATTCCTTTTTCCACGGACTATAATCCTCATTATTGTGTTAGGTTTTATCAATGTTCGAGCTTAATTCTCCTTTCAATAGTCAATTGATACACATCTTGAAAGAATTTACGATTAACAAATGCGAAGCTAAGTTTTTTTGGCAAAAAATTATTGATAACAATGCGTATGATAAATACGAATTACAAATGAAAACTTATCAAGCCATTCGCACTCTCATCCAAAATGGCTATTTGACCTACGAAAAATCTCCAACAAATCCTGGTGTTAATCTCTACACTGAAACAAACTTATTAAAAGAAAAAAGAAAACTTCTCTTAAATAAGATTGAACTCGAAAATGATCTACATAGTTTAGAAGAGTACAAGAGGAAAATATCCACACAATTAGTATTTACAGATGAAATTATATCCAAGTACCCCAGTTTAGCTTATCAAATATTAAATCATAAAAATGATTTAGATAATGATTATATAGATTGTGAAATTAAAATAGAAACACTCTCCAAAATAATAAGTAATCTTTAATTTTATTAAATATATTTAATAAATTTAGAATAAACCCATTATTTAAATATTATATAATATTCAAACATTTACAAACAATTTTAAGACAATATTGACTTTACAATTATAGTTTTTCTACTTTAAGTTAATAAGGTAAATATCACATTGATGTTTACCATTTAATTTAAATTGGAGGTAACTATGAACAGTATTAGGGATGAAGAAAGATTACATCAATTAATACATTCTGGTGTTAGCTTAGTGAGCTCTAAAGATGCTGCTATTATATTAGGACTAAAGCCAAATACGTTAAGGGTTTGGGCTTGTAAAGGACGTGGAGATTTAAAACCTATTTTTACGCAAAAAGGCGCTAGATGGAGGTTATCTGATATTAGAGATCTTATTGGTGTATAGTATTTAAGAATAGTATCAATGCTGATTGATACTATTCCAAAAATTTAATCAAGAATTGAAGATTACTTTCAACACTTCCCAATTAAATAATAATAATTTTAGTTACATATAGCTTACATTAGCTAAATTCAAATAAAAGCACATAGAAAAATATTTTCTAAGTACCTGATATATATGGTGGGCCCAGACAGACTTGAACTGTCGACCAACGGATTATGAGTCCGCTGCTCTAACCAACTGAGCTATAGGCCCTATAAATACTGATTTCTCAAGTATTTTCGAATCAGAATACTAGCCAATATCAAATTCAAAAACAAGGTTTTTCATTTTTTTATCTTCAGCTTGACCAAAATTTATTCATCGCAGTTTACAAATCACGTACGATCTTGATCATCTATAGAATTTCAGTCACAAATATGTGAAAAATTATGAATTTTTGGTAAGCGTCGAGGATGTAAAGTTTGCAGATAAAATCTAAATTTAGTAGTCAATTTTTCTATAATTTATTACTAAAGGGATTGAATTTTTTAAAATGAAGTAAGAAACTCTGCCATATAAAATTCAAATATCTCTGTGAATCATGAAAAAACACATTGCCGAAATGGCATTTAAACTTGCTGGTGTCAAATATCATGTTGAACCGAATGTTCTTGGTGATAAACAAGTCATTATCGGTTTTGAACATACCACGATGATGGATGCTGTACTCTCAATCGCACTGTTTCAAATCCATGATATCCCGATTCACACACTAATTAAAAAAGAACTATTCAAAGGACCTTTTAAGCCAATTCTAGAAGGGGTTGGTGGTATTCCAGTTGACCGTCACTCAAATAAAGATATCGTGGCGCAAATGGTTGAACTCTTCAACTCCAATGACAAATTTAATCTCGTGATTGCGCCTGAAGCGACTCGTGCGAAAAATGGTGAACAACGTAAACCGATCCGCACCGGTTTTTGGCATATCGCAAAAGCCGCAAACGTCCCTATCGTTTTCTTGTTTGTGAACCAAAAAACCAAACAAGGCGGAATTTTTGGCAAAATCATGCCATCAGAGTTGGATCATGATTTGAAATTGATTCAGGAACTTTATAAGGAACATACAGGTTTAGACATTATTATTCCTGAACCGAAGAATAAAGCCTGATCTTGATCAATTGCTAAAATAAGGGTCTTTATTAAAAAAAAGCCCTTATGGTAGAATTTCGCAGATTTGATTAGGCATAAGGCCAATCTACAAGGAGCATATTTCGCATGGCGGGTCATTCCAAGTGGGCCAATATTAAGCATCGTAAAGCTAAACAAGATGCTAGTCGTGGTAAAGTTTTCACAAAATATATTCGTGAAATAGTTACAGCTGCAAAACTCGGTGGTCCAGATGCAGCAAGCAACCCACGTCTTCGTGCAGTTGTTGAAAAAGCATTGTCCGTTAACATGACTCGTGATGTCATCAACCGTGCCATTCAGCGTGGTGCTGGTGGTGAAGACAATGATGATTTAAAAGAAGTCACATACGAAGGTTATGGTGTTGGTGGTGTAGCCGTTATTGTTGAGACAATGACTGATAACTTAAACCGTACCGTACCAGATGTTCGTCACTGCTTCTCTAAAACAGATGGTAACTTAGGTACTAACGGCTCTGTTGCTTTCCTTTTCACTAAACGTGGTGAAATTACTTTTGAAGATGTTTCTTTAGAAGACCAAATTATGGACGTTGCGTTGGAAGCTGGTGCAGAAGACATTGAAGTGACAGAAGATGAAATTCTTGTGATCACCACACCAGAGTCTTTTGGTACAGTGCAAGATGCTTTAGCGGCTGCAGGTTTAAAATCTGACAATGCAGAAGTGGTGATGAACCCTTCAACTAAAGCAGAAATCACAGATATCGATCAAGCGAAAAAAATCATGAAAATGATTGATATGCTTGAAGATTTAGATGATGTACAAAACGTATATACCAACGTTGAGTTCTCTGAAGAGGTTTTAGCGCAATTGGATGCTTAATCCATATTCAGAATTAAAAAAACGCACCTTCTGGTGCGTTTTTTTAATTGAAAGGCGTCTTTTTTTGCAAGCTTGAATTATGCTTTACTCAATAAACCATGACAGTTAAATACATCATATTCTTTAATGACAAAACTTGAATGCAATGCCACAACATGATCAATTTTACCAATTCGCTGTAACAAAATCTGGCTATAATTTTCCATATCACGAGCAACAACTTCTATAATAAAATCAGCAGATTGCCCTGTGACTAAAAAAGCATTGATCACTTCAGGAATACTTTTAAGTTCATCTAAAAATTTTGCAAAAGTATCTGAGTCATGCTTACTCAATGATACTTGTAACAACACATGTAAATTAAACCCCAATTTTTGATAGTTAATATCACGCTTTAAATTTGTCATGATATTGGTTTCGATGAGATGTTTAATACGACGGTGCACTGAACTTACAGACAGGTTAATACGCTCCGAAAGCTCGTTCAGATTCAAATCTTCATGCGTAAGAATTTCTAAAATTTGTTTATCGTAACGATCTAATTCCATCTTCTTCTCAATATTTTCATGGCACAAAATGATTATGCGTTATTTTTTCAAAAATATCGATTCAAATGAAAATAAATTAACTAATCAGACAACATAACAGAAAATATGCTCTGTTATATCCCGCGCCAATCTACCCGCGCATTTCGTTCATTGGCATAAATACGTTTAACATATTGTCCTATCGGCAAATCAAGCAATTGATTTTGATATTCCACAAATTCAGATGAAACTGGCTGATGATATTCTCTTTCCCAAGGTGTACCAGAAATCTCGAGTAGTGGAGCAAGCATTGAACAAACGGCGATATCTGCCAAACCTAAACGATCTCCTACCAAATATCGAGATTGATTGTGAATCAATTGATCATTTAACTGCAAAATAATTTCATGCATGTTTTCTTTAGCAAGTGAAACTTGTTCATCATCGAGTTGATAGCTGGTTGAAACTAAAGTTTTAATAAGTGGCTTACTGATCTTTTGAAATTTTCTCAGATATCCTTTTTCACCAATCATGATTTCTAGCGGCTCATCGCTTTCAGATAAAGCTTGAGCAAGCCCCCACCGCCTCACGGATACACCCAATTGATTACTCAGGTCATTAATTTCAATTGCTTTTTTTCTTAACTTTAAATCTGATCTGAGCAATGAATGCTCTGGATAGACATCATCCAAATACAGGGCAATTTGGGTTGAATCTGCAATCCACTTTTCTTTATCGCGTAATATCGGCAGAGAGTTTTGACCTGTTTTTAATTTTGCGAATGCACGATGTACGCCCGGAATCATATTTTGAGCAACATAATCCAATTCCTTATGATCAAGTAACCAGCGAGCTTTTTCACAAAAGTGAGATAAAGGAAACTGGTAAAGGATGCGCATAAAATCTCCGAAGTCTTGATCAATCATAGGATTTATTGTTTTGCTTACTTTATGCAACCCTATGCCAAAACACAATGTGATAATGCATCAATTGCAACTTAAATTGTTATTTTTGGAAATATGAATCCGTTAAATTATAAATGTTTAGCAAATCTTTATCTTTTTTATTGCAAAGTCTAAATGAATTCATCGTGTTTAGAGCACTGTGATTTATTAAAATTCATTATCAATCAATAATTTAAGTTTTCTAATATTTTTCAATCGATATCTATATTTGTCTTAAGCATTTTTTTTGAATAGTTCCACAAAAACCAGCATTTAAAAAAAATATTCTATGGGCGTAGCGTATATCTCCTCAAAGAGGAATTGATCTATGTCTCGTTTAATTACTGAAAATGTTCATGTTATTGAAAATGATCAAGACGCCATTCATGCAGCCTATCATGTTGCTGATTATGCGCTCGAAGGTCGCAATCACCGTGACCAACAACGAGCTTTACCATTTGCAGAAATTGAACTATTCAGCCAAAAAGGTTTAGGAGGCTTGCGCATCCCCCACGTCTATGGCGGTGCTGAAGTCTCTCATCGTACCCTCGCCCAAGTATTTCGTATTCTAAATAAAGCGGATTCAAGTTTAGGGCAAATTCCACAAAATCAAATTGCATTGCTCAATATGATCAACATCATGGGAAGCGATGAACAAAAGCAATTTATTTTCAACGAAATTTTAAAAGGTAAGCGTCTTGCCAATGGGGGGCCAGAACGACATACCAAAGATACCAAGACTTTAGACACACACCTTGTTTTGGAGGATGGGAAATATCGAGTTTCAGGAAAAAAATTCTATTCTACAGGCAGTTCATTTGCACATTGGTTAGCCATCAAAGCCATACACCCTGAAGGTCACGTGGTTTTAATTTTAGTGAACCGTGAATCCACTGGTATCGAAGTCATCAATGACTGGGATGGATTTGGTCAACGTACCACTTCAAGTGGCACAGTGATTTTAGACCATGTTGAAGTTGATCCATTACTGATTTTTGATGAAAGAAAATTATTGGACGTCCCTAATTTTAGAGGCGCGTTTTCACAGCTGATGCAAGTGGCTATCGATGTTGGTATTGCTGAAGCAGCATTTGAGGACATGTTGTTTGCGATCCGTAAAGCACGCCCAATTGTGGATGCACAAGTTGAGCGTGCCAGTGATGAGTATTTCACCTTACAAGAAGTTGGCAAAGCTAATGTTTTGTTAGATGCCGCCATTCTTTTGCTTGATGAAGCAGCTGATTATTTAGATTCACTCAATGTAGTTGAACAACTCTCTGATGAACAGATTGCTGAAGCTTCGATCAAAGTTGCTGAAGCTAAAGTCTATGCCAATGATGCTGCACTGCATATCTCAGAAAAGTTGATTGAGCTCGGGGGAAGTCGCGCCAGCCTCAATGTCCATAATTTTGATCAACACTGGCGAAATGCACGTGTACATACCCTTCATGATCCTATTCGCTGGAAACTTCACGCGCTGGGTTCGTATTACTTAAACCATACTTTTCCTGCACGTCATGCCTGGATTTAAGGAGTCATCATGTCATCTTTACAAGCTTTAGAGATCCAAGAATCAGGCAGTTATAGACCAGCGCATATTATTCGCTCTGATGAAGAAGCATTAAAAGTCGCACACGAACTTGCAGAAAAGTTTAAGTACCGTGCATCTGAACGAGATTTAAATCGTGAGCTTCCTCATGAAGAAATCGAAGCGTACAGTCAATCTGGCTTATGGGCCATTACAGTACCTCAACAATATGGCGGTGCCGATGTTTCTATTCATACACTGACAAAAATCATCGCATTAATGAGTGGTGTTGATGGCTCTATCGGACAAATTCCACAAAATCATTTCTATGCACTTGAAATTTTGAGGAATACTGGGTCTGAGGCTCAAAAAAGACGTTTATTTACTGAAGTTTTACAAGGTGCTCGCTTTGGAAATGCCTTGGCTGAGTTTAAAACTAAAAATGCAGCACAACGCCATACCTCTTTAAGACAAGTCGAAAATGGTTATGTCCTCAATGGAGAAAAATTTTATTGCACTGGCAGTCTATTCGCTCACCGTATTCCAACCCTTGCTAGTGATGAACAAGAGCGCCAGTTTCTAGTCTTTGTTCCATATGATAGCGAAGGCTTAAGCCTATTAGATGACTGGAGTGGATTTGGTCAACGTACCACAGGCAGTGGGACTGTTAAATTTGAAAATGTACAGATTGACCCAGAGGATATAGTCCCTTTTGATTTGGCTTATTCAACTGCCACCATTTCAGGTCCATTTGCACAAATTATTCATGCCTCAATTGAAACAGGCATTGCTCGAGCTGCTTTTGAAGAAACATTAATACGCGTTCGTCAAGCACGCCCTTGGATAGATGCAAAAGTTGAACATGCCACTCAAGACCCTTTGACACTATACGAAATTGGTCGAATTGCAACAGACGTCAAGGCCACCGAGTTACTACTAAAACAAGCAGCGCAAGCGGTTCAAGATGCCAAAGTCTCCCCTTCAGAACATTCAGTTGCACATGCTTCTATTCAAGTGGCTAAAGCACGTGCACACAGTACCGAGACTGCACTAAAAGTCTCGTCAAAACTGATTGAACTGGCTGGTAGTCGTGGAAGTCAACGACAAGATAATCTTGACCGATACTGGAGAAACGCACGTGTTCATACCTTGCATGATCCAGCGCGTTGGAAATATTTCTTCATAGCCAATTATGTTTTAAACGGCGTATTCCCCCCAAGACGAGGTACGCTGTAATGACAAAAATTCAATCGAAACCTCAAAAACAGATCCTGTTCAATGCATTTGATATGAATTGTGTAGGTCATATCAACCATGGGCTTTGGACACACCCACGTGATCAATCCTACCGATTTAATGAATTAAGTTATTGGACAGAACTTGCTCAAACTTTAGAGGAAGGTCTTTTCGATGGATTATTCATTGCCGATATTACTGGCGTTTACGATGTCTATCAAAATGGCATTGATCTAACCTTGAAAGAATCAATTCAACTGCCGAGCCATGATCCAAGCACGCTGGTGTCTGCAATGGCAGCCGTCACACAGCATTTGGGTTTCGGTATTACAGTGAACTTAAGTTATGAATCTCCTTATCAATTTGCTCGTCGCTTCGCGAGTCTGGATCATCTGACCCAAGGACGTTTGGGATGGAATATCGTCACAGGCTATTTGGATAGCGCAGCGCGATTGGTCGGTCAGCAAGGACTGAAAGATCATGATTTACGTTATGAACAAGCTGAAGAATTTTTAGAACTCTGCTACAAATTTTGGGAAGGCTCTTGGGAAAATGATGCTGTCATCCAAGATAAGCTCAATCGCATTTTTACCGATCCGACTAAAGTACATACGATCCACCATCAAGGACAGTTCTATAACAGTCACGGCGTCTTCCAAGTCTCGCCTTCAGTGCAACGTACACCTGTGCTATATCAAGCGGGAACATCACCTAAAGGACTACAGTTTGCCACTCGGCATGCAGAAGCCATGTTTATTGGTGGAGATACCGCTGAAAAAATTGCGTCTCAAACACAAAAGATTCGCCAATTAACACAATCACAAGGTCGTCACGGTACAGCTATTAAATTATTTGCCGGCATCACTGTCGTCACTGCTGAAACAGATCAACAAGCGCAAGAAAAACTGCAGGAATATATTCGATATGCAAGTCCTGAAGCTGGCATTGCGCATTTCTCAAGCTCAATCGGAACAGACTTAGGTCATCTAAAAGATGAGGATGCTATTCCATATAAAAAAACCAATAGCATCGTTTCTGTAAATGAGCGCTTTAAGGAAAACAAAGTCACTTTGGCAGATTTAAAAGCTCAGCATGTACTCGGTGGACGTTATCCCTTATTTGTTGGCAGTGGAGCAACAGTTGCTCAACAGCTAATCGAATTCATTGATATTTCTGGATTAGATGGTTTTAACCTTGCCCGTACAGTCGCTCCAGAGTCACATCAAGATTTTATTCGTTATGTCATTCCTGAACTACAACATCGCGGTCGCTATAAGACCGCCTATGCTGAGGGTAGCTTAAGGCACAAGCTATTCAATGCGGGAGATCATTTACCACATTCACATCCTGCACATCATTTCCGATGTCCAAGTTCAAACCAAGATACACAACAATCAAATTTAAATTCTATACACCAACATTCTGCTTAAGTTTTTAATCTTTAGGGGTCTTTCTATGGCACAAGCTCAGTCTTCTCGACTTAAATGGATCGGCGTTGCAATCGCCATTATTGTGATTGCAGCATTTGCATGGTCCTTTTTGAAAAAAAATGATCAACAAGAAATTGTCATTGGTATTAGCCCACCTTTTGCAAAACCACTTCAAGCCGCAATTGAAGAAGCAAAGGCTCAAGGCATTCATGTACGTTTGGTAGAATTTTCAGATTGGAATACACCCAACATCACCCTAAATCATGGGGATATTGATGCAAATTATTTTCAGCATCAACCTTTCTTGAATAATGCGTTAAAAGAAACCAACTTTAAGCTCAAACCCTTGGGCATCGGCTCAGGAACACATGTCGGTTTATATTCAAAAAAATATAAAGCGATTAGTGAAGTTGAAAATGGCGCTCGAGTTGTACTGCCAAATGATCCTGTGAATCAGGGTCGCGCCCTACTCCTCTTACAACACGCTGGATTAATACAACTTAAGGATTCCAACAACCACTTATCCAACTTGAAAGATATTAAATCCAATCCAAAAAAATTGAACTTTATTGAAGTCGAAGGCCCGCAAACTGCGCGTGCCGTAGATGATGCAGACCTCGTATTTAGCTATCCAATGTACCTACGCTTAGCGCAAACGATTGATCCAAATGATGCCTTAATTTTGGATGAAATTAACAACACGCTTTATGCCATCTTATTTGTTGTTCGCGATGACTTTGAACAAACTCAGCCTGAAAAAGCAGCTCAACTGAAAAAATTTATCCAAATTTATCAAAGCTCAGACAAAGTTAAACAAGCATTGAATGAGGATATTGGTGAAAAACTATGGTTCAAAGGCTGGAAATAAGGAGTGTTCATGTCTACTTCAACTCAATCATCTAAATTCATCAAAATTGCAGTCATCATCGTCGCAGTACTGGCGGCCTTAGTGGGATATCGTTATATCAGTCAAAACTCAAATGATAAAGTGATTAAAATCGGCATTAGCCCACCCTATGCTGAATTATTGCAAAGTGTCGCTGAGGATGTAAAAGCACAAGGAATCCATCTCGAGTTGATTGAGTTTTCAGACTGGCAAGCACCCAATGTTGCTGTGCAAAATGGTGATATTGACGCTAATTTCTTTCAACAAAGTGTTTTTCTCGCGAATGCAGTGCGTGAAACAGGCTATGACCTTGTGCCTTTTGCGAAAGGTTCAGGCAGTCATGTCGGACTTTATTCAAAAAAATATCAATCCCTACAGGAAATACCTGATCAAGCGAAAGTAGTCGTACCGAATGATCCAGTTAACATGGCACGTGGTTTAAATTTGCTGGCTCGTGCAGGCTTAATTCAAGTCAAAGATATTAATAATGAGCTCACCAGCACCCGAGACATTATCAGTAATCCTAAAAAACTCAAGATTATTGAAGTTGAAGGCCCGCAAACCGCGCATGCTTACAATGAAGCTGACTTAATTATGGGTTTTCCTCATTATTTGAAAATGGCAAAAGTTGCTGATCCTACTTCTGCACTGTTATTAGATCCGATTAATAAAAAATTTGCGATTTTGTTTGTAACGCGTCGAGATTATCAAGATCAGGATGACAAATTAAAAACTGTGGTTGAAACCTTCCAAAACTCTGCAAAAGTCCGTCAGATTCTAGACAAAGACTTTGGACAAGGTTTGTGGTTTGAAGGCTGGAAATAAGGAGAATGATCATGGTGAGTTTTGGTTCACACATTGAATTTGCAGTACCCCATATTACAATTCGTCATTTAAATAAGTATTACGATGTACAAGGAAAACAAGTTCACGCACTCAAAAACATTAATTTGGATATTCCCGAAGGAAAAATTTTCGGCATTATCGGCAAAAGTGGTGCGGGCAAATCTTCATTGATTCGCACCTTAAATGGGTTAGAAACTATTTCTGATGGTAGTATTCATATACATCAACATGATCTAGGGCAGCTTAATCACAATGAATTAATCGCCCTACGCCAGCGTATTGGCATGATTTTTCAGCATTTTAATTTACTATCTGCCAAAACAGTTTGGGAAAATGTCGCGCTTCCATTGAAAATCGCAAAAGTGCCTGCTGCTGAGATTCAAACTCGTGTGGATGAGATTTTAAATCTGGTCGGTTTAGCTGAAAAGCATCATCACTATCCATCACAATTATCGGGTGGGCAAAAACAACGTGTTGGGATTGCCCGTGCATTGGTCAGTAAACCTGAAATACTATTGTGCGATGAAGCAACATCGGCACTTGATCCAGAAAGCACATCTGTTGTTCTATCTTTACTGAAGGAAATTAATCAAAAATTAGGACTCACCATCGTTCTCATTACACATGAAATGCAGGTAATTCGTGAAATTTGCGATCAAGTGGTGGTTATTGATCAAGGTGAAATCGTTGAATCAGGGCAAGTTTGGTCAGTCTTCTCTCGTCCCCAGCAGAAAATCACGCAAGAACTCCTCAATTTGGAACAGCTTGATTTGCCATTCCAGTTACATCAAGAGCGAGCTACACATTTAACGCATACCATTTTGAAAATCAGCTATGCAACTGATTTAAAAAATCCTCCCAACTTAAATGATGTACTTTCTAAAATTACACTGCCTGTGCATTTATATCAAAGCCATGTAGACACTATTCAACATCATCTGGTTGGCTCACTCATCGTAGGTATTCCTCAATTAGATGTTGATGTGCATACGCTCCATCAGCAATTCCACCATAAAACATCACAAATCGAGGTGCTTGGCTATGCACAACCAGCTCATTGATCTTTTAATTACAGGCACTATTGATACTTTATTAATGGTCGGTATTTCTGCATTTTTAGCGCTTCTTATTGGATTGCCTATAGCTGTAATCCTAGTCAACACCTCAGAAAATGGGATTATTCCGTCAAAAAAAATCAATCATGCCTTGGGTTGGGTAGTGAATATTACGCGCTCTATTCCCTTCTTAATTTTAATGGTGGCGCTCATTCCCTTCACTCGACTAATTGTGGGGACAAGCTATGGGGTATGGGCTGCAGTTGTACCTTTAACTATTGCGGCTACACCTTTTTTCGCACGTATTGCGGAAGTCAGTCTACGAGAAGTTGATCATGGACTCATAGAGGCTGCACAAGCCATGGGCTGTAATCGCAAACAAATTATTTGGCATGTGCTTTTACCAGAAGCACTGCCTGGTATTGTTGCAGGTTTTACTGTCACGCTTGTGACCATGATCAATTCCTCTGCGATTGCGGGTGCTATTGGTGCGGGTGGTTTAGGTGACATCGCCTACCGATATGGCTACCAACGCTTCGATATGCAAATTATGTTGGCGGTGATCATCGTATTAGTCGTATTGGTCATGCTGATTCAAGCTTTGGGTGATCAATTGGCACATAGTTTGGACAAACGTAAAATCTAATTCACACTATTCAATTGAGTCTCATCTGTGTTTTCGAGAAACATCCAAGCCATGACCTGACTTTGTCATGGCTTTGATGTAAAATCACCGTCAATTTTTAAATAACACTGTGTGAGTCTTTTCATGGGTTTTAATTGCGGTATTGTCGGCTTGCCGAACGTTGGTAAATCTACACTTTTCAATGCATTGACGAAAGCTGCTATTGCTGCAGAAAACTTCCCATTCTGTACCATTGAACCAAACACCGGCATCGTTCCTGTTCCAGATCCACGTTTAGATAAATTAACTGCTATTGTTAAACCTCAACGTGTTATTCCAACCACAATGGAATTTGTAGACATCGCAGGTTTAGTTGCTGGTGCTTCTAAAGGTGAAGGTTTAGGGAACCAATTCTTAGCCAACATTCGTGAAACTGATGCAATTGCACACGTAGTACGTTGTTTTGAAGACGAAAATGTTATTCACGTGAACGGCAAAATTGACCCACTTGATGACATTGCAACTATTAACACTGAGCTTGCTTTAGCAGATTTAGAAACAGTATCAAAAGCGGTTACACGTTTAGCAAAGTCTGCGAAAGGTGGTGATAAAGAAGCTGTTGCAACAAAAGCTGTACTAGAAAAAATTCAGCCATTACTTGATGAAGGTCGCCCTGCTCGCGCAGCTGATCTTGATGACGACGAGCGCAAATTAGTTCGTGGCTTTGGTTTATTAACCCTTAAACCAACAATGTATATTGCTAACGTTGCTGAAGATGGTTTTGAAAACAATCCGCACCTTGATGCTGTTAAAAAATTAGCGGCAGAAGAGAATGCTATTGTAGTTCCGCTTTGCAACCAAATCGAAGCTGAAATCTCTTTGCTTGAAGATGATGAGCGTGCTGAATTTTTAGAAGCGATGGGCATGGAAGAACCAGGTCTTAACGTGGTTATTCGTGCAGGTTATGGCTTACTTGGCCTACAAACTTATTTCACTGCAGGCGTTCAAGAAGTTCGTGCTTGGACTGTAAAAATCGGTGCGACCGCTCCTCAAGCTGCTGGTGTGATTCACACTGATTTTGAGAAAGGCTTTATTCGTGCAGAATGCATTGCCTATGACGATTTTGTTCAATACAACGGCGAAGCTGGCGCTAAAGAAGCTGGAAAATGGCGTCTTGAAGGTAAAACTTATGTCGTTCAAGATGGTGATGTTTTACATTTCCGTTTCAACGTTTAAGTTATTAAAAAACAGCCGAAAGGCTGTTTTTTTTGCAAAGATTATTTAAAAGAATGAGATCATGGATTTTGAGTTGAAGTACTCGAGTGATTTACGTGTTTATGGTCCATTTCATAGCGTAATTGTTTAGCTCGAACCAATACTTTCTCTTCCAGTTTCTTACGTAAACCAATAAGAAATATAAATTCTGCTACCACAAATAAAGGACCTATAGCGAGCCCTACAAGATCATCCACAAAAGCTGGTTTTTTCTTTTCATAATAGTGCCCAATAAATTGAATAATCCATCCCACAATAAAAAATCCAGCACTTACCAATACCCAAGAGGATGTCGCTAAAGCTGCTACTTGTGTGGCTGGTTGATAAATTAAAGCAAATAGCAATGCCATTACCACACCAAAAATGAGATCCAAACTCAAGTAATAAATCACTGATGCGACGATCAATAACATTGCAAGATCAATGGAATATCCAGCAACTGTAAATTGCGCTTTGGCTGCAAAACACAAGATCGAAAATACAATCAAGGGAATTCCAATAAAATGCGAAAATACGTTTTTTCGATCTAGGTGATAAGCTGCATATTGTCCAAGCAAGCTCTCTAAACGAGTCATGTTATCATTCCTTTTTCTGACTATTTCCTTCACTATATATAAATATAAACCAATAAGTTGTCGACTAGACGACAAATAATCAGCATAAAAAGGGAAAATTTTGCTTTCAAATCAATACGTTTATCTTTTAAAAAATAATTGGTGGTTTAGCCAGTTTGATCATGAACTACAACAGCTGATGCTCGAACATGCACAGCTCATTGAATATGGCAAAGAACAACTGATATTTTCTAAAGCTGATCAATTTGATGGCATTTATGCCGTGATTGATGGTGCTGTTCGTTTAGCACATATTGACGTAGAAGGTCGTGAGGCGGTGACAGTTATCGCAGATCCCATTATGTGGTTTGGTGAAATTTCGTTGATTGATCAACAACCCCGCTCTCATCATGCGATTACCAGTAAAAAATCCAAAATCCTCAAAATAAGTCGTGTAGGACTTGATCTAATTTTAGAACAATATCCAAAATTTTGGTTTTATCTGGCTCAATTGGTGAGTCATAAACTCCGTTATGCTTTCATGGAGTTGGTCTCTATTCAAACACAACCCCTTATTCAACGTTTAGCACAAAGATTAATCTTTATCTTAAATGGATACGGTAATCTCAAAGAGATTGAAAAAAACACCATCAACCTATCTCAAGAACAATTGGCACAAATGTTGGTCTGCTCAAGACAGACCATTAATCAAGAACTACAGCATTTAGAAAAAATTGGCGCAATTAAAGTTGCATTTAAAAAAATTGAGGTGATTAATCTTAATCAACTTAAAGCTTTAGCCGATCAAGCTTAATCGATTAAAGATGATGTGCTTCAGTAAAATCTGGATTAATCATTGTATTGGGGTCGCTAGGGTCACTTAAAATAATTTTGTATACGCCTTAGTGTTTCCTAATTCTGGTTGCTCAATTGCAGTTTTGCACTGCGCTTTATCGCGTTCATAATTGGCTTGACGCTGTGCGAGCTGGCCCTCATTTTCCACGATTGCACGTGCCCAAGCATCTATGGTTGTTAGCGCTTTACGACAAAGCGCATATTTCCCTTCAGTCACTGAGTCGGTCATTTTGACATTAATACGCCAATCCAGTACCAATTGACGCACAGGCTCGCGTACTTGTGATGGTATAAGCGCTTTATTGGCTTGATACAGAATAGGATCAACCTGATTAATCAATTGCCAAGCATGATTTGCATATTCAGTTGCGTCATTAGTCAGCTTCGGTGCTTCTTTAATTTCAACCTTTTCATCGGCAGTTTCTGCCTGACCACCACAACCGGATAAAGTGAAGATGAGGAATGTAGTCAATGCAGCTAATTTAAAGGGAGATTGAATCGCAAACATGACATCGCTCTAATAAACTATTCGGCACTATGCTAGTAAATTCGGGTAGAATACTCAATCTCGTTTTATACCTTTTGTTCCAATCTCCAATTAGGTTTATCGTGACCCAATCAAGCTCCCCACACATGACACCGGCAGGTTTTTGGCAAGGTGCCAAAGACAGTCAAGCCATCATTTTCACCTATTTGCCTGTTTCATTCGCGTTTGGTGTATCGGCAACTCAATTTGGATTTACGGCGTGGGAAGCATTATTTTTATCCTGTTCGATGTATGCAGGTGCCAGTCAATTTTTGGTGGTTGCCTTACTCGGCAGTGGCACTTCTATCTGGATGACAGCCTTAACTGTAATAGCACTTGATATTCGACATTTGTTATATGGCCCTGCTTTACAAAACTTAATTCAAGATAAACTCAATCTGAAAAAAACAGCAATTTGGTCATGGGGCTTGACCGACGAAGTCTTTGCATCAGGCATGATTAAACTTTCGCAACGCCGTCAAGAATGGTCTGAATCTTGGATGTTAGGTCTGAGTCTGTTTAGCTGGTTGTCTTGGGCACTTGGATCTTTTCTCGGAGGCTTATTTGCAGATCAAGTCAGTCATCTCCCCCAATTTTTGCAAGCAGCGCTCGACTTTCTATTACCTGCACTTTTCTTGAGCTTTTTATTGGCTGCATTTGAGAAAAAACATACCTTTGTCGTGACCATCACCATTATTGTTTCTGCTATTTCGTGTTACTTTATCGATTTATCCGCAGCGATATTCATTGGCATAAGCTCTGGTATTTTGGCTGGTTTGTTTAAACATTATGTACTGAAGCAACATGATCCTTTGCACACAGGTGAACAATCATGAATCTAGAAATTATTTGTGTCGGTATTCTAGTCGGCATCGCGAATTTCGCCTCACGCTTTGGTCCTTTTTTTGTGATTCAGAAACTACAACAAGGTCGCCAGAAACGCGGTGCTCTTTGGCTTAAAATCGCCCTTGGATCAATCGGTATTGCAGCAATCAGTTCAATGCTCGTGGTCGCGACTTTACCGCCGCTCTTAGAAACACCCAATAAGAGCGTTGCCATGTTAATTGGTTTTATTGTGCTCTCGGGTTTATATTTCAAATTTAAACAGATTGTACCTGCAACACTCACAGCGGCACTCACATACGGTTTGGTGTATACCTATTTCCCACTTTAAAATATTTCTCGCGTATTATTCATTCAGATTCTAAATTTATAAGCCTGATCCTCGGATAAGGCTTATAAATTTTTATCAATAAAAAAATTAAACGATATCAAAATAATTTCTTGCTTTTTCTTGTATTCATCGCGCTCAAGAGGATTTAGTTCTGATATGCTAAAAGTCCATAATATCAAGCACGGATGAATCAAATGCTTATTACACTCGGTACTCCACTTCAATCTTCGGCGTTTAAAGTTCTATTATTGGGTTCAGGTGAGTTGGGTAAAGAGGTGGTAATATCATTACAACGATTAGGTGTAGAAGTACATGCAGCAGATCGCTATGACAATGCACCTGCCATGCAAGTTGCTCATCATTCCTACACTTTGAATATGGCGGACCCAAAAGAATTAAAAAAACTGATTGAACAAGTTCAACCTCATTTAATTGTTCCTGAGATTGAAGCCATTGCCACTGAAGTCTTAGTGGAAATCGAAGATGCTAAAACTGCCGTAGTTATTCCCTCTGCGAAAGCCGTGAATCTCACCATGAATCGTGAAGGAATTCGTCGCCTCGCAGCTGAGGAACTAGGGCTACCAACCTCGGCTTATCGTTTTGCCAATAGTTTGGAATCATTCCGTGCAGCATGTGATGATATTGGCTATCCAAATTTTGTAAAACCTGTGATGTCATCATCGGGTAAAGGACAATCACGCGTAAAATCTTTTGATGAAGTCGACGCTGCTTGGGAATATGCTCAAACAGGTGGTCGTGTCAATCAAGGTACTGTCATCGTAGAATCGCAAATTGATTTTGATTTCGAAATTACATTACTCACAGTACGCGCAAAAAATCCTGAAACAGGAGAAATCGAAACGCACTTCTGCGATCCTATTGGACACCGTCAAGATGCAGGTGACTATGTAGAAAGCTGGCAACCTCAACCTATGAGCACAGCTGCCCTTGATGAAGCAAAACGTATTGCCAATAAAGTCACAGTAGCGCTCGGCGGTTGCGGTATTTTTGGTGTGGAATTATTCGTTAAAGGTGATCAAGTTTGGTTCAGTGAAGTTTCTCCTCGTCCACATGACACTGGATTAGTCACACTTGCATCTCAATATCAAAGTGAATTTGAACTTCATGCCCGTGCGATTTTAGGTCTTCCAGTGAACACGCAACGTCACAGTGTTGCTGCAAGCGCTGTGATCTATGCAGGTGTTGATGATACGAATTTGTCATTTTCTGGCGTAAATCTTGCTATGCAAAACCCTAATGTCGATTTACGTCTTTTTGGTAAACCTGAAGGTTTTAAACGTCGCCGTATGGGGGTCGCAACTGCACGTGCTGAAACAACTGACATTGCACGCGAATTAGCGACTGAAGCAGCTTCAAAAGTAATTGTAAATCAAAACAAATAATTCATTAGGTAGGCCATCATTTCATGATCAATACGTCTCCATTAGCAAACTATGTTTCGAGTAATCACGACATCAAGGCAATTAATCAATGGCGCTCAGATGTTGAAAATCAATTACAACATGAGTTTGAAAATGGTAAGGCGATACGTGAGATCATCCTCACTCGATCTAACCTGATTGATGAGGCACTTAAATTCCTTTGGCAACATGCTGAGTTAGATCAAACCGATCTGGGCTTGTTCGCTGTAGGAGGTTATGGTCGTCGTGAAATGATGCCCTACTCTGATGTCGACATTCTGATCCTTTCAGAAGATGATCTTACACAAGAACAAGAAAATGCCATTACCATTTTTATTTCCTCTCTATGGGATGTTGGAAATTTTAAACCTGGCGTAAGTGTAAGAACCATTCAACAGTGCTTTGAACAGGCCATGAATGACTTAACGGTAGCAACATCTCTCATTGAGTCTCGTTTAATTATTGGCAATGAACACTTAGCGAAATGGCCTCGTCGTGTTGTTTCACAAACTTGGACGGATAAAACCTTCTTTGATGCCAAGATGGAAGAACAAGCCAAACGCTACGCTCAGCACAACAACACTGAAAGTAATTTAGAACCTGATATCAAAAATGCACCGGGCGGCATTCGAGACATTAACCAAATTGGTTGGATTGCAAAACGGCATTTCCGAGTAAATCGTATATACGATCTTGTACATTTAGGTTTCATTTCTGAGTTTGAACTTGGGGTGCTCGAAGATGCTGAGAATTTTCTCTGGGAAATTCGTCATCATTTACACCGCTTAACTAAGCGTGATGAAAACCGACTATTGTTTGATTACCAACGCGATATCGCAGCAAAATTTGGTTACCACAAAGTCGAAGGTGAACATATCAATTATCCAATTGAACAGTTCATGAAACGCTACTATCGAGCAGCTCAGCAGGTTTCAACCCTGAATGAAATGCTACTCGCCTATTTTAATGAATCAGTCATCACTCCTCGCTTACCCAACTATGAGCGTAAAATTGAAGAAGTGAATGAAAACTTCAAATTGGTGGATGGTAAACTCGCAGTTCAACACCATAAAATTTTTGCAGAGAAGCCTACAGCCATCCTTGAGATTTTCTATATCCTAGCAAATCGCCCTGATATTGATGGTATTCGAGCTCGTACACTTCGATTGCTTACTTTAGCTGCAAAACGCATTGATCAAGCGTATAGAGACAATCCAGTTAATCAAGCCTTGTTTATGGCGATCATCCGATCACCAAATAACTTATATGAAACATTGCTTGCGATGAAACGTTATGGTGTACTCGGCAACTATATTCCTGCATTTGGACAAATCATGGGCCTTATGCAATACGATTTATTCCATATCTATACTGTAGATGCACATACGCTCCTACTCTTACGAAATTTAAATCGTTTTAAAGCGCCAGAATTTGCTAAAGATTTTCCTGTCGTAAGTTCGGTATTCCAGCGTCTGGTGCGCCGAGACATCGTATTCCTCGCTGCTTTGTTCCATGATATCGCCAAAGGCCGTGGTGGAGACCATAGTGAATTGGGCGCGGTTGATGCCATTGAGTTCTGTAGCAAGCACGGTTTTACTGAGCGTGAGTGTAATCTTGTTGCGTGGTTGATCCAAAATCATCTATTGATGTCGATGACTGCGCAGAAAAAAGATATTTCTGATCCAGATGTTGTAAAAGATTTTGCCGAGAAGCTAGGTGATATGGAACACTTAGACTATCTGTATACGCTTACAGTGGCTGACATTAACGCAACCAATCCTAAGCTTTGGAACACATGGCGAGCATCGCTCATGCGTCAGTTATATACCAATGCTCGTGACGTTATTCGTAGTGGTTTGGGACGTCCTGTCGATTACCAAATGCTGATCGAAGATACCAAATTTGCAGCAAGTGAATTACTTGTCAATGATTATGCTTTAGAAGCTGTTGAAAAAGTTTGGCAAGAACTTGGTGACGAATACTTCCTCAAAGAAACTGCAGATGAAGTCGCATGGCATACACGTGCAATCCTAGATCATGGTGATAATTCAGCACCATTGGTGATGATGCGCGCGCACCGTAAATCAGCGCAAGATGCTGTGCAGATTTTTATTTACACTCAAGATCAACCTAATCTTTTTGCCACCACTGTTGCAGTTCTAGATCGTATGAATCTAGATGTACAAGATGCACGCATTATTACAGCAACTAAATCCTTTAGCTTAGACACCTACGTGGTGCTTGATCGTTTTGGCACATTAGTGACAGATCCAGAACGTGAAAATACGGTAAAAGAATCATTGGTGCACGCATTAACAGATTCACAAAATTATCCAGGTTTAATGCAACGCCGTATACCACGCCAACTTCGTCATTTTGATATCGAAAACACAATTGATATTACGTTGAACGAGGCGCTGCAGCAAAATATGGTCGAGATCTCTACCCTCGATCAGCCTGGATTACTTGCCCGTATCGGTGGCTTATTTATGATGCAAGGTCTCGATATCCATTCCGCGAAAATCGCCACCTTGGGTGAGCGCGCAGAAGATATTTTCTTTGTAACCAAAAAGAATGGCGAACCTATGAATTTAACTGAAGCTCAGGCTTTTGCTGAACAATTAAAAGCAGCATTAGATGAAGCTTCAAATCAGGTCTGTAATCATCATTAAAATTTAGATTTAACCCGACGGTAACTGTTTCATGAACTCTAGTTTAAACCTATTACATCCTTATCCATTTGAAAAGTTGAATAAACTTTTTCAGGATGTAAAACCTGCAAATCTTCCGTTAATTCCATTGTCAATTGGTGAGCCAAAACATCCTGCACCTGAATTCGTAAAACAAGCTATTGTCGATAACTTCAATCATCTTTCGACATACCCAAACAGTAAAGGCTTACCAGAATTACGTGAAAGTATTGCGCAATGGCTCACACGCCGTTTCAAATTAAATGCTATTAGCGCAGAAGATCATATTTTACCTGTGACTGGCACACGTGAAGGAATTTTCTCATTCGTACAAGCGCTGATTAATCGTGATGAAGCGCCTTATGTAGTTATGCCGAATCCCTTTTATCAAATTTACGAAGGTGCAGCTTTACTCGCTGGCGCTCAACCTTATTTCATCAACTGTACTGAAGAAAATGGTTACCTTGGTGACTTCGATACTGTCCCTGCAGAAGTATGGGAGAAGACAGCTTTACTTTTTGTCTGCACACCCGGAAATCCGACAGGTGCTGTTCTTTCAAAAGAACAGTTCAAAAAATTAATTGCGCTCTCTGATCAATACAATTTTGTCATCGCATCTGATGAATGCTATTCAGAACTATGGTTTGATGAAGCCCCTGTAGGATTACTCGAAGTTTGTGCTGAACTAGGTCGTGATGACTATAAAAACTGTATCGTATTCCACTCTCTGTCTAAACGTTCTAATTTACCAGGTATGCGATCTGGCTTCGTTGCAGGTGATGCTAGTCTATTAAAACCTTATTTAAAATTCCGCACTTACCACGGTGCTGCAATGCCAGTACAACATCAATTGGCATCGATTGCTGCATGGAATGATGAGGCACATGTTGAAGAAAACCGTAAACAATACCGTGCTAAATTTGATTTATTCCAACAAGAATTAGGTGATTTGCTACCACTGAAAAAGCCTGATGCGGGTTTCTATTATTGGTTAAAGGTAGATAATGATGAAACTTTTGCCAAAATGCTGATGGAAAAAGCACATATCAAAGTCTTACCGGGTCGTTATTTATCTCGTGATACTGAACAAGGAAACCCAGGTGAAAGCCATGTTCGTCTTGCTCTCGTAGCAGATTTAGACCAATGTAAAGAAGTTGTTAAACGCTTAAAATCAATTCTCTAGTCGTGCATGATCTTTAATTTTAAGCCCTCTTTTTAGAGGGCTTATTTTTTTGATTGATGATTCTAGGCATAGTTTGAGCGGAAAATGATATTTTCTAACAAACCTCTCTCTAACTCTCTCCCAAAGGGAGAGAGAACTAAAAAGAATGGATTGCCCATGATAATGTTTGGATCACTCTCAAGTGTGAGTTGTAGTATGCCTATGGGATTTAAAAATTAGTTCTTTATGCATGATGGTAACTTTTTAATTTACTAGTTATTTTACTTTTTATAGAACCATTTTTATACAAGGCATATATGAGTAAGTGTTCAATGAGTAAATATGCATCATTCGGATGTGGTGTATCTTTCATGTCATAATTCTTTTCTCCCTTAATAAAGTTTATATATCTTATACATTGAGAACCATAATTTGAGCTTAAGTTACTTATAAATCCTTAGAACATGCTTTTCCGAGAAAATTTGAATGTTTAGATGCTTTATTTTTATATAAAATATATTCTTCTAATAGTTCCTTCCTTCTTTTTGCTGTAGTGCTTTTAGTTTCAATTTCGTTCTGTATTAATTCAAGTTTATTTAAATTATAAATATATTCTTTTGCTTCATTTGCAATAACCTCACTGCCTTTTGATTTCTCCATTCATTTGAAATACACCATGCAGTAGTAGATGCTATTCCAGCTCCTATTAAAGTAGTAATTGCTCCCCAATCCCAGTTACAAACTTGCATATTTTTTTCCTTTCGTACCTTTTATGCAGCAACAACGCCATGCTAAACAGCTTTTCCAATTTCTTTATTTGTTAAACCTTTTATCCAACTCTTTGATTTTATCATGTTATTAAGTTTTAACTGTCTTAGCACAAGGCTTCTTCTCGCTTCTTTATAAACCTTGTTTATTACAATCTTAATCCTAGTTAAAAAAAGCCATGAACATTCATGGCTTTTTAAAATAGTTCAAGACTGTAATTTGAAAATTACAAAGTCGCTAGAATATCTCTTAAAGTCCGATTTGGATTTTCTGATTTAGTAATCGGGCGACCAATCACCAAATGTGTAGAACCATCTAACATAGCTTGCTTAGGTGTAACAATACGTTTTTGATCATCCGCTGCAGAACCTTCTGGACGAATTCCCGGAGTGACGAGAGCAAAGTTCTGACCTAGAGTTTCACGTAACATTTTTGCTTCTTGCGCAGAACATACAACACCGTCCAAGCCACTTTCTTGAGTCAAAGTCGCTAGACGTTTCACATGTTCAAAAGGCTCGATATCCAAACCAAGATCACGTAGATCTTCTCGCCCCATTGAAGTTAATACAGTGACTGCAATCAACTGTGTTTGATAGTTACCTGCTTTTAATCTTTCTACACAAGTTTCCATCATTTTTCGTCCACCAGATGCGTGAACATTGACCATCCATACCCCTTGATCTGCAGCAGCGCAAACGGCTTGTGCTGTCGTATTTGGAATATCATGAAATTTTAAATCTAAAAATACTTCAAAACCTTGATCATGCAATGCTTTTACAACGGTCGGACCTTCATGTGTAAAAAGTTCTTTACCCACCTTTACACGACAAAGTTTAGGATCCAAATTTTCAGCAATTTTCAATGCGTCGTATTGGCTTTTTGCATCTAAAGCAACAATGATACTCAAGGTTGTTCTTCCGTCCATCTAAAGTTGCGTCATTATAAAGATGTTCAACTTAAGCTGCAAAATTAACTTTCAAAAACTCAGCTTAAAATTCAACAGTTTATTTTCAATAAAAAAAACCTCTAAAATAAATTTTAGAGGTTTTTTAAATATTTATAAATTACAGCGGATTTGAGTTACGCGGATCTGAATGCACATCTAGTACTGTCTTTTCATGACGTACATTTGCAGCAGCTTCAGCAGCAGCTAACTGAGCATTTTGGATTTGTTCTTTACGAAGATATTCAATATCTTTGCGAAGACGCTTAATTTCCCAACTATTTTGGAATACACGGAAAACTTGAACTCCGAGTAATAATCCAACGATGATCCCAAGTGCCAAAGTCAACAAAAGCAATAAACCTAATCTCATTGCCGGTACTTGAGTGAATAGAAGATCAACAGTCAGTTCTGTACCATTTTGCAGAACCAATGCCAATGCATATCCGAAGATTACAACTAACAGTGCAACTAATACGTAACGCATAACCACCCCTGAGTAATTTATTATTTTCCTGCTGATTCGTTTACAGCATCTCTTAGTGCTTTACCTGGTTTGAAATGAGGTACAGCTTTAGCAGCCACTTCAACTGACTTACCTGTTTTAGGATTACGCCCAACTCGCGGTTCGCGATGATGTAAAGCAAAACTTCCAAACCCACGAATTTCAATACGATTATCAGCTGATAATGACTCAATCATTTGATCGATCATAATTTTAACAGCTTCTTCGACCAATGGCTCAGCCAAATGAGGGTTTTTGATAGAAATACGTTCTATTAAGTCAGACTTATTAAGTGCTTCAGTAGTCATCTGCGACCTCTTTAATTATCAAGCTACTCTGTGCATAGCGAGATAATAACCTGTTTAAATACAAAACGGTAGCGCAGTAAGTCAATACTACGCTACCGTTTACAGTATTTGTGTAAAAAGTATTAGTTAAATTACATTAACAATACATTGAACACGAAAGACTTAGTGGTTCATTTGAGCTTTGATCAAATCACCAATTGTCTTAGGACCGTTGTCTTGACCTGCAGAAGCAGTTTTCAAGTTAGCAACAGCTTCTTTCTCTTCAGCTTCGTCTTTCGCTTTGATAGACAAGTTGATTGCGCGTGATTTGCGATCAACATTGATGATCTTAGCTTCAACTTCTTGACCAACTTCTAAGAATTTAGTTGCATCTTCAACGCGGTCACGGTTGATTTCTGAAGCTTTAAGAGAAGCTTCAACTTCGTCAGCCAACTTAATTGTTGCGCCACGAGCATCAACTGCAACTACAGTACCTTTAACAAGAGCACCACGTTCGTTAGCAGCTAAGAAATCGTTGAACGGATCGCTGTTCATTTGCTTGATACCAAGGCTGATACGGTTGCCTTCAGCGTCTACAGAAAGGATAACCGCTTCAACAGTGTCACCTTTCTTGTAACGACGAATCGCTTCTTCGCCTTGTTCATTCCAAGAAATGTCAGATAAGTGAACTAGACCATCGATACCGCCTGGTAAACCGATGAAGATACCGAAGTCAGTGATAGACTTGATTGTACCTGAAACTTTTTCACCTTTGTCGTGAGCCTTAGCAAACTCTTCCCATGGGTTAGCACGAGTTTGTTTGATACCAAGAGAAATACGACGACGCTCTTCATCAACTTCAAGAACCATAACATCAACTTCATCACCAATCTGAACAACTTTAGATGGGTGGATGTTTTTGTTTGTGTGGTCCATTTCTGAAACGTGTACTAAGCCTTCAACGCCTTCAGCGATTTCAGCGAAGCAACCGTAATCAGTTAAGTTAGTTACACGCGCTTTAACGATAGAACCTTTAGGGTAACGGTTCATGATCGCTAACCATGGATCTTCACCTAGTTGTTTAAGACCTAATGATACACGGTTACGCTCTTTGTCAAATTTAAGTACTTTAACAGTAACTTCTTGACCAACTTCAACAACTTCTGATGGATGCTTGATACGTTTCCAAGCCATGTCAGTGATGTGAAGAAGACCATCAATACCGCCAAGGTCAACGAAAGCACCGTAGTCAGTAAGGTTTTTGATTGTACCAGTAACTGTTTGACCTTCTTCAAGTTGAGAAAGAAGAGCTTCACGGTCAGCTGAAGATTCAGCTTCCATAACTGCACGACGTGATACAACAACGTTGTTACGTTTAGCGTCAAGTTTGATAACTTTGAATTCTAACTCTTTACCTTCAAGGTGAGTCGTGTCACGGATAGGACGAGTGTCTACCAAAGAACCTGGTAAGAATGCACGTACTGGACCGATGTCAACAGTGAAACCGCCTTTAACCTTACCAGAGATAACACCAGTAACGATCTCGCCGTCTTCAAAGATTTTTTCAAGTTTAGTCCAAGTTTCAGCACGTTTAGCTTTTTCACGTGATAAAACTGTTTGACCCATACCGTTGTCAAGCGCTTCAACAACTACGTCAACTGTGTCACCAACGTTAACTTCAAGTTCACGTTGTTCGTTTAAGAATTCAGAGCGAGCTACTACGCCTTCAGATTTAAGGCCAGTATCTACAGTTACCCAGTCAGAATCGATGCTAACAACGATACCTTGGATGACTGCACCCTTTTCAACGTTGAGGTTTAATTCGCTTGCTTCAAAGAGGGCTGCAAAAGATTCGGTCATGATATACCTAGAAAAGTCAGCGGTCTTGGATCAGACAAGGCCGGTTTAGTTAAGTATCGACATAGTCCATATAGAACTGATCAAGCTATGCTTCCACTAATATTCATTAATTTATCTTATTGCGCATCAATATATGCGGTCATCAGGTTAAATACAGCGTCAATGTCCAGATCTGAACTATCGATAATGTAAGCCCCTTCAGCCGGCTTAAGCGGCGCAACGGTTCTTTCCATATCACGCTTATCACGTGCTTGGATATTAGATAAAATGTCGCTTATTTTAACATTTTGCCCCATGGCCTGCAACTGCTTTACACGCCGCTCAGCACGCGACTCAGCAGAAGCCGTCAAATATATTTTTGCTTGGGCTTCTGGGAAGATTGAAGTCGCCATATCACGGCCATCGGCAACAAGACCTGGTGCTTGAGCAAATGCACGTTGTCTTTCGAATAATGCCTGTCTTAATTCAGGTACAACTGCAACCTTGGATGCAAACTCACCGACTTTTTCAGTGCGAATTTCATCCGTTACATCATGCCCGTTAAGTAAAATTTTTGTTTTTAAATGATCACTAACAAATTGAATATCGAGATGAGTCGCTATTTCTACGCATTTAACCAACACATCTGGATTGTGAATTGAATCAATTAAATTCAGCTGATGTAATGACAATCCCAACAAACGATACAAAGCGCCAGAATCTAGTAAATGAAACTGGTAATGCTGTGCCAATTTTGCTGCCAAAGTTCCTTTGCCTGAACCGCTTGGTCCATCAATCGTGATAATTTGAATTGTCATTACTTTACCAACTTCGCCTTAAAGGCGTTTTGCTAATTTCTTAAAACCAAGTGTAATAGCAAGTTTGAGTTGTGCAAGAATTAATTTGCTCACAAACGGTGCTCTTGCCTGTAATTCGATCGTGTATGTGACTAAAGTTTTAGCTGTTGAAAGCTCTTTAAATTCAATAATTCCAAGATGATGTTTGATTAATGGATTCTTGATAATTTTGTATTCAATACGCTTATTTGGCTCTAGTACAGTAATTTCTTCTTGAATTGGCTTTATTGGGCCTAATCCCATTTTTCGTACTGATCCAATCCCATCAGGACGACTCGGATCAGCTGCATCTTTAATGCGTACAACCTGAATCGGTGCAAATACATCATTATAAGTCGCATGTTTTGACAAAACTTCAAATACACGATCTATAGGCTGGTTAAATTCTTGTTTAACTTGGATTGAATTCATTTTTATTCCTTTTCATTGAGTCCGCTTCATACTGACAATACATTATGTCAATTTTTCCACAATCAACAATAGCAATCATTCCTGATTATTTTCTATTTTTTGTCGTACACGCTGTTGTTTTTTTTGTTTTCGTCTGAATTTAAAAAATTCTGAAAGTTGATGAGCACACGCTGATTGCATGCAGCCCCCTTCAAATTCAAATATATGGTTGTAGTAACCTTGATTATTCAATAGCTGTCGCGCACTGACTAGAGAACCCGCTTTCGGCTCTAAAGTACCAAATACAACACGGTGAACTCGAGCATGAATTAAAGCCCCCACACACATCGTGCATGGCTCAAGGGTTACATAAAGGGTTGCATCTTCTGGTAGACGATAGTTCTGAATTTGATTACATGCTTGGCGAAGTGCGACCACTTCAGCATGAGCAGTCGGGTCATGACTCAGGATGGGTTGATTATATCCTTCACCAATTACTTTTCCTTGACTCACAATGACAGCTCCAACAGGGATTTCTCCCAATTGAGCTGCAAATGCAGCCTGCTCATAGGCACGCTGCATCCATTTTAGATCTTCGGCATCAAATTGAATTTCAGTCAAAATTAAATAATACCGTACTGTTTTAACAAGTTATTCCAGCTCTCGATATTTGTAACTGGTGGGTGCGCACCTAAAATTCCTTTTAAGGACATAGATTCTGCAGGTGTCCATTCAGGAGATAAATCTTTATCCACTAAACGTGCACGTACGCCTTCAACAAAATCAGGATGTCTAATTTTCCAATCAGAAATTTGAGTTTCAAGTTCAAATACTTCTTGCCAAGGATGAACTTGACGCCCCCATTGCCATAACAACCAGGTAATCGCAGCTGTACTTGGTGATCCTTTTGCCAGATTTTCACTCGCTTGTCTTAGCCAATCACTTCGTGCATCACTTAAACCGATAATTGCTTCGTAGTCATTTTCAAAGTTTGCACCACGACAGACACTGTGAATCACGTCTAACGAGATTTGCAGTGGCCCTGGAGAAACTGGTCGATGCAAACTATTTAAAGTGTCATCTAATGCCCTAAAATCACCAGCAGGATAATGATCCCAATCGATATTGATCAACTTTTGTAAAACAACATCGCGCTGAGCATCACAAATATGAGTCGCCCAGCCAATACCATAAGCTCCTGCCGCAGTCATGATCGATCCAGTTAAACCTGTAAATAGACCAATTGGGCCACGATCTGCCAAGAAACGACTAGCACCAACATCTGGATATAAACCAATATTTACTTCTGGCATTGCAAGACGCGAATAAGGTGTAACGAGTCTGAATGGTGCAGCCATAAATAAACCAAGCCCACCACCCATCACATAACCTTCTCCCCAAACGACAATCGGCTTAGCGTAGTCATGCAACAAAAGATCTAGCGCGTATTCTTGTTCAAAAAATTTATTTGCCGCATCAACCTCATTATTGATGACCAACTGACGGAGTTTGCGTACATCCCCACCGGCACAAAAAGCTTTAGGGGTTGTTGAATCAAACCAGATCGCTTTAACCGCATCATCATGATGAAACTTTTCAAAAACAGCCAATAAAGCCGTCACAATAGATTCATCAAGTGCATGTAAAGATTTTGGACGATTTAATCGAACCACTCTCCATCCATTCTGTGCTTCTTCAACAATTAAGTCAGGATGATATTGATTCGTCTCAGGAGATATTGTCATGCTTCCAGCTGCCATTTAATTGGCTCAATGCCATTTTGTTTAAGATAATTATTTGTTTTTGAAAAAACTTTACACCCAAAAAAACCACCTCGGTTTGCTGCCAATGGTGATGGATGTGCTGCTTTTAAGACCAAATGCTTATTTTGGTCAATTCGTTGACCTTTCTTATGCGCGTACGCACCCCAAAGAATGAAAACGATCTTTTCACGTTGCTCATTTAGAACATCTATCGCAGCATCAGTGAAATCTTCCCAACCTTTCTTTTGGTGTGAAGTCGGCTGGCCCGCTTCAACAGTCAATACACTGTTCAGCAACAAGACACCCTCTTCAGCCCATTGGGTTAAATCACCATGCTTGGCAGGCGCTATTCCAAGGTCAGTGCTGAGTTCGTGATAGATATTACGCAAAGACGGCGGTAATGCAACACCCTTTTGCACTGAAAAACTCAATCCATGTGCTTGATTTGGACCGTGATAAGGATCTTGACCGAGAATCACGACCTTTACACGATCTAAGGGTGTGGTGTTGAAGGCATTAAAAATAAGAGAATTAGGTGGGTATATCACCTTATTCGCCTGTAATTCAGATTTGAGAAAAGCTTTCAGCTGATCCATTTTATCGCTGAGCAAAAACTCTGCTAAAGCATACTTCCAACCATCCTCTAACCGAACTTGATTCAGTTGACTTAATTCTTGTTCGGTGAGTTGCATTGTGTTCATCCCTAAATCAATCACAGCTTTAAAGTTTTACTTGTAAATCTACACTTGGGTTCTTAAAAGTTAAGCCTTGTTTCAATTGTTCGTACATTTTAGGATCAGACCATTCATTTTGAATTTGTTCTGAGAATATGATTTGATCAAGCGCCAATAAGCCCATCTGTTCATTTACGATATCTTCAGCAAAACTTTGCGCATAGCCTGTGTCAGTTTCATGCACGATCACTGAATAGACTTCAACATCACCTTCACCATTTTGCGTGACAGTTGATTTCAGTACTTGTTCTGCCAAATAAAAGAAAATTCGAGAAAATTGTTCAGCAGAAGGTGAAACGGGTAATGAAACCCAACGCGCACTAAAAGTTTTACATGCTTGAATATATTCAGCTGAATCTTCTTGCCAAAAACAAATCGCATGATCAAAACTATCATAAAGTTCTTTGATCACACCTTTCAGCAAACCAAAATCATAGACCATTTGACCATGGTCTAGCTTTGAGGCTCTCAATAATAATTCGACTTTATAGCTATGACCATGAATTGAACGCTTACAGCGGTCTGATGTGCAATTTCGCACTATATGCGCGTTTTCAAACTTAAATAATTTTCGAATTAACATATGTCAGAGCAATAAAAAATCATGGGTTAAAATGATTATAGTGCATATTCACACAACTCATCATTAATTTTAACGTTTTAAGCAATTGGCAAAACGTATTAAAAACAAAAAAAATAAAAAGCCATCATTCAATTTGTTTAAATTAATAGTTTAGCAATTTAATCAATTGGTTTGAAGAGGTGCCAAACTTCTTGAGAAGACATAAACCTTATCTTCATCACGCATCAGATAACTCGAAAAATATCGCTTTCGATCAGATAGCATGATTTCAATATCTGCTCGATAGAATGCAGATTTAACATCAAAATTATTTTTTGCTGTGCTTTTTGCTTCTTCACTTAACTGACTTAGAGTGTTGAGTTCCCAGAGCTGATCTACGGACTCAAAAAACTCACCATTGGCTTTTTTCTGATCCAAATCACGCTGCACATTTTGCACATCCAAACTTGGGTCTATAGCAGCAATAATCATCGCTGGTGCTGTATTAATATTAATTTTAATTTCTTTTAAAGGAATCGCTGTAACATAAGGTTTTATCAATAAAAACTTATCACCTTCAAATCCTCGCACTTGCTTCAACTCTTCAACGCTATGAAAAGGACCATTCGCTGGCAAATAAGGACGCGTTAAACTTAAATAATAATTACTCTCTGCCCCCATCGCACCAATCGTCAAATCATCTTGATCTTGCCAATCAATTACCGCTTCATTCAATTCTTCTGGCAAACCAAGCTTTGTTAATAATCCCTTAAAGTAATTCACCGCATTATCATTCGGCACGCCATCATCTTTGACCAAACTGTTTAAATTAAACTTACCCGTTTCATCAACAATTCGCCCTGCGACATAACCACCATCAATTGGAAATGGTGGCATCGGTTGAGCCCAAGTTTCTTGAAGATTATCTGATTTTGAATTGGACTTAGCATCTTGAACCAATAATTCTGAGAAAAAAGCTTCAGCACTTTTTGCATAATACAGTGCTTGGTTTTGACGAATCACATAAGCCGTATTTTCACTGGTATTGTATTGACGATGGGCAATCGTCGCAGCAATGATAGTTGCCAAAGCGACTAACATTAAAATCGTAATCAGGGCGATTCCTTTTTGCTGCTTCATGCATTTTCCTAATGATTAACTAGATGCCGGTTTTAAATAGTCAGTATTAAGCAAACTAAAAATCCACTCATATTCAGTATCTTGTTGCTTAAATCTAATTCGCATACCTTTAGGCAATAGCCGAGCAACACCATCTTGAGCATCATTACTATTAGAACTTATTGTTGATGCTTCCGGCCACGAATTCAATTCATTCGGGTTTAAAATCGTGATTTGAAAATCATCCACATTTTCTAGGATCGTACTGGATAAAGGTTGAGTTGTTTGAAGAACATTCAGATTGGGATACTTTAAACGATAAACTTTTCGATCTTGCGCATTATAACGATATTCTATTCTCTCAAATGGAGACAAACCCTGTTTCAGCGGGTCTGTGACCCCTGCCTTACTAAATTGTACAGACTGATCATCCAGTAAAAATGCAGGTTGGATTTGTCCTGCGATATTTGCAGTCAGCGGTACAATTTGCAAAGCATCTCTTTGCATTTGTAAATAACTATCTTGCAAACTGAGAAGTTGCTGTTCATGCACCGCATTGCGATCTTTGACTTTATTTAAATAATCAAAAATTTTCCATCCTAAAGCAGACAATACTGCAAAGATGGCTATGGCAACCAAAAGCTCTACCAAGGTAAAACCTTGTTGTTTACTCTTGATCATGAGTTGGATTGCTCTCTGATAGGATAGTTATAAAACACCATGGTGGTGACACCTGAATCAACTTTACCTAAATCATTGTTATATAGACTCACTTGCACTTCTATTTTCTGAACATCTGGGCTAATAGTCGCTTCTGATTTTTTATCAATTTGCCAACTTAACCCTTGAGAGGTAATTTGCTTCGATTGAGTTCCCTCTAACCATTCACCACTAATTTGTATTGCAGCGACTTCATTTTGTGCGACGAATTGTGCTTTTGTTCGTAAAATTGCATTCGCAGTCGCCTGTGTGTACTGCATAGCTACCTTCGTCAATGACATTGCTGCTACAGCGAAAATAGCCAAAGCCACCACAACCTCAATCAAGGTAAATCCTTTAAGCGCCCGCATCGATTTTACCCAAGTAATCTATTTGAATAAGATTACCAATTGCTTTTTGTTCATAATACATTTGAATTGTGACAGGTTTAACCTCGCCATTGCCCAACCAAATTAATTTCGGTGCATTATTATTCATCAAGTCTGCATTAGTTGCATTTTCAAAACTATAGTCGCTACTTTCGATCTGAAATGAAACCTTTGCAGGTAGCTCTCTCGCAGAAAACTCTGGCATTTCAACCCAAGTGGAAGGTTGACGATTATTATTCGATACAAGCGTCTGCTCTGGACGAGTTAAATCATTATATTTTTGAAATGTATAGCGAAACTGATCACCATTCCATTGTGGCACCAATGCAACCACTAACGATTGATCAACAGCCTCTCGATGAATACGTTTTAAATCTAATATTAAAGCCTCTCTAGCTTGCATTGCTTTACGTTGATCAATCCCACCAATATTCATCACCACCAATGCCGCCATGATGCTGATGATCACAATGACCACCATCAATTCGATTAAAGTAAATCCGCCTTGACGGTGATCTAGAGATTGCATATTAGGCCACTGATTCTGTCAAATTTATCTGTTTAGGCATCATCAATGCTTGATCAATTAAAGCAACCCTTAACGTATCTCGACAGCCTAAATAGCGTTGATAGAAACTCGAATTTAATATCGCAGCACCACCATGAGTAATCGACCAAATGGATGCTAGATAATCCCGAGAACTCATCTTACTTTGAATGGATGCTAGATGATTTTCTGTCATACGAATGATAATTCTGAGTCTACTTTTGCGGATCTGATACATTTCATTAAATAAATGATTAATACCCTGACCAGTTGTAGATAATCGTTCTTCAATTTGATGAAAGAGTACAGTACGTTCTGGATGATGCAAATGGTGCAACATAAAAAAAGCTAAATGTTCAGGAAAGCCTTTTTCAGTATCTCGAACCATTTCTAATAACATGCGCTCATTACGAATAATAAGCAACATGTACAATTCATCTTTACTTTGGAAGTGCTTATAGAGTGTTCCTTTTGCTAAATCTAACTCAGCGGCCAATGCATCCAATGTCATGCCCGCTTCGCCGTTTTCCAAAAGAAGTTGTTCTGCGACCTGAAATATTAATGCTTCTCTCGCTCTAAACTGAGCCTGACGATCCATCTTCACTCTATAAACTCTCTTCTTTCTATTTTCCGTATTAAATTTTTACTGCATTCGTAGAAGATTCTCGAAATTTTGCGTTGTAATAAAGGCAATCTCCTCGACTGACTTATCATATACATCACCTAATGCTTTGGCTACATATGGGACATACTTTGGTTCATTAGACTTTCCTCTATATGGCATTGGTGCTAAATAAGGGCTATCAGTCTCAATTAATAGTCGATCTAATGGAACTTGCTTGGCCACATCACGTAAATCCTGAGCATTTTTAAACGATACTATTCCTGAAAATGAAATGTAATAACCGCAATCTAGAACCGCTTTTGCCGTATCCCAATCCTCAGTAAAACAATGCAAAATTCCGTGTGTCGACTTTTCAGCTCTTATAATATCTATCGTATCCTTTTTAGATGAGCGTGTGTGTACGACCACTGGCTTTTTCACCATCTGTGAAGCTTGAATATGTCGTGCAAAACATTCTTTTTGTTCTTTAACAAATTCAGTACTGTGATAATAATCTAGACCCGTTTCACCAATTGCCCAGACCTTATCTATACTCGCCAATTCAACCAAAGTTTCAACAGTAGCACGCTGCATGACTGCTGGATCTTCACATGGATGCACCCCAACACTGTAACCCACTCCTTCGTGTCGAGCTGCAATTTCTGACAGAATAATATGATCATCCAAATCAACCGATATCCCCATCATTTTTGTGACACCAGCATCAATCGCTTGCTGAATTGCTAAATCGATATTTCCCTCGTAAGGTTCAAGGTTGAGCATGTTTAAATGACAGTGTGTATCTACAAACACAAGGACACCTTTTAATTTTTTAAGTCAGAGCCTACATTGTAAAGCTTGCACGTGCTGTTGACATACTTCCAGCGAGTATTTTTTCTGCTTCCATCTTGTAATAGGCTCCTTTATCTCCAGTTAACTGCAATCCAAAACCTTGTGGTTTAATGCCCGATTGCTTATAGGAAATCCAAATCACCTTACCCGTAATTGGTATTTTTTGAGTTTGATTAGGAAGTGTTGCCAAGATAAAAATTTCTTCACCCATTTTGACTGGATGTTTGGTTGGAATAAATAATCCACCACCCTCAACAAAAGGCATATAACTGGATTGCAGAGTTTCGCGATCATTAATATTGACTTGTAATAAACCGCCCGGACGTGGCTGCATCTCTATCCCCTGTATTCAAACATGATTATTGAACATTCATTAATTTTATAAAAAGCTGATCAACAATTAAATTTGATTGAACATTCTGCTCAACCATTTGTTTTGCTTGATGCACATCATTATAAATATCAAATAATTGCTCTAATTGATATTGCTCAGCCAACAAACTAAAGTCTAAATCGCTATTTTTTACATTTTGTTCCATTTTATAGGCAACAAGATCAGCTAATAAGTACTCAAACATAACAATCAACTCGGAAAAGTTGAGTTGCTTATTCCATTTAGAGGCGTACTGCATTGGCATATTTTTTTGACTGACTAAATGATACCAATCATTTATAAACGCACTTCGCAGAGTTAACCATTCACTTGAGGCCAACTCAATAGCAGCTAAAGGCATACCATTCGAAAGGTTAAGCAACAGTGAGCTCAAAGTCTGCTGCTCTGCATTCAAATGTTCATTCAGATATGCATTGGCTTGATCATCAGTCAGCCGATCTAAGGCGTAATGTTGTAGGCGACTTCGTATAGTGGCTGGTAATTTTAAATAATGATCCGCCAAAAGAATAATCACAACACGCTCACCTGGTTCTTCAAGTGTTTTCAATAAAGCATTTGACGATGCGATATTGAGCGCTTCCGCCGGTTCGATCACAATAACCCGCCAACCATCGACGGTTTGTTGCACGAATGGCTGTAATTCACGAATTTTCTCAATTTTAATTTTAGCGTTTTGTTTCTTATTGTCCTCATCCGTCGTGACGTAAACATAATTTGGATGAGTATCTGATTTTAGCCACAAACAACTTGAACACTGACCACAAGGTTGATTTGGCTGCTTATCTAAACATAGCAGCCAAGTAACAAATTGCTGGGTAAAAGCTTCTTTACCACAGCCTTTTTTGCCATAAAAAAGTAATCCATGACCTACTTGAGGAAACCGCTGAGTCAGTGTGCTCCATACGTTAAGTTGCCAAGGATAAACATGCTGAGTCTGAGTCATTGACTAATCTGTACTATTGGAAATGAGAAATAGGCATTGCATTAAGACGGTCTAAATCTTGTTGCGTATCCACACCTGGTGGTAAGCTCACCTCTGCCACATCAATTGCGATTCGATGACCATTTTCTAAAACACGCAGTTGCTCAAGGCTTTCTAAAACCTCGAGATCTCCCTGATCCCATGTCACGTACTCTTGTAGCAACTTCACTCGATAGGCATATAAACCAAGATGTCGGTAGGCTTTTCGATGTAGTATCTGAGGTTGTTGCTTTGATCCATCACGATCATATGGAATGGTTGCACGACTGAAATAAAGCGCTTCATTGAACTTACTCATGACGACTTTGACAATACTATCGCGTTTAAACTCTTCTAATTCTTGGATCACTTCACACAAAGTGGACATTGAACATTCAGGCTTTTGCTCTAACAAAGAAGCAACCTGTTGGACTAAAGATGCAGGCAATAATGGTTCATCACCTTGCACATTTACAATAATATCTTCACTCGCCCAACCTTTGATTCGTGCAACTTCACTCAATCGGTCGGTTCCAGAAGGGTGTTCTGCACTGGTCAACACAACATCAATTTGTTCTGCCTTACAAAGATCAACAATTCTTTGATCGTCAGTAGCAACACATAAATCATCAAACCCAGTCACTTTTCGCGCCTGATCTACCACACGTAAAATCATTTCACGCCCGTGTATTTTAAGGAGTGGTTTTCCAGGTAACCGCGAACTTGCAAAGCGAGCAGGTATTACAATATGTTTCATGGATATTCCTTATGTGTTTACGATACCAAGTTTTGCAAGCTGTTGATCCAGCAAATCATAACAAGCTGATGATAAAGCTGCTTCAACAGGAACCACCCAAATTTCACGACTAAATTCTGGATGTTGTTTTAACAAAGGGAGGAGTTTCACAGCATCTTTTTCAGTGGTGATGATTGGATTTGAATCTTCAAATTGTAAATCATCAATCTGATAATCATAATGATCAGGAAATTCATGACACTGAAAATGCTTTAGGCCCATACTTTCAAGGGTTTTATAAAACCGTTGCGGGAACCCAATACCTACGACCGCATAATAATTCAAATCAGTGGCAAAATACTCAACTTGATCTTCGACTGGATTTAACAAGTACGGCGCCGCTACTTGTAATTGCATATACAGATCTGAACTTGGTTGTTCAGCATGCTCAATTACTGTACCACTGCATAACCGTGCTACTGGCTCACGCAAAAAACCTTCTGGCAACAGTTTCTGATTACCCAAACCACGATTGTTATCCAGCACAATCCATTCTAATTGACGATCAAGTGCCCAATGTTGCAAACCATCATCACTAATGATCAAATCAAGTTGATGCTTAGAGAGAAGCAACTCTATGCTTTTCTGTCGTTGCCCACCTACGACCATCGGCACGCCAGTAGATTGCACAATTAAACAGGGCTCATCACCCACTTCATTTGGCTCAGAATCGAGATTCACGCTTGCAGGAAAAGGACCTTTACCACCATAGCCTCGACTAATTACTCCAACTCGAATATTTTTTTGTTGAAGATATTTAACCAATTGAATTAATAACGGTGTTTTACCACTACCACCTACCGTTATATTGCCAATGACCATGACAGGAACTGGTGCAGTATAAATAGGTTTTATACCACGTTGATACAAGGCTTTGTTCAGGGAAAATCCTAATCGATAAAGCAATGACAGGGGTCGCAATACAATCAACCACTTGGATTGCTTATTCCAAGCGTTTTGAATGACCTGCGCAATAGACATAACTTATTCCTCAAAATTACGTTGATGCAGTTGGAAATATGCACCACGCAAATCGAGTAATTCCTGATGTGTTCCCTGCTCTAATATTCGACCTTTATCCATTACCACAATAAGATCTGCATTCTCAATCGTTGATAATCGATGTGCAATGACAATCGTTGTCCGATCCTGCATAGCTGCATCAAAAGCACGTTGAATGAAGTATTCAGACTCATTGTCTAATGCGCTTGTCGCTTCATCAAGAATTAAAATTGGAGCATTTTTTAAGATTGCGCGAGCAATTGCAATACGCTGTCTTTGTCCGCCAGATAAATTTAAACCTTGAGCACCTAATGGTGTGTCATAGCCTTGAGGCAGTGCCATAATAAAGTCATGGGCATAAGCAGCTTTCGCAGCAGCAATAATCTGCTCTTCCGAAGCATCTTGTAACTGACCATAAGCAATATTCTCACGAACAGTTCGGTTAAACAGCACGACTTGCTGATTGACCATAGCCACTTGTGAGCGTAACGCTGTAACTTCGATATCTTGAATATCATGGCCATCGAATTTGATTGACCCTGAACTTAATTCTTGAAAACGAACCAATAAGTTAACTAAAGAAGACTTACCAGCCCCCGAACGCCCCACCAACGCTACAGTCTGCCCAGCTTTAACATTTAAATTGAAATCATGAATGGCATGAAAACCATCGCTATATGTTAAATTTGCCTGATTAAATTCAATATTGCCTTTGAGTTGTGGTTTTAACTGCCCTTCATTTTTTTCTTCAGGCATATCCAATAATTCAAATACTGAATGTGCTGCAGCCATTCCTCGCTGTAATTTTTCATTGATATCGGTTAAAGCTTTAATCGGCTTACTCAACATACCGGCTGCAGTAATATACGCAACAAACTGACCCGCTGAAGTATCCTGTAATATCTCAGGTCTTAAAGCAATCCAAATCACAATACTTAAAGCGATCGCCATAATAAGTTGTACAACAGGACTATTTAATTGTTGTACTGCAACCATTTTTAAACCACGACGCAAGTTTTCGAGTGAGGTTTCTTTAAAACGAGTTTGCTCGTATGCCTGTCCACCAAACCCTTTAACAACCAGATTACCATTCACGGTTTCTTGCACTACATGGTTTACATCACCCATCGTATCTTGCACTTGAGTAGACAGCTTACGCATACGTTTAGCAGCTTTTCTAATCAACAAACCGATTAATGGCGCAAAAATCAAAATACATAAAGTCAAGCGCCAGTTGGAATAGAACAAATATCCTAACAGCGCAATGGTGATCAAACCTTGTTGTAATAAGGTTCTTAATGACTCCGTTGAGGCAGCAGTCAGCTGTTCAACGTTGTACATAATTTTGGCAGTAATATGACCACTAGTGTTATCTAAATAATATTGCGACGGCAATCGCATTAATTTAGCAAAAACTTCTTGGCGAATATTAAAAATTAGATTTCGAGAAATCACCGAAGTGTAGTATCCACCTAGAAATAGCCCCACTCCTCGTACAAACATCAAAACCACAACCAAAAATGGGAATAAGTTCGTGAAACTTCGATCCTGTTCTTGAATGGCATTGATAATATGCTCTAATAATTTCGCAACAGAAACTTCAGTCGCGGCATTCAGCACAAAACCAAATACAACAATCAATGCAATCGTCCAGTACTGTTTTAAGTAACTCAACAAACGCATATAAACTTTAAAATCTTGCTTCACTCACAACCTCTAATTGGTACGGTATCCTTAAACACCTAAACAGATTCAGCACGTATGCAATTTAATCATACATAATTCGAACATCGAATGCTAAAGTCTGCCCCACTCTAAAATCAATGACCTGATTGTATGGAATGATCAAAGTAAACCTTAGCTCAATTGGAGTATTGAGACCTAAATGACTTAAATCTCAAACTCATCTAAATAAATCACATTTACTGCTTTTAAATTAATTATTTTTCATCTAAACAGATATTTAGAATACCATCTAACTCATCAAGTGAATGATAATGAATCACAAGCTTACCTTTACCTTGCTTATTGTGATCAATTTTAACATCTGCACTGAAACGTTCAGAAAGACGCTGAGTCAGTTGCTCTAAATCAGCTGAAATTGATGGTTTTGGCTTATCCTGTTTTGGTGCATTAAAATCACGCACTAACTGTTCTGTTTGACGAACAGAAAGGTTTTTTTCAATGACAATTTTTGCAATTTCAATTTGGTCTTTTGCACGCAAAGTCAATATTGCACGCGCATGCCCCATATCTAATTGACCTTGTTGGATATGGTCTTTAATCGGATCCGCTAAGCTTAATAAGCGCAATAAATTACTTACTGTAGTACGTGCCTTGCCCACCGTTTCAGCAATTTCTTGGTGACTTAATCCAAACTCTTCATGAAAACGCTGCAATGCCATAGCTTGATCAATTGGATTTAAATCTTGGCGTTGAATGTTTTCAATTAATGCCAACGCAATTGCAACTTGATCTGACAAATCACGAACAATTGCAGGAACTTCATTTAGTCCAGCGATTTGAGCTGCTCGCCAACGGCGCTCCCCTGCAATAATTTCATATTGATGTACATCATCCTCAATTGGACGAATGACAATCGGCTGCATGATGCCATGCTTTTTAATAGAAGATGCTAATTCCTGAAGGTCTTCTTCATGAATAAAACGTCGCGGCTGATAATTACCACGTTTAAGAAGTTTGACATCTACTTGTTTGAGCTGACCATGATCTAATGACTGTGCTTCTAATTGTAATTTTTCTTTTTGAATAGAGCCCAATAACGCATCTAAGCCACGACCCTTTGCTAAGCCTCTTTTCTTCACGGTCATGCTTTACTTCCTTTTTTCACTTTGGTTTTTTTTAACATTTCAGCAGCAAGATTCAAATAAGCCACTGCACCCTTAGAACTTTTTTCAAAATAAATAATCGGTAACCCATGTGCTGGCGCTTCCGCTAAACGCACATTTCGAGGAATAACCGTTTCGTATAATTTTTTACCAAAATACTGCTCCAACTCATCCGACACATCACGTGTCAGCGCATTTCGAGCATCGTACATGGTACGCAATACACCAATGATTTCTAAATCAGGGTTTAACGCTTGTTGAATACGATCAATCGTTTGTGTTAAATCTGCCAAGCCTTCCAAGGCATAATATTCACACTGCATTGGAATGATCACGCTTTTAACAGCAGCCAATGCATTTACTGTGATCAAACTTAAGCTTGGTGCACAATCCACAATGATGTAATCAAACTTATCTTCAATTTGTTGGATCGCATCACGCAGAATAAATTCACGACCGTCTTGCTCAGCAATGGCTAATTCAACACCTGCTAAATCACGATTGGAGCCAATTACGCGATATCCAACTTCAGCTTTAGTGATGGCAGTTTCAATTGGCACTTCACCCAGTAAAACATCAGTTACTGAGTATAAGAGATCATTCTTTTGAATACCTGAACCCATAGTGGCATTGCCTTGAGAGTCCATATCAATCAACAATACTCGCTTTTTAAGCACTGCTAATGATGCAGCCAAATTTACAGCAGTCGTGGTTTTACCTACGCCACCTTTTTGGTTCGCAATAGCAATAATTTGAGCCATGGTAACCCCAATCCCTAGAATTTTTAAATTTGTTTAAGTAGCAATAAATGACGTTGTTCATCTAAACGAGGAACGTGAAGCTCAATAATTTCGCAACTCAACTCATCTTTATGGTTTTCAATTTCCTCAGCAGGAATTAAACCTTTCATAGAAGCAATAATACTGTTTTCATGCATAAAAGGACGAGAAGCAGTAATAAAATCTGTCAGTGAGGCGAAAGCACGACTGGTAATTACATCGAATTTACCCAGTTCATTAATACTCTCTTCATTCTCTACTCGAGTTTGAACTGCCACAACATTTTTTAGTTTTAGATCAGCAATAAACTGTTTGAGAAAACGAATTTTTTTTCCATTCGAATCCAGAAGCACACAGCTTCGCTCAGGTTGACATAGCGCGATGATCATCCCCGGCATACCACCACCGGTACCGATATCAAGCAATCGCCCTTGAGGCAAGTCTTTCAAGATACTGAGGCTATCCAACAAATGTTTAACTAACATTTCTTTAGGATCACGAATTGCGGTCAAGTTGTACGCCTTATTCCACAATACAAGCGCATCTTGATATTTTAATAATAAATTCAACGCTTCATCACTGAGTGATAAACCTAGTTTTTTACTACCTTGTTGTAACTCATGAAAAAAAGGATGCATAAACAGTAAACATCTCAATAAAATTAATCAAAGTATACCGTTTTATGCATCGTGGAACACTATTTAACGCTTAGTGAATACTCAGTTAGTTAAATTGTCCTTCTCGAATTTGCTGATCCAACTGCATCAACCTTTCTGGAGTACCCACATCCACCCACGTTTCTGCCATTTTTGCAGCAGAAATTCTGTGGTTGTACATAGCATCTTTAAGCAAAGGTGCTAAAGGACGCTTGCCCCATTCTAGACCTTGAAATAAACGAGGATGAATCACCGCAATACCACTATAAGTCAGATTTTCGCCCTCTTTTTCTTGCTCAAAAGTATAAGCACGACCATCTAATAGTGTGAAATCACCTTGAGGATGTTGTAGCGGATTTGGTACAAGTACCAAGTGTGCTAGATCTTCTTGTAAATCAAGCTCAAGCAACTGAGCAAAATCAAACTGAGTCCACACATCCCCATTGACGAGAATAAATGGTTCTTCACCCAACAACGGCAAAGCATTGATGATTCCACCAGCTGTTTCCAAACCCTCATCTTCACGCGTCCAGCGAATGTTCACACCAAACTGAGAACCATCGCCTAAAGCACCGATCAATTTGTCTGCCAGCCATGCCGAATTAATTATAATTTCACTAACACCAATAGACTTTAATTTTTCAATATGCCATACAATTAAAGGCTTTCCACCCACTTCCAACAATGGCTTTGGTTTATAAAGCGTTAAGGGGCGCATACGGTTACCCAGACCCGCTGCTAAAATCATAGCTTTCATGCAGCTACCACCTCATAGTGACCATACTTGGCTTCAAATGCATGTAGTACTTTATCTTCAATCCATTGAATAAATGGAGTGAGTTCAGCGTAAGGCTTCGACTCTTCGAGTAAATACCACATGACACGAGGCAGGTCTTTTAAATAGCCAGACTTTCCATCACGTTCAAACAATCGCACAAAAATACCTAAAATCTTTAAATGGCGTTGAATCGCCATGAAGTCAGCATCTTGAATAAAGCGCTCTAAATCACGATCAATTTTTGAATCATCTGGTAATAATTCATAGAAGGTTTTAAACCATTGTTTTACACGTGCTGGAGGCCATTGCACGTATGCATCACGTGTAATTGAAATCAAGTCGTAGGTATCCGCACCGATTACCGCATCTTGAAAATCAATTACGCCTTGTTCTTGTTCATCATTCAACAACATGAGATTACGACTGTGAAAGTCTCGATGAACAATCACTTGTGGTTGAGCTAAAGCCGCATTTGCCAATATCGCAAAAGTGCGCTTAATCAAACCTTGTTCATCAGCATTTAATCGAATATTTAATGATGGAAGCAACCAATCTGTGAATAACTCCATTTCACTGATTAATTTTTCGTAACTATATTCTGGAAACTGATCCACACCACTAATAGACTGTAATTGAATGAGTTGTTTAAAACTCTGTAAATAATGCTGATCTACCGTGTCATTGTTTAAATGGTTCGCTAAAAGCTCATCCCCAAAATCTTCAAGAAGCAACAACCCTTGCTCTAAATCCTTTGCAACAATATGTGGAACACGAACACCATGACGATCGAAGAATTCATCAATCGTCACAAAAGGTACACAATCTTCTTTTTCTGGAGGTGCATCCATTAACATAAATGATTTATTATTCAAGGTGATTCGCGCATAGCGACGGAAACTGGCATCGCCTGCTAAATATTTTATTTCGAACTGCTCTGATTGAAGTACAGATTGCACCCACGTATGTATCAATTGTTCACGTTGTGTATTCATTTGCTATAAATTCTAGTACAGGCTGAATATTTAAAGTGCTAAGTGTAGCCACTAATCCGTTTTTTCTCTATGATGCGACAATAATTAATTGCAATTTGCATACTTGGTTAATGATATAAATGAAGCATCAGTTTACTTTCAGCCCTTTGGCGACTGCTATTTTAACCTTATTGTGTGGTAGCACAGTCTCAAGTTATGCCGACTCTAAAGACAGTACAACTGAGGTGGACAATCAAGCACTTCAAACTGCAATTAAAGAAAGCTACCCTGGTCAGCGCTTCTTTGATCAATATTATGTCAATAAAAATTCAGCCGAAGCGCAACAACGTAGCACGTTCTCCCCAAGCTCGAAATTTTGTGCTCAAACTTGGTTGACACCAATCAGCCCTGATACTAAAGCAGTTGATCCTGAGCAAGCAACATCGATCATCACCGCTGATCGTGCATATTACAATCCAAATGGTGATTCAGAATTAGAAGGCAATGTCATCATCGATCAGCAAGGTCGTATGGTTCGTGCAGATAAGATTAAAATTGACAATACTCAGACCCATGCCAAAGCTTCTGGCAATGTACAGTTAGCACAAGCGGGTTTATTGGCTCAAAGTGATCAAATTGACTACAATTTAAAAACCCAAACGGGACGCCTCAATAACAGCTTTTATATTTCAGAAGCGACACATGGGCATGGTCGTGCAGAAAATATTGAGCGCACCTCACCCAATATTTTACTCCTTCAGAATGCAACTTATAGCACGTGTCCACCTGAGCAAAGCCCAACGTGGAAGATTCAAGCCAATTCGATTGAGTTAAATCAAGACACTGGGCGTGGCGTGACCAAAGGCACTAAACTATATATTAAAAACACACCAGTGCTGGCTGTGCCATATTTCAATTTCCCTATTGATGATCGTCGTACCACTGGCTTATTAAACCCAGGTTTTGGTTATACAAACGATGGTGGTTTAGAACTTGAAGCGCCAATTTATCTCAATTTAGCACCCAATTATGATGCAACTATAACCCCACGTTTTATTGGCGGTCGTGGATTGATGGCTGAAGGTGAGTTCAGGTATCTGACTGAACAATATGGTGGTGGCCGTATTTGGGGTGGTTATTTAGCACAAGATCGTAAATATGATGATGAAGATCGTAAAGATTTACACCTTTTGCACAATTGGAAAATCAATGACCAATGGACGACCAACCTAGAATATAACTATGTTTCTGATAAAGACTTCTTTGCAGATCTAGACAGCAATCCGAATACAAGAACAGAGTTAAACCAACGCCGCGCTTGGGATCTTAATTACGCGAATGGAATTCCAGGGTTACGCGCGCAACTCAAAGTTGAAGACTTCCAGACGCTAGACCCTGATGTTGATGATGTTGATCGCCCCTATGCACGACTACCGCAATTGCTCGTCAATTATATCACTGGCAATCCGCAAGGACTGGAATATGAATTTAATAACGATACAGCATATTTCCAAAAAGATATTAATGACTTAAATGCTTCAGACAACTCAAATATGGACACCATTTATCAACCAAGTGGTACACGTCTTTATAATGAGTTTTCTGCTCGATATAACTTCCGCAATCAGTGGTCATTCTTTATACCACAAGCATCAGTTCGCTCTATAAATACTTTCTTTGATCAAAATACGATTGATCGTATCACTGAAGAACAAAGAAAAAACACCAAAGATAATGCAGTTATAGTTCCAGAGTTTACTTTAGATGCTGGTCTTATCTTTGAAAAAGATGGAAAATTCTTACAAACCATCACACCACGTGCATTCTATGCTTATGCACCACACAGAAATCAAAACAGTTCACCGAACTTTGACTCAACCGCAGCGTCCCTGAATTACGATCAACTCTTTAATCCACGTCGCTTTTATGGCCACGACCGCCTAGAAGATAATAACTTCTTATCACTCGGGGTAAGTTACAGCCTCTTTGATACAATCGGATTAGAACGTTTACGTGCCAGCATCGGACAAAGTTACTATTTTGAAGACCGTAAGGTGACTTTGAATAATAGTCAAAATGACCCATTTAATACTGAGCGTCAAACTGGTCCTGTGATCAGCATTGCCAGCCAGCTTTCTCAGAACTTTACTGTGAATGCAAACTCAATGTGGATGTCTAACGGAGATAATGCTCAACGTGATCTACAAGTGTATTACACAGGTGATCAAGGTAACCTATACAACTTTGGTTATTTTAATCGTAAGCGACTTGAAGATCGTCAAGACCACTATGACCAAGTTACAGCATCCTTTATACAACCTGTGAAAGGTAATTGGAATTTGATGGGTCATATGCAATATGATCTAGACAACAGTGTTGCACGCGAGTACCTTTTAGGTATTAATTATGAGTCGTGCTGCTGGGGTGTTTCGGTCTATGGTCGCTCTTATTACAATGACTTAGATGATGTTAATGCACCAGACACCAAACAAAAACGTGCTGTAATGGCAGAGTTTACACTTAAAGGACTTGGTGGCTTAAACAGTAAGTTAAGCTCTTTACTGGAAAATCGAATCTTGGGTTTCGATAAAGTTAAACAAAATTGGACGAATTAATGAAGATGCAAAATTTAAAACAACTCTTTAAAGCTTCAGCGTTAGCACTTGTTATTTCTGCATCAGTGTCAAGTTATGCAAACCCATCAGATCAAATCGTTGCTATTGTTGGCAAAAGCGCCATTTTAAAAAGTGACATTGCACAAGGTGTCGCTGAGCTACAACATCAGCTTAAAGCTCAAAAACAGGATGTACCACCACTTCAGGTACTTGAAAATCAAGCCCTGAATAAACTTATCATCCAAAATGCGCAACTTGAACAAGTAAAACGCTATGGCATTCAAGTTGATGAAAAAACTTTAAATGATGCTGTACTTAATGTTGCTCGCCAGTCGAACAGTAATAGCCTAGAAGACTTCCAGCAAAAGCTTGACCGTATGGCTCCAGGCACTTATGAAAACCTACGTGCTAAAGTCGCTGATGATCTTGCTATTCAGCGCTTACGTCAACAACAAGTGATGTCACGCATCAAAATCAGCGACCAAGATGTTGAAAACTTCCTCAAATCACCGGAAGGTCAAGCTGCTGTGGGTACTCAAGCTCACGTGATTCACTTCAGAATTTCTGGTGAAGCCTCTCAACAAGAACTCACTCAAGTCGCGCAACAAGTTCAAGATGCACTTCAAGCTTCGAATGATGTAGATGCGATACAGAAACAATTTTCTACATCTACAATTAAAGTTGAAGGTGCAGATATGGGCTCGCGCTCAATCGCAGATATTCCAGAAGAACTTGCATCGAGTATCGCTTTAGTTTCACCAGGCAATACTACTGATTTAATTCAGGCTCGAGATGGCATCCACTTGTTGAAACTCTTAGAGCGCAAGTCAAATCAGAAAAAGACAATTGTGCCACAATACCAAACTCGCCATATTCTGATTAAGACTTCTGAAGTGGTGAGTCCTGAAAATGCCAAACACACTATTGACAGTATCTATAGCCGTGTAAAGGCAGGTGATGATTTTGCAGTCCTTGCTGCAACTTATTCTAATGATCCAGGTTCTGCACGTGATGGTGGTAGCTTAGGTTGGGTTTCACCAGGTATGATGGTGCCAGAGTTTGATCAAAAAATGCAGACTGCGAAAATTGGCGAAGTCAGTGAACCTTTTGAAACACAGTTTGGTTGGCATATTTTGCAAGTTACTGATGCACGTCAGCAAGACATGACTCAGGAACAGCAAAAACGCATAGCGCGCCAAATTCTTGGTGACCGTCAATTTGATGCAGAGTTAGATGGCTGGTTAAGAGAGCTTCGCGCAAGTACATACGTTGAAATTAAACAACCCAACCAAAACTAATTTTTTCTTAATTGAGAGCCTCCACTATGGGGGCTTTAATTTTAATTTTTAGGCTGTTCATATAAAAAAAGGCACCTTCATCAGGTGCCTTTTTGATTACTCAAAAATTAACGATTGTTATCGTCTTCTTGAGCATCATCAAATTTTGTTTCGCCATCAAAGTTTGGTGTAGAAGTGGCACCAAAGCCACCTTGACCACCGAAGCCACCTTGACCACCGAAGCCACCTTGATGACCACCGAAGCCGCCTTGAGCACCAGCAGGAGCGCCTGCAGGAGCACCAGCAGGACGTGGATTACGTGCAGGTACAACTGTTGAAATAGCGTGTTTGTAAACCATTTGGCTTACCGTGTTTTTTAATAATACAACGTATTGGTCAAATGATTCGATATGGCCTTGTAATTTAATACCGTTGACTAAAAAGATTGAAACTGGAATACGTTCCTTACGGAGAGAGTTTAAGAACGGATCTTGTAAAGTTTGACCTTTAGACATGTTATACTCCAAAAAATAAAATCAGCGCAAAAAAACTATCTTTATTTTTCAATTAAAATTTATAAAAAAGATAGTGAGTAAATTTTGCTTTATCCATATAAGTTTCGCAAGTCTTCTTGAGCTTGCTTTATCGTCAAAAAAGTTTGAAAACTGTGCGCTTCTTGCAAAGAACGTAACCAAGTGTATTGACGTTTAGCAAGTTGTCGTGTTGCAAACAAACACTTGTCTTCCATATCTTGCTTAGATTTGAGACTTCTATCACTATTTTTAAGAAAATCTAAAGCTTGGCGATATCCAACAGATCTCGCCGATGGCAAATTATCGTTTAAATCGTATTTTTCAATCAGATACTCCACCTCATTTAAAAAACCGATATCCCACATTATTTTTAGGCGCAGTTCAATTCTTTTGTGTAATTCTATACGATCAGGTAATAGCGCATAATTATGAAAATTGTAACGATATGGCTGTTTTTTAGGCTGTTCAGCTTGAAGCTCAGTGATAGGTCGACCTGTCAGACGATAGACTTCTAGCGCGCGTATAATGCGCTGACGATCACTCACTTTAAACTTCTCACCTGCCATAGGATCGACACGCTTTAACTCTTCGTAGACGCTCTCCCAACCCAATGCCATGGCTTCATTTTCAATTTGTTGACGTACCTTTTCATCAGCATTAGGGAGATTCATTGCCAAGCCTTCCAACAGTGCTTTGTAGTACAACATCGTCCCACCCACCAAAATTGGGGTCTTACCGCGTGAATGTATTTCATCAATCAGCAGCGATGCATCTTCAACGAATTGAGCTGCCGAATAAACCTCGAGCGGTGTAATAATATCAATCAAGTGATGTGGATATCGTTCCTGCTCTTCTTTTGATGGCTTTGCCGAACCGATATCCATGTCCTTATAGATTAACGTAGAATCCACTGAAACAATTTCAAAATTACCGCGCTCATATAGCTCGCATGCCAAAGCAGTTTTCCCACTCGCAGTCGGCCCCATTAAGTTGATGACTGGCATTTGATTTGACATGTACAATTACTCTCCTCGAGCAAATAATTTATCTAATTGACTAAGTGGAAAAGCTCTCCAAGTCGGTCGTCCATGATTACATTGACTTGCAAACTCAGTTTGTTCCATCTGCCTCAACAGTGCATTCATTTCAGAAATACTTAACATTCGATGCGCACGCACTGCGCCATGACATGCCATCCCTGCCAAGATATGGTCTCTTTTTTGTTGTAAAGCACTGGCCTCATCATTGGGATCAAGATCATTCAAAAGTTCTGGGATTAATGCATTAAAATCAGCTTTGTGCAAAATAGCAGGCACACCTCGCACTATCACTTGCTCATCGCCATATTGATCAATTTCTAAACCAAGCCGCGCCAACTGAGGCTTAAGGTCTTCGATACGCGTGGCTTGCATGCGTGTAATTGAAATCACTTTTGGAATAAGCAACTGCTGTGATGTCCAAAATTCAGGTTTATCCCAAGCAGATTTCATTTGCTGCAACAAGATTCGCTCATGCGCAGCATGCATATCCACAATGATCAAACCTTCAGAATTTTGCGCCAGAATATAAATTCCATGAAGTTGTGCAATTGCAATCCCCAAGGGGAACTCATCAACTCTAGACGATGTTGATTCCATCTCAGCATCATGAGGAACTTCAAAATTAGATGACGTTTCTTTCAAAGGTGCCAAATAAGATTTGAGTGCATTACTGATATTAGAATTTGAATAAGGCTGGCTCGGCGCACTATATTGAACTGACTGAGGCTGTTTAACACTAAAATCTGTTAAATACCCCTCATGACTCGATTCCTGCAACGTCTGGGACATAGGGGGCGATGCTGGAGCATTTTGATGCAGATTAAATTGCTCTTGATAACGTGGTAACTGTACTGATGGTGCGATGACATCTTGATCAAGCTTTAAAGCCTGGGCTAAATCCGCAGTCGCAGTTTGAAATTGCGACAAAGTTTCTTTGGCAAAATGACGTACAAATTCGTGTACTTCACGTTGATTCAAAAATCGAATTTCATGTTTAGTCGGATGCACATTCACATCAATAAATTCAGGATCAACTTCTAAGAACAACAAATAAGCTGCATGTTGATGCCCATGCAAGATGCCATCATAGGCCATTCGCAAAGCATGAGAGATTGTTTTATCTTTTACGATACGACCATTCACGTACACATACTGCAAATCACTTTGTGCTCGAGCATCAGAAGGATGACCTAACCATCCTGATAAGCGCATATTGACACTATCAGCATCGATCCAATACGCATTTTCCGTAAATTGTCGACCTAAAAGCTGCTGTACACGTTGAAATCTGAGTTGACCACTGTCTGCGACAGGCAAATTTAAACGAATAGCACCATTATGTTCCAGCACAATCCGAATATCGAAATGCGTTAAGGCTAAGCGCCGTACGATTTCTTCAATGTGACCAAATTCCGTATTTGGCTTTTTTAAAAACTTTCGTCTTGCTGGCACATTAAAAAATAAATCTTGTACACGTATGTGTGTGCCTTGCTGAGTAGCAACAGCTTGAATCTCTTGATGATCAAAGGCCGTGCCGTTTACTTCGACCTGATAACCAATTCCTGAATCATCACGACTACTGGTCAAGGTCAAGCGCGAAACAGCAGCAATGGAAGCCAAGGCTTCTCCCCGAAAACCTAAGCTCACAATTGCATGTAAATCTTCAGCAGTTTGAATTTTACTGGTCGCATGACGCATGACCGCAAGCGGAAGATCCTCAGGATGAATCCCTTTGCCATTATCGATAATCTCAATCAGCGTACTACCGCCTTGTTCGACTCGAATGATTAATTCAGTCGCACCTGCATCAATGGAGTTTTCTAGAAGTTCCTTCACCACTGATGCAGGACGTTCAATTACCTCTCCCGCAGCAATTTGGTTTGCTAATGCAGGAGATAAGGTTTGAATTCGATTCAAGCTAAGATCATGCGCCATAGATTTATTTAAAACTGTGTCTTTAATTTTGCGAGTAAAGCTTCATCATTTGCAGAAATTGTGACATGACGTACTGATTCATCATCAGATTTCTCAATATTCAAGATAACATCTGCATTTGGAATTTCGTCACCACCTTTAGAGGGCCATTCAAACAAGAATAGTGCATCAGCAATATCCAGATAATCACGAATACCCATCAACTCAAGTTCATAAGGATCATTCAAACGATACAAATCAAAATGAAAGACATCCTGCTGATTGATTTTATAGGGTTCAACCAGTGTATAAGTCGGGCTTTTAACCGCACCACGATGACCTAAATTTTGTAGCCAATAACGCGTCAGGGTGGTTTTACCCGCACCCAAATCTCCAATGAGGTATATGACACCCTTTTCAATACACTGCCCTAAACATGCAGCTAATTTTTGAGTATCTGCTTCATCATTTAAGTTGAGTTGAAAAGAATATTGCATCTGGATCACATTAGACATCTGTTGAAGAGGTATAATAGCATGCTCCTGAACAGTGCCTATCTAGACTTGTTCAAAAACTCATTCATCTGATCATTTTTTTATTCTGTTGTCTTGTTATGCCAAAATCAAATTCAGAAAGTGCCCCAAGTTTTACGCCACCGATGATCAATGGTGTAACAGCCAGCAAAGTATTTCTTCCAAATCTACAAATCTCCCCAATTACGATTTATGATTTTCTCATTCAAGCCTTTTCTCATATAGACGCACTGGAGTGGCAACAACGTTTTCAAGATGGTCTTATTTATAATGCAGATGGCAACAAACTTTCCATCAACTCGGCGTATCAACCTAATTCTCATATTTTTTATTATCGTTTTTTAGCAAACGAAATTCATGTTCCGTTTAAGGAAAAAATTTTATACGAAAACGATGATCTGCTCGTGGTGGATAAACCTCATTTTTTAACCATGAGTCCGACAGGTCAATATGTTCAAGAAACCTTATTGGTGAGATTAAAGCAGTTCACTGATAATCCTCATCTCACACCGATTCATCGTTTAGACCGCGAAACAGCAGGTGTTGTTTTATTTTCAAAAAAAGTCGAAAGTCGCGGAGTCTATCAACAACTTTTTGCAGATCGAAAGGTATCCAAAACATATCAAGCCATCGCACCTTACTCAAAAGATTTAGTCTTTCCACAAACAGTCGAATTGCGCATGGAAAAGGGAAATCCATTTTATATAATGAAAGTATGTGAAGGCGTCACCAATTCTGTCACTGAAATTGACCTGATAGAACACAATTCACAGTGGGGACGATATATTTTGAAACCACTGACCGGTAAGCAACATCAACTCCGCGTTCACCTCAATGCGCTCAACATTCCAATCAAAAATGATCCTTTTTATCCGGTAATCGCGCATAAAGCTGAGGATGATTTCAGTGCTCCGTTGCAATTACTTGCTGATGAGCTTCAATTTATTGATCCGATATTAAATATTGAAATGCACTTTAAAAGCACGCAAACACTGACATTGTAGATTCATTGTAATGACAAATTTATATAATTTTCACGTTCAGACATTGAAATTACATTTACTTAGATTAAAATAAGCACTTAAATTTAGAGTCGTTTGGTTTTAATTCATGAGAAAAACAGAAGTTTATCAAGTCCGACTTGACTCACAAGAAAAAAAACAAGCCTTTGCAGTTTTTAAGCAATTGGGGATTACACCAGCGCAAGCAGTGCGTTTATTTTTCAAACAAGTTGTACTGACAAAGTCCATTCCTTTTGCAATCGAAAATCAAACGATCAACATGGATCAATTGTTGAAACTCAAAAAGCTTAAGCAAGAACAACAAGATTCTAATACTACAACTTCGAGTTTAGATGACGACGATTTTTTTGCAGAATTGAATGCACTTTTGGGTGAAAGCGATAAAGATTAATTTTTGACATAAGTTAACTTTGTCGTATTTTTAAACAATTTAATTTACAGCGCCCTGCGCAAATATGTTTAGCTCTTCATCATAACAAGATTAAAAATAATGATCTGAGGAGAGCTCAACGGTGATAGTACGGAAAGCCACAACAGAAGATCTCAATCAACTCGCTGTACTATTTGATGAATACCGACAGTTTTATGGCGCATCATCCAATATTCAACAATCCTATGATTTTCTAAAACAGCGATTCGAAAACCAACAAAGTGTTATTTTTATTCACATCAAAAATGATGTAATCACTGGCTTCGTGATTCTTTATTTAGGTTTTTCATCCCATGCTTGTTCAAGCTACTACATTCTAGATGATGTATATGTCACTCCAATTTATAGAAGACAAGGTTCAGCCAAACAACTCATTGACACTGCAATTTTGTTTGCACAATCCGAAAAAGCCAGTCGAATTTCATTAGAGACACAACGAAGTAACTTTCAATCTCACCAACTTTACGAAAAGATGGGCTTCGTCAAAGACAATGAATTCCAAACCTATCATTGCTTTCTATCCTAAGGCATTACACAACATATCGTCTTGAGAATAGAGTCTTTAGCATTGATGATTTAAATCTAAAGGAGTTGAGCATCAGGACTTTGATTTTTTGCGGCGAGTATTTGCTGTTCAGTGAGATAGCAATATTCACCTTCAGCAAGCTGATCTAATTTTAATTGTCCAATTTGCAGTCGATGCAATGATTCAACACGATTTCCCACAGCAGCAACCATACGTTTAACTTGATGATAAACGCCTTGATGCACTGTAAATTGTAGGTGTTGTTCGCTTATGAGTTGAATGTCTGTTGCTTGAAACAATCCTGTTTCATTGCGAAGCTCTACACCTTGCCCCAATTGAATGATTTGCTGCTCAGTGACTGGATCTGCTGTATGCATTTGATAAACTTTAGGAACATGTTTTTTAGGATGAGTCAGCGCTTGCAGAAATTGTCCATCATCTGTAAGTAACAATATACCAGTCGTGTCTTGATCTAAACGTCCGACTGTTTGCACTCCCCTTTGCAACAATATGTCATCGATTAATTCAAACACGCTGAAGTGATGCGTCGCTTGATGCGAGCATTCATAGCCTACTGGTTTATTGAGTGCTATATAAACTTTTTCACGATAAGTATATTCATCGTTATACACGTGGAAGCTAAGACCTTGAAGCTTCAGTTTATATTTCGGGTCCGTGATCACAGTACCATCAATGACCACTGCACCAACTTTAATTAATTGTTGACAATATTTTCGTGATCCAAAGCCTTGAGACTGTAACATTTTTTCCAGAACCATGAATCACTTCCATTACTTACAATATTCGTTGAAATTTAAAGGATGCCATCTGAATGCAGACTTTAAATCAGTTAAACTATTATAACTTTCAAGTACTGTCCTGATAAGCACTGGATCTTCTTTATGTCTCAATTAGACCTCAATTTAATCGTTCTAATCATTTTATTGGCATGTGGAATATTCAGTCAAAATACAGCTGTCACAATTGCAGTCGCAGTACTTATTGTTTTTCGTATCACCCCTTTAAACGAGTATTTTCCATTGCTTCAACAGCATGGTTTAAATATCGGCATTATTATCCTCACCATTGGCGTACTCACGCCAATTGCCAGTGGCACCATTCCGGGTAAAGATATCCTCAAGTCATTCTTGAGCTTAAACTCAATTTTAGCCATTGGAATCGGATTATTGGTGGCATGGTTAGGTGGTCGTGGCGTAACGCTTATGGCGAATCAGCCAAATATTGTCGCTGGACTTCTGATTGGTACTGTAGCAGGTGTGGCTATTTTACGTGGCGTCCCTGTTGGACCTTTAATTGCAGCAGGAATACTTTCCATTATTATTGGCACTTCTTGAAACAGGTTGCTTTCACGACTGAGCAATCATTTCACAAACGCAACAGTCATTATTTGTTGGTTTGATCTTTTAGAACTGCAGTAAAGTATTTTGATTACGGATACTTGCACAGTTTAAATTATGCAAAAAATTAAAATTATTCGTCAGGATCAATACGAACTCGCTGCTACCTTTTTTCCTGCCGAGCATTCAAAGCGTCTTCCCGTCTTGGTGTGCCCTGCCACTGGAATTACTCAAAAGTTTTATCATCGATTTTGCGAATGGCTTAACCAACAAGGCTATGCCGTAATGGTGTTTGATTTTAGTGGTATTGGTGCTTCTCTTTATGGCCCATTGAAGCAATCCAAAGCAAGTATTGTGCAATGGGGACAGTTAGATATTCCCGCTGCGATTGATCAACTCTTACAACTCACCCATGCCAAGCAAGTTATTCTTGTCGGTCACAGCGCCGGCGGACAACTCATTGGGATTACCCCCAACCATAATAAAGTTGCAAAAGTCGTTGCAATTGCAGGTTCGACTGGGCATGTAAAAGGGCTCAAAGGTCGTACGAAACTACTTGCCCCTGTGATGTTTAAAGGTATTTTTCCTCTCGCACGTATGATGCTCGGTTACGGCCCTACCCAAGCCATTGGTATGGGGGAAAATCTACCGAAAGATGTTGCACGTGACTGGGCTCAATTTTGTAGTCAACCAGGCTATGTTATTAATGCGATTGGCAAAACGGTTACCCTAGATCAAGATTATCACCAAGAGATACGAATTCCTGTCACGGCCATTTGGGCAAGTGATGATGAGATTGCAACCGAAGCAAATGTTCAGGATTTACTTCGTTTGTATCCTAATGCACCTACCGAAGCGATCGAACTCAAACCCAAAGAGCTTGGCCATAAAGCGATTGGACACATGATGATGTTCAAACAGTCGCATCAAAATATTTGGCCGATGATCGAATCTCAACTGCATATATAAGTCTACATAAGTAAAAAACCGCCTTTAAGGCGGTTTTTTTAAACTTGCTCTATCCCAATATCCCAATGGAGAGCTGGATCACTATCGCATTTACAATATCGATGAAAAATGCACCTGTCAGTGGAATGAGTAAGAATGCTTTGTGTGAAGGACCATAGGTATTGGTTACTGCTTGAATATTGGCAATAGCCGTTGGGGTCGCACCCATACCAAAACCACAGTGACCTGCTGATAAAACTGCAGCATCGTAGTTGCTCCCCATCACCTTAAATGTCACAAAAGCAGTGTATAAAATCAATACCAGCATTTGCACAATCAGAATCGTGACTAACGGACCTGCTAAATCTGCTAATAACCACAGTTGTAATGATAACAATGCCATAGATAAATAGAGCGATAACGATGCATTTCCAAACACATCAATCGCACGATCAAAGATATTTACTTTGAATACATGTTCAAGCAGATTTCTCAAAATCACACCTGAACCTAACGCCCAAACAAAGGTTGGAAGCTCAAACCATTTACCCTGACTAAAATCTGTCATTAAGTTTGCTGTGAATATACAAAGTGCAAACATACCAAGGGTCGAAACCGCATTACTTGCAGTAATTAATCGTGTCTTTTTTGGATATTCAAATGGTGCAGATTTTAACTGATCATCCAATTGTGATTCGTTTTGATCATTGTCAATTTTGTCAGCCAGTTGATGACGTTTAATTAAAAATTTAGCAACTGGACCACCAACGATACCACCAATGATCAGACCAAAGGTCGCACTTGCCATACCCAATACAATAGCACCTTGAATGCCATGCTGGGTTTCAAGCACTTGGCCCCATGCACCTGCCGTGCCATGACCACCCGTTAAGGTGATTGAACCTACAATTAAACCGATGAGCGGATCTAAACTTAATACCGTCGCTAAACTCACCCCAACAATATTTTGAACGATCACAAATCCGATCACACAGAACAAAAATATAAATAGGGCTTTACCACCATCTTTTAATTTAACAAAATCTGCACCTAAGCCCACAGAGGTAAAGAACATCAGCATTAAAATGCTTTGAATTTGCGCATCAAATGTGGCACTGATATTAAAGAATTTAAATAAGATGAATGCTGTAATTGCTGCGACCAAACCGCCAATCACAGGTTCAGGTAAATTGTAGTTTTTAAAGAATTGGACTCGGTTGACAAGGTATCGCCCAATAAATAGAAAAAATACGGCAATCACGATGGTGCCAAAGGCATCAACTTCAAAATTCATTGTATTTCCCTAATATTTTAATTTTAATCAATTTTCACAAAGATTTTTGCTTTATTCAGCTACTGAAATGTAATTTTTCAATGATTTATAGGGAGTACATTTATTTGTACTGCACTGTTGGTTTATTGCGATTGTTTTCTTCTTTGTTCTCGAATTGATTCGCGAACTCGATCTGGCTCGACTACACCTAGGTGGTGCTGATTGTAATAGCGCTGCTTATCGTATTCAGACATGTTTACTGTTTCATCTTTATATTTCTGATAACGTGCGTCTTCTTCTGAATCAGAATTTTTAATCTCCACGCTTGAACATGCAATGAGCGATAGACTGATTAAACTTAATGTGAGTATGCTTTTCATTATATTCATGCTGTGTTCATTTTTTGCTTATTCTATTTATTTCACCTTTCTAGATTGTTGCTGTCTGTTTTATTTATGGTTATGGGCTTGTAAGCTTTTCACAGTAGTCGATTTGAATTTATATTCGATTCAGCATGACGAATCTGTGTGAATATGTTTTAATGCAGGCAGTATGAGATGAGCCTTGTATGAGTATCACGAGAGTGGTACGACTAGCCCCGTTAATTTAATGATTACGGGGCTTTTTCATGGGCTTTCTTTTTCGATAGATGACGGTTTCTCCATATTTTTGAAACACCCACTCTTTTGCTTGTTGGTCGGTGATGTTTTCAAAAATGTAGTAGTCATGATCCCATGCTTCTTGATGGAAAATGACCTTCTTCGTATAAGTTTCATTCTTTCCATTGGTCATACAAACAAAGCTGTCGCCTTGGTCTTTGACTTGAGTTCCGTTAAGGAAGCCACCGATACAGAGGAAGCGTGATTGTTTGGACATATACGGATTCAATTTTAGAATTACGACTAATCTAACAAAGATCTTATTTAAAGCATACTTGAATAAAAAATTATTTATTTTTGATATGATAAACGCTTAAAATAGAATCATTAGGTATTTCCATTTTTATATACTTTCCATTTTTCACAAAACCAATAAATGTATTTTTACCACCACCCCTAAATAAAATATCGACATTAACAATTTCTGTATATCCTTCATCAACATTTTTCTTTTTTAAAATCAAATTTGAAAACTCATTTTTTACATAAATTCTACTTTTCATAACTCTAACATTTGATTTTTCCATTGAGAAGTTGATTATTTTTTCAATTACATTATATTGACCACCCATTACAAACGGAACTATTAAAAAAGCTATCAGAAGAATTGATAATACATTCTTTTTTTCTCTACGTTGATTTTCTAGTAATAATTCATAATCAGTTGTAATTTTTGACTCATTATGCAGAATTTTAGCAAGATAGTTATATTCCAAAGAGACATTGTAAATTAATATATAAAATATATAGAAATATATACTAACCAACCCATAAAACAGTAATCCTAAAGAGTTCTCTTTAACATATACTATTAACAAAAAAAGTATGGCGACTGGATAGATAAAAAAATTATTAATTTTTTCAACTTTAGGAATAATTATAGGATTTTTAATATTTATCTTCTCTTTAATATAGCTTTTTACTTGATGTGGTAAAAATGAATAAATTAAAGATATAAGATCAAAAAAAGCCTTACCTTGCATCCACAATAATAAGAAAATAAGACAAAACATTATACCTATTACAGTCGATAGCATAAGTAAAAGTATTCCATCACCTAGTGCAAATTCACTTGGAAGATATCCTATTTTTAATAAATAATAAACTAATCCTACACCACCTATACCTGCCCCAAATTTAATCAGATTAATAAAAGAATTACTGAACTTAGAAAAATTTTCGAGCATTAATAAACTTAATGGGTTCATAATATTGACTTTTTATTTATATAAAATAAGGGCTGATAAATCAGCCCTTATTTTTAACTCAAATTACTTTAACTTTCAATAAATTAAGTTAACTGAGCAGCAGCAATTTTCTTCGTATCAACGTCTTTAGCAGCTTCTGTATAGTCGTTCATTTGATCGAAGTTCAAGTACTTGTAGATATCCGCAGACATGCTGTCGATTTGAGCAGCATACTGTTGGTATTCTTCAGGAGTTGGCAACTTACCAAGTACCGCAGCAACAGATGCAAGCTCAGCAGAAGCCAAGTAAACGTTTGCACCTTGACCTAAACGGTTCGGGAAGTTACGCGTAGAAGTAGATACAACAGTTGTATTTGGAGCTACACGTGCTTGGTTACCCATACATAATGAACAACCTGGCATTTCTGTACGCGCGCCAGCTTTACCATAAGTATTGTAGAAACCTTCTTCCATCAATTGGCGTTCGTCCATACGAGTTGGAGGAGCTAACCAAAGACGAGTAGATAAAGAACCACCAGGTACTTTGTCTAAAAGTTTACCAGCTGCACGGAAATGACCGATGTTCGTCATACAAGAACCGATGAATACTTCATCAATTTTGTCGCCTTGAACGTCAGAAAGAAGTTTTGCATCATCTGGATCGTTCGGGCAGCAAAGGATAGGTTCTTTGATGTCAGCAAGGTCGATTTCATACACTTTCGTGTATTCAGCATCAGCATCAGCTTTAAGAAGTGATGGGTTCGCTAACCATTTTTCCATGTTCTCAACACGGCGCGCCATAGTACGAGCATCGCCATAACCTTCAGAGATCATCCACTTCAACATCGTGATGTTTGAACGAAGGTATTCAGCAACTTTCTCTTCAGAAAGTGTGATCGCACAACCAGCAGCAGAACGTTCAGCAGAAGCATCAGAAAGTTCGAACGCTTGCTCAACAGTTAAGTCGGTTTCCATCTCTGATAAGTCGATCTCTAAGATACGACCAGAGAAGATGTTTTTCTTACCTTTTTTCTCTACAGTTAAGTCACCTTCTTTAATTGCGTAGTAAGGAATCGCATGTACTAGGTCACGTAGTGTGATACCAGGTTGCATTTTACCTTTGAACTTCACAAGAACTGATTCAGGCATATCAAGTGGCATAACACCAGTTGCTGCAGCGAACGCTACAAGACCAGAACCCGCTGGGAAAGAAATACCGATTGGGAAACGTGTATGCGAGTCACCACCAGTACCTACTGTATCTGGAAGAAGCATACGGTTTAACCAAGAGTGGATAATACCGTCACCTGGACGTAGTGATACACCACCACGGTTCATGATGAAATCAGGAAGCGTGTGTTGCATTTGAACGTCAACTGGTTTTGGATACGCAGCAGTATGACAGAAAGATTGCATTACGAGGTCAGCAGAGAAACCTAAGCAAGCTAAGTCTTTCAATTCGTCACGCGTCATTGGACCGGTTGTATCTTGAGAACCAACAGTTGTCATCTTAGGTTCACAGTAAGTACCTGGAAGTACACCTTGACCTTCTGGAAGACCACAAGCACGACCAACCATCTTCTGAGCAAGCGTGAAGCCTTTGCCAGTTGCAGCTGGTTGAACTGGAGTACGGAACAAGTCAGAAGCAGGAAGACCCAGTTCTTCACGTGCTTTAGTAGTCAAGCCACGACCAATGATCAAGTTAATACGACCACCCGCACGTACTTCGTCTAGAAGTACTGGAGTTTTTAACTCAGCTTCAGCAATTTGAGCGCCATCTTTGAACGCTGTAACTTTTGCAGTCGCTTTGTCAATCTTCAACGTGATTTCGTCACCCATGTTCATGTTAGCAACGTCGATTTCAACTGGTAACGCACCAGCGTCTTCCATAGTGTTGAAGAAAATCGGAGCAATCTTAGAACCTAAGCAGTAACCGCCTTCTTTCTTGTTCGGAATGTGAGCGATTTCGTCACCAAAGAACCAAAGTACAGAGTTAGTTGCAGATTTACGAGAAGAACCTGTACCAACAACGTCACCCACGTAAGCAACTTGGTTGCCTTTCGCGATTAACTCTTTGATTTGGCTTAATGGACCAACTTCACCAGGAACTTCTGGGTTAATACCATCACGTACGTTTTTAAGCATTGCATTCGCGTGTAACGGAATGTCTGGACGGCTCCAAGCGTCTTGCGCAGGTGACAAGTCGTCAGTGTTAGTTTCGCCAGTAACTTTGAAAACTGTAAGTTTGATTTCTTCTGGAACGTCTTTACGGCTAGTGAACCATTCAGCGTCAGCCCAAGATTGAAGAACAGCTTTCGCGTTTTCGTTACCTGCTTTTGCTTTATCAGCAACGTCATGGAACGCATCGAAAACAAGAAGTGTTTTCTTAAGCGCTTCAGCAGCTAAAGCACCAAGCGCTGCGTCTTCTAATAATTCTACTAAAGGAGCAACGTTGTAACCACCAAGCATAGTACCTAGTAAGTAAACCGCACGCTCTTTAGAAACTAATGGAGAAGTCGCTTCACCTTTCGCCAAAGCAGCCAAGAAAGCAGCTTTTACATAAGCAGCTTGGTCAACACCTGCTGGAACACGGTTTTCAAGCAAATCAACTAAGAATGCTTCTTCGCCAGCTGGTGGATTTTTTAATAATTCAACTAATGCAGCTGTTTGAGCGTCATCAAGTGGCTTCGGTGGGACTCCGAGTGCGGCACGTTCTTCAACGTGTTGGCGGTAAGCTTCTAGCACGGTGTTATTCCTCTTCTTTAAAAAATTACTTGCAATATCCTGCTTATAAAGCCTGCAAATAATATGGACTGCTAAATTTTACTAAAATTCCGGTTAAAAGTTAATGCAAGAAGAGTGTTTCTTTGTGATGACCATTATTTTCTTACTAAATGATCTCTCTTCTGATTACTCATTGCTCAATATGTTGTTTTATCGAACAATTCTGACATTAACATGAAGCTTTTACGGATCTGAAATAAATAAAAGGCAACAAGATGTTGCCTTTTAAATCCTTTTTTGACTATTCAACCTTAGTGGACAGTCGTGCGATCTAAATATTGTTGTAGACTTTCTCGTGTTCCTTCGAATCTGACCAATATTTCATCATCATGTAGCATGCGGTGTTCGGCACAGGCAAAACTAATGTGTACCTGATAAATTTTGGCATGTTCATTGATCATATTTTTAAGATAGACTCGATCCCCTAAACTTAGGACGTAATGGCTGCCATTAATTACAGCAACACCATTTGCATCTTCAAGCAGAAGATCGGCATTATTCAAGTATGCGACCACTTCCATTGTTCCGCTCCTTTTGTTTTATTTATCTTATTTTTATATAAGCTTTTCTATTTTAATGCTAATCAAAATTTGTAATTAATTTCGACAAAAAAAGGGAAACTTACGCTTCCCTCTTATTTATGGTCAATCTTATCGAAGCACCTTAAAACTGTTTGTAGTCAGGCAGATTATCTTTATCGTAAGGAGTGGCTAAACACTCATCCGTTGCTTCTTTTTTGAATTTAGCCATTAATGCATCACGATCCACTTCTAATTGATTCACAGGATAAGCATAAACCTTCTCAATTTGAGCATCTACAAATTTCTTCGTCGTCGGATCGGTCAGTTTAGAAGCATGTTCGACCGCTGCAGTCTTCTCGATACCATTTTGACGATCTAGCAAAATAGAGCGTGCAGCATTACCAATACTGGTACAGTAACCATGCCAGACTTCTTCAGAGGTTAGTGGCTTTTTTTCTTCACAAGCACTGAGCAAAACGGCTGAACCAAGTACAGCACCCAGAATCACGAATTTGTTCATACATCTCTCCTGTTGCGGCTATGATAATCGAGTTAAACCGAATAGGAAATCGTGTAATGACATTTCTCGTTCATTAACCGCAGCTTGAACGAATAATTTTATTCTGATCATCCACGGTTACTGTAATACGATCATTTCGATAATCCATAGTAACCAGATCATTTGGTCCGACCCGGCGAATAATTTTGGCTTTGGTTTTATTCAAAATCTGTTGATCATCAAGATTATGCATACCGACTATTTTTTTCGCTTCTTCAGGCTTGCAAATATTTTGATGATGTCTAAATAACTCCCATTCTTCTACCACAACGCCATCTGGCAACTGGCAATAACCCACTTGACCATTTGCCTCATCGCGTATTTCTAATTTTCCACCTTGTTGAACACAAAATTTGCTTGCAGGATTAGCCATTCCAATTTTTGGAGTAAGTTGCTCAGTTTGAGTGGTTTGACAGCCCGCCATGAGTGTTGCCGCTATCATCGCGATGAATATTGCAATTGTTTTCATTTTTTAATTCTTTCTTGTCCGATAAATTTTAAGTCTAGCATTTTAACAATAGGGCTTAAATTTAATTTCGGTTTATACAGTGAATTAAAAAGGGCTTCGATTGAAGCCCTTTTACCTTCTAGAATCTCCAATTGTAGAAAATATCAATGGCTTTTTCTAAAGACTGACTTGCTTCCAAATAGAGTCTTTGGTTCATCTGATATCGTAGCGTCAATTTATTGACTGGCGTAAAGACACCAACACCATAACGGATATATAAATCAGGGGTCAGATAACCTGTCACACTCACTTGAGTATCATCGCCTGTTCCTTGCGCATCAAGAGCAAGACCACTTAACCCAAATGTCTGTCCAATTTGATTGGTTAAAGCACGTGTACCACCAAGCCCTAAACTAATCCCCGCTGCAGCAATGGTATTGTTCACATCTGATTTAAAGCCTTCTGCTTGACTCAAGCTACTAGAACCTTCATTGATTCGACCTGTAATCAAGGCATTCATCGCCTCTTGTTCAGATAATCCCGCATCATTAAATACTTGGATATTTGGACTACTTGTGGTTCCAGTAACACGCACACCAACTGTACTGCCTGAAATGAGTTTACTTGCTTCAACCTCAAGGGTTGGGTTAGACAATGCACCATTGAAACGCGCAATTGCACGACTTAGTTCTAAAGACTGCCCATAAGCTTCAATAGTAACGCGCTTACTTACACCAATCGCACCATTGGCACGCATGGCAGTTTCTAAACCGCGTTGCGTTAAGTAAATTCGCCCAAGCAATGGAATACGACTATTAAAGCCTTGGAAAATCACTTGGTTTCCTAAATTTAATTCTAAGTCAGCGCGGATATCCCATGGCTTTGCAGCCTTAAGTACCGCGAGTTGATTATCACCTTCACGTACCACTCGAACATCGGCGGATAAAGGCACTACGGATGCGCTCGATTCTGGCATTGAAATCAGCGCACGCGGAACTTCAACTTTACCATTCAAAGTTAATTGCTTACTGACGGGACGTGCATCTAAATCCATTTCAGTGTTCACAACAGCTGTGATTAATGGTGCTTGGCGAATAAATAAATTATCACCTTTGAGTTTTAAACGAATTCTAGGATCATTTTTCCAATCGATATCACCCGTTAACTTACCCACACCTCGACCACTATTGAAAGCGCCATCGATCGTCGCTTGGTTTTGACGAATAGATGAATACAGCTGAATATTCGTGAGATTAACAGGTAACGAAATCATGCTGATTGAACCATTTTTAAGTCGCATTTCGCCGTTAAATAACGGTTGAGTCAATGTCCCACTGATTTTACCTGCAAGGGATAAATTACCATCGATTTTACGCACATCCGAAATGAATGGTTTTAAAATTTTCAGTTGTACTTGACTCAGAGCAACTTCACCACGCATTGGTTTCGAATCAACAAATGGATTCACCACAACATTTGCATATCCAGTCCCAATATTCGGAGCTTTCAAATCAGCACGAAGTAATAATCCTTCACGAATACTTCGCGCAATAAGACTTACTTCATCGTAGTTCATTGTAGTGCTGATATCATCAGGATCGGCAGCTGCTAGACCGACAACACCATTACGCGTAACAAGTTTGGCATCGATTTTTGGTTGAATGCCTTGCCCCCAAGACGCTTTAGCATAACCATCCAATTTACCCGTAATTGCGAAACCTTCAGGCATAAATGCGGCAAAGTCACCAAGATCTAAATTCCGACTCACAAATGAGGCGCTACCTTTGGTCTTACTCACACGTAAGGGCTGATCAAAGCAAAGTTGGCTTTGATTACTGGTCCAGCAATGAGCACCCACAAATAATTCTGTTTTCGCAGTATTATAAATCACAGGGGCAGGTTGGACCTGTTTTAAATGCGCGCGTGCTGAGTCAAAGTCACCTTTTTGAATTTGACCTAACCAATCATTCACAGGATTAAATCCACCTGCCAGTTGTACATACAATTTAGACAGCTTGTTCGCGGCTTGGACTTTCAATAAATGTGCTTTTCGCGTGCCAGCAATCGAGACTTCAGCGTTTTGAATCTCACGATTGCCACTTCTTAAACTGTCCATTCTTGCAGTTAATGCAGTAGGCACTGTATCTGAAGTTGGTAATTCCCCTTGGATGTTGAGTGATTTGATACTGACAAGATCATTGAAACCAAAGTTATTCACCTTCACATTCGCAGTTGCTGACAATCTTGGTTGAGACTGCACATTAACAAAACCTTGCGCACGACCACGTAAACCAGGATAAAGCTCAAATAATGCAGGCGCGTCAATCTTAACGCGAAGATTCTGAGCATTCCCTTCGGCTTGAATCTGATTCTGCGCATACACCAAATACAAATTATTGGCTTCAAACTGTTGTGGCAAGAAACCTGTCTGATTCGAATTAAGAATTACAGCAAGATTACCTTTTGCTCTCAGCGGTTTTTTATTGATCATGCCGGCGAGGTTGAGTCGATCAATATTAATTTTTTTCAAACGATCTGACCAAACACCATCCGTTTTGACATTACCTGAAATTTCCCCTTTAACACTTGAAACAAAATAATGAGGCTTAAAGCGTATTAAAGAAGCATTAATGTCCCATCCGATTCCATTGGCTAAATTGACTAAACCATTGGCATTGATCTGACCCGCAGCACCATGATGTTTAAATTCGGAAATATTGATGCGCTGAGGTGTGCCTGCTACACGTATTTTAAGCTGACCATCCCCTTGTGGCAGTTGGCTTGCATGTAATGCACCATCATAATTGACTGCGAAGCCTTTAAAGCCACCACCCGACTTTTCATCATGTAGAAGAATGGCTGCTGTACTTGAGCCAGTCAGCTTAATTGTTTCCGGTGGATTTTGATTGGCAAGTTGACCTGAAAGATTGATCTGATTTAACTGAATAATTTGCTGGTTAGGTCGAGCAAAGCCACTCGCTTGAATTTGTCCATTTAATAAATTTACAGGAGCAGCTGAACTGATGGTTTGCGGATTAAAGTCTTTTGCATTAAGCACCGCATTCCACTTCAACTGTCTTTGATCAGATGGTAATTCAACCTTGGCATTTGCTTGTAAAGATCCTTTTCCATCTGCTTGATAGATAAATGAAGGAACATGAAGATCATTACCTTTAAGGTCTAATTGGGCATTGTATTTGCCAGCAGGTAAAGTTCCTTTTTCATTTGCACCAACTACGGTTGCCACATGAATATTTTGTTGACCTTCAACTAAAGCAAGTTTTACATCCCCAGATTCACTACTTAACCAACCAATGTACGGAACAGCACGATCAATATTTTTCCAAGCGACATCTAGCAACATCGGATTCGGTTTATTATTTTTTTGTTCAGCTTGATTAAGATTTAAATTCCATGTTTCATATTGGTCAAAATCAATGAGTGCTGTGAGAGCTAATCCCTTCTCTAACGACCCAGCTGAGGCGATTTTGGCATCCAAACGTTCTGGCAGAAAATCTTGCACCACTTGTGGAATCACTTTATCTTTTGGATTGATTTTATCTAAGCGACCTTGCACATCCCAAGTGACTTTATCCTTCCATCCTACGACACCCGCAAGATTCAGTGCCCCATTCATCAATTGGCCATTGAAGTTTGAAATATTCAATTGATTGACGAGATCTGTATGCGCCAGCGCAGTATATTGTCCTTGAGGAATATTTTTACCAGAAATATCGGTGTTAATATCCAAATTCAAACGTTGGATATCTCCAGAAAACTTAGCAACACCTTGTTTAGATAAAAGCTCCTGCTCTAGCATTAAAGGCCAGTGATAATCTTTAAAGTTTAAAGCACCTTGCATCGGTACATTTTTTCGAACTGGATGCACCACAGCCCAACCTGTTAATAAATCAGGGGTACGCGTGGCAATGCCCGCTTGAATGGTATCTAAAGAGCCTTTTGCATGGAGATAAATATCCTCAACGTTGATCGACTTTAAAGATGGGAGTCTTACAACTGCTTGCGCATCTAACGGATATTTACCTTTAAAATCCATCTGACCTGTTGCTTTTTTTACAGACAAATAACCCATATCAAACTGCGAATCTTCAAACTTAAGCTCAGTACCGGACCATAGTGCTTCGTTTAGGATAATGTCATTAAATTGCACTTTAGAACTTGAAGTCTGAATGACCAATTGATCGATATCGGCATGATCAACACGTAAAACAAAAGGGAGTTTAATTTCACTAAACTTAAATGGCTCATCACTCGGCGGTGACTTGTTAATGACACGCAAATTTCGGACATCAGCACGATTCAAATGAATTTCTTTATCTAATATGGCACGCCAACCCAAAGTGACATCAGCTCTATCAATTTTCACATCAACTGATTTCAGCGTTACCAATACATTTTTTAGAATAATGCCTTGAAGTAAATTTCCACCTTCATATTCATACTGAATAATCTGTTGAGTGGACAAAGCACGGTCAAGTAAGAATTTACTGCCTTTGTCTGTTGAAAACATTACGGCAAGCGAAGCCACAAAAAAGATCAGAATAAATAAAATGATCAGCAATACACGGCGTAATAAACTTCGCTGTGGCGTCACGTTTTGATCAGGTTGTTGCTCAGGTTGCTGCTCGATGTCTTCAGCCATACTTATTCCAAAAAATGATTGAGTACTTTTATTATCTTAAATATTAAAGTTGCGGCCCGATAAAGAAATGTAGACGAATCGGTTTACCAGGATCAGATATCCCCGATGCCACATCTAGACGAATTGGACCAATTGGAGAGTTCCAGCGGATTCCTGCTCCTATGCTATATTCAGTATCATTGGTAAATTTTTCATCATAAGCATTACCAAAATCACTAAATAACGCGGCGCGCCAACCTTCTTTAAATTGGTAATTGTACTCTAAAGTCCCAATCGCACGCGCTTGACCTCCGACTTTATATCCAAATTCCACAGGGGACAAACTCTTATAGTCAAAGCCTCGTAGACTTTGGTCACCCCCTTCAAAGAATCTCAAGTTATAGGGTACTTTTTGAAAATCTTCTGTGATGATATAACCGAGGTTTGCCCCACCAATGAATTGATGATCATTGTTACTGCCTAATGAATATAAAAATTTCCAGTTCGCATTCACAATCGCCATATCAGCATCGGATAGCAGGCTTTCGCTCCCCAATTGGATTTTGTAGTTTTGTTTAAATCCTTTTGTCGGATTTAATCGATTATCACTGGTGACTTTAGTGGCTTCATAACCAAGTAATAAAGATTGCTGCTCATCATTACCCGTTGCAACGACGAACTCTGGAATTTCATCCCAATTGGTATCTGGGTCAAGTGTCTCAGGAATATCACCTTCAATCGTCATGCGATCTAGACGATAACGCACACCAAAAATATGCTGCCAATCACGACGCGCACCTTTAATAATTCTGTCAGCTCCGGCAACGGCGGATTCCACAATGAGATTTAATCCATTCCCAATTTCATCACGATCTTCACGCTCGTAACCACCAACTAGACTGACATAATCATTTAATGGGTGTTTATATGGAATATTATAGCGACCATCAATCGATTGTCTGACTTGTGACAACTCTAAGTTTGCATCAAACGAATGACCACGTTCATTCACAATAGAACGGCGGTACTGACTTCGTAAGCGCACACCTGTATCAGTACCATAACCAATACCCGCTTCAACACTATTCAATTTATCCGCATTCAATGTCACGATGACAGGGATTTTTTTCTCTTCACGTGCTAAGGCTTGTAAACGCTCAGTTTCTTCCTGCTTGGCTTGCGCTTGATTATCAGCATCATTACGCTCTTGCAAAGTACGACGTTCATTTCCACCCGCAAATTGAGTTTCATCTGCCACATTCTGCGTGACTTCTTCTGATGAACTTGCCTGTTGTTCAGCCTTTTCTTGACCTGTTAATAAACTTCGATCAATTTTTTGCTCATCCACTAAAGCCTGCAAATCAGGTGCGAGTTCAAGCGGCTTAATAATTGGATCAGGTTTAACAGCGTCAACAAGGCTATAGTTAAAATAACGTGAATTGGTTAAGTTGTTGGCTAATACATTTACACGCCATGCGGTAAAGTCTGCACCTTCTTGCCAAGGAGCTAAGGTTCTTAAAATATCTTCACGAATCGGTAATTTTTTTGATGGATCACTCATTCTAAACTGCACATCATCCAGCTTATAACGTTCACCTGTTTCCATCTTCAAGTTTATATCTGCTTGATTTTGAGGGCGGGCCAACATGACATCGTGCATTCGCCAATAATAATCAAAGAAACCGTTGTTATTCGCCGCTTCAATGATTCGAGCTTTTGTCGCTTCGTATTTACCATGATCGAAAATATCACCCACCTCCAAATCAGGAAGCACTCGAATCACTTGCAATTGAGCAAGATTCTGCCCAGGCCCAGTAAATTCAATATTTTGTTCTCGCACCACTACTGGATTATGAGGTGTGACATTGACACGCACACGGTTATCACTGACTTTTTCAAACTTAAATTCAGCATCATAATAACCTACGGCTTGTGCAGCTTGGACAGTCATATTACGGAGTTGCGGGACGGCAGCATTGAAATCTGAAAATGACTCAACAGTGAATGATGATAACTTTGCTTTGATATTGTCCGCGAGTGGTTTAGGTGCGCCCGTAACATCTGCGGTAATACGTGGCACAGCAGCGGGCTGATTAAGACGTGGAGGACGTATTTTGTAGAAAATGCGTTTAAACACATTTACTTTTTCTGGTTCTTTATTTTCAGGTTCTTGGGTTTGAACGGATAATGAACGTCCTTCCACATTTTCAGACACCTCAATCTGACGATCAGACTGAATATTTTGCATCAACTGATCAATGTTGACTGGCGCTTTTGTTAACTCAGCCTCTGAAATGTCATTCGCAGGTAAATCTTGTAATTGAATGGCTGGAGTCGTCGTCAAACCTGATCTGAAATTTTGCGCTTCCTGCTTGGCTTCTTCAGCCACTGATAAAATTTCATTGGCAAGTCGAGGGTCCACACTTTCTTCAGGCAGCAACTCCAAATCATCAAATTCTATCGGCTTGAATTGCTCTTGTGGACTCAATTGCTCTTGCTGCTGAAGCATTTCATAACTATTAAAATCATCTTGCCCACTCAACTGATCTATTTTTTGATCAATACTTTCAATTTTTTCTTTTGACAATCCCTGTTGCTGCGCAACGTTTTCTATTTTTTGTTTATTATTTTCGATGGCTTGTACGGATGTCGCAGGCTCAAGCTCCTGACTTGATACCACTGTGTCAGCTGCAAATAACACAGGTGAAGAAAGAGCACCTAAAAAAACACTTGCATATAACCATTTATTGATATCATTTGATATCCATGTGTGCTGTACACATTGGGAAAGTAATGATTTTTTAAATTGTGTTTTCGATGGCATACTGCGCTCTGAATACTTTATATTTTAAATAGAAAATACGGATTTTTCATTCAAGCTAACTGAATCAAATTTCTAGTATTTTCAAAATTTTTAGGATGAAAATATGATACATGATTTTCCGATATTGTTACTAAATCATCACATTTCTTAATAATTTTTAAAAAAGCTGAATTGTCATGCAAAAACAAGAGCATCTACTGAGTACGCGCCGTTTTTCACCTATGTTTTTGACTCAATTTTTTGGAGCCTTAAACGATAATGTCTTTAAACAATCCTTATTGCTTGTCATTACCTATGGTTGGATTCAACAACAGACCGCAAGCGTAAGCACACTGAATAATCTAGCTGCACTTCTCTTTATTCTACCTTACTTCATTTTTTCAGCGACTGCAGGACAAATTGCAGACAAATACGAACGCTCTTTCTTGATTCGTAATATCAAATTGCTTGAAATCTTGATTATGCTGATTGGTACTGCTGGATTTTTACTCGGCAATTTATGGCTATTGTTATTTGCATTGTTCCTCATGGGTACACACAGTACCTTCTTCGGACCGATTAAATACGCCATTCTCCCTGAAATATTAAAACCAAATGAATTGATGTCGGGTAATGCTTTATTTCAATCAGGTACTTCCATTGCAATATTGATGGGGATGATCTTGGGTGGTGTAGTGATTTCAAACTCTGAAGGCAACTTAGTTTGGATCAGCCTGACGGTCGTGACCATCGCGATACTTGGTTATAGTTGTAGTCGCTTCATTCTCAAACAAAAAGTCCGTGAAAATCATATCAATGTCGATTGGAATTTCTTTCGAACCAGTTTTCAAACCATACGTTATGCAAAAAGTTTACCCCTCATCTTTACCATTTTATTGGGTAATTCTTGGTATTGGTTTTACGGCGCGACTTATTTAACTCAAATACCTCAAATGACTCAGCAAAATCTGCACGCTAATGAAAATGTGGTTAGCCTCCTCCTTACCTTTTTTTCTGTGGGTATTGGTGTAGGTTCATTGCTATGCCGAAAAATTGGTGGCTCAGAGGTCAATATTAAAATGGTGCCTATTGGTGCAGTAGGCTTAACCGTTTTCGCCTTCTATTTAGCAGGAAGTTTAGCCTTTGTTCCTGAAAGGACTGGAGATTTTATTGGCATATCAGACATGTTTAATTCTGGTATGATTTATTATCATGTGATGATTGCAGTTACTTTATTGGGGATCAGTGGTGGTTTTTATATTGTTCCGCTGTATGCCATGATGCAAGCCTATTCACCGTGTTCACATCGTGCTCGCGTAGTGGCTGCTAATAACATTATGAATGCAGTATTCATGGTGTCTTCTGCTATATTCTCCATTATTATTTTAAGTATCTTAAGTATTGATATTAAGATTCTATTCGGTATTACAGCAATATTGAGTGCTCTGTACACGATTTGGTTATTAACACGCTTAAAACCAATGTTAAAAAATGCTCAAATTGATTTAGAGGATTAAGGTTATGCGTCACTACACAGGTCTAGATAAATTTATCCATTCATTTGATCAAGCACTGCGTAGTTTGGTACCAGGCACCACCACCTCACAACGTGAAAATCCAGCAAGTCAAGCAGAGACTCATCTCGCAGTGAGTGAAGCAAGGCATGTTGCTGGACTCATGCGTGTTAATCACAGTGGCGAAGTCTGTGCTCAAGCGCTTTATCACGGTCAAGCATTGACAGCTAAGTTGCCTAATGTTCGTCGTGAAATGGAGCATGCCGCGATTGAAGAACAAGATCATTTAGCATGGTGTGAAGATCGTTTAAAAGAGTTAGATAGTCATACAAGTCTACTCAATCCTGTATGGTATGGTCTTTCTTTTGGTATGGGTGCGATTGCAGGTATTGCTGGTGACAAATACAGTTTAGGCTTCGTTGCAGAAACTGAACGCCAAGTGAGTCTGCATCTGCAACACCATCTTGACCAACTCCCACCGCATGATGCCCGCTCTCGTCAAATTTTGACACAGATGAATCAGGATGAACTTCAGCATCGAGATACTGCACTAAATGCAGGTGGTGTGGAATTACCAGCTGCGGTCAAAATCGCAATGACGGGTATATCCAAACTCATGACCAAAACAAGTTATTATATTTAAAAAAAACGCGGCTCATGGGCCGCATTTTTTATAGATGATGGAATCGTCTAAACTTATTTAATTCACGCTCAGCATGATTGAAATTCAAATCTAACCGCAATTTATCCTGCTTTAAGGACTTTATTTTCTTAAGATACTCTTCCCGCTTTTCTTTGGTGATTTTGTCATCCAGTAAGTAGTCTCGATAAGTTTCAATTTCTTTATCTTTAGCATCTTTGTCTTTCTTAGAACGATAGTACTGATCGGCCACATTATAAAAGGGTGCTAATTGGGCATGTAACTCTGATGGACAAACCCTATACCCACCTCTTCCATCCAAAGCTCCATCGAAAATAACTTCGGGTTGACAATATGAACGAAGCCCAAGTTGGTAACCTTTTTCATATAACTTGTGATCAGGTTCAATATTCACTTTTGAACAGGCTTTTTGATGTTTAACAATGCGATTCGAATAACCACTGCTTCCATCTTTTTCACCTATTTCCGACCATTGAGCAGTTCGACACTCTTGAGGGGAAAGCGTTGCACAACCTGAGAGGAACGCCAAAATTGCGCTTAACACAATAATTTTATACATCTTCTTGATATGGAGCTTATTTATTTTGAAGTGGCGTATTATAAAAATTAGTGCATTTAAAAGAAGCTGATTATTGTTACATCACAGCCTATTTCCATATCAAAGACATATTTGATCAATGCTACCGATGGACTATTCGGCGAAACTCATCCTATTTTAGAAAATGAACCATCTAGTGACACTTGAGGAAAATGATGCGCTTCATGCTCAAATAATGGATTTTCCCAAATATCAAACATTGGAATTTTAACATCTAAGGCTAATGGCATTTTTTTTGGATTAAATTGCATATTTTGGAGCGTATTTCCCCATGCAATGAGATCTACATCTAAAGAAATATCATGTGACGGACGGACTCGACCAGAAGCTTTTTCCAGCGCTTTTAAAAGATTGGTAATTTCATTGACTTGCCGCTTTGATTCTAATAAACATGCAGCATTCCAATAATCTTGTCCAACACCATCTCGACAAGGTATGACATAGATGGGAGAACGCGTAATACAACCTAATGATGCGATTTTCTTTAATGCATTCACCAGATGATTGTGCGGTTGGCTATTACTCGCCAATGCTAGCGCGTAAATCATTACGGTGTCTTTCAAGACGAATTCCTACTGAATTGGCTTGTGGAATAATGGCAGGCTTACGCACAGTAATTTGGATAGACTCAATTGCTGGATATTGTTCAAACAAAGCTTTGAGGACAATTTTTGCAGCAAATTCAATTAATTCAGGTTGAGCTTTTTGAATCGTCTGAGTCGCGATTTCACAAATTTCAGCATAATTTAAAGTATCAGCGAGAAGATCTGAATTTGATGCCTGCTCTAAATCAGTCGCAATATGAAGATCAAGCAATAATGGTTGAATGATTTGCCGTTCCCAGTCAAAACATCCGATGACTGTTTCAACTTTCAATCCTTCAATTAATATGGAATCCATCTTCAATCATGACCTTTTCGTAAACTATCAAACAGTGATAGCACGCTTGACGGGAGGCGATAAAAGCAAATCCTCTTCTATTGAGGATTTGCTATGATATTTTAACACTTGTTTAAGATTTAATGTTTCAACAAAAGATTAGGATCGATTGTTTGTACCATTTGTAAGCGCTGATCTGCATAAATATCAGTGTACGGCGCAAGAATTCTCATAAAACGATCAAAATAAAGCATTTGTTTAAACAGCAATGCGAAATCCCGTGGAAAACGGATGCCATGACGCTCACCTACAGCCACCATATCCATCATGATGTCATTTAAGTCGGCTGGATTAGATGACAGAATTTGCTGAGGATCAGCGGTGAGTACGCCACTGAATAATCGTTCTAAATCGTTTGCCAAAACTGTTGTATCAATTTGCATATTGGTCATGCCCATTTTCAGCATATTTTCTGCCATCAATGGATAATTGGTATTTTGCAATGCATCCATGAAAGCAATACATGCAGTCCATACTTCAGGCTTTAATTGTCCCACAATCCCAAAATCAATGAATCCAATGCGACCATCATCCAAAAGCATGAGGTTGCCAGCATGTAAATCTGCATGGAAACTTTCACACATCATCAAACTACCAAACCATGTGTTCATGGCAGTAATCAAAACCTGTGATGGGTCTTTAGAAACTTGACGAACCACATCGAAATCCGTCAACGGCACGCCATAAAGACGCTGCATTGTCAGGACACGACGTGTTGAATATTGATGATATACCTTTGGTGCAGTCGCTTTAGTATTTTGAGTAATGTGCAGATAATTAACAAAATCATCAATATTTTTTGCTTCTTCAATAAAATCAACTTCACGAACCATACGTGTTTTGATTTCTTCAACAATATCCGCAAGTGAAGCAAATTTTACTTTAGGAACTGCCTTCTCTAGAATCTTGGTCGCCCAATGTAGGACATTTAAATCCGTATAAAGGATGGTTTCAACACCAGGTTTTTGGACTTTGATCACGACATCTTCGCCGCTCACCAATTTAGCAGCATGCACTTGTGCGATCGAAGCAGAAGCTAATGGCGTTTCATCAATAGATGCGAAAATTTCACCTAAATCGCGACCGTCAAACTCAGCATTCAAAACACTTTCAATATAGCTAAATGGGAGTTTAGGTGTCTGATCTAAACACCCTTGAAATTCCTCAACATATTCACGTGGAAATAATGAAGGCGTACTGGCAATAAACTGTCCCAACTTAATATACGTTGAACCAAGTGACTCGAAAGTTTCGCGCATTAATTTCGCATTACTCGGTTTTTCTGTCGCGTATTTAATCCCTGCTCGCGCAGCAATGACCGCAGTTTCACCTACACGGGCCACTGAGCGTAAACCATCTAACCAAATATTATTTTTCATAATGTCGATATTAAATTTCGATATGTTGAGTGTAGCAAATTAAATTGTCTTTGCGGATTGACTGATGTGACAGATTTGACATTCTTTATCCTTGTCAAAATTCAAAATTCGCTGTTGCATGTTCCTTCCATTCCATAGAAGGATCTTCTGTTTTAATGGTGTTAAATTTAACCCCAGATATAATAGCGCATGATGTGCTTGCATACTTGCCATCACGTTAGGAGTTGTTGCTAAAACTCCTGAATCTGCACACCTTAAACTCTCATCTGCATGATCTTCTTTGGGAAAAAGACATTCATAACACGCTGATTCACCATCCACCATAAATAACTGACCCTGCAAACCAATCGCAGATGCACTGATGAGTGGAACATTCGCATCCTTACACATTTGATTGACCAAATAACGGGTTTCAAAATTATCACAACCATCTAACACAAGATCTTGCTGTGTAATCAGTGCGGCAGCATTATTAAAATCAATTTTTGAAGTGATGTATTCAATCTTAATATAAGGATTAATTTGAGAAATTTTCTTTGCTAACACTTCAGCTTTGTAAAAATCCACATCATGATGATCAAAGGCAATTTGTCGCTGTAAATTACTGATTTCTACAGTATCAGCATCGATGAGTGTCAATTTACCTACGCCTGCTCTCGCCAATAACTCTGCAGTCAAACACCCTATTCCACCACAACCAATAATGAGCACATTGGACAGCTTTAATCTTTCTTGTGCATCAATATCCCAATCCTCTAGTAATATTTGTCTTGCGTACAACTGTAGCTCAACATCACTCAGTTCAATGCTATCACTCACCTAAACACCCTGATTACATGCTTGTATAAGCCTATGATACCGAATAAATAAGCAGTCTATTCATACAATTGTGAAGATAATTTTTACCCTAGAAGATCTGTACCTTATTGTTACAATTCGAATAGGTTTGTTTAATTTTTCTTATTTTATTTTTTACTACTAATAAACATAATCTCAATAATTGCTTCACTAGCAATTGATTTTAAAAACATCTAACTTCAATAAATGACAGTCATACTTATGAATAAAAAATTTTTTGCACTCGCTACATTATTAGTTTCGAGTTTATTCCTGACGGCATGTAAAGATGAAAAGATCACCAACATTACATACGTCAATCAAGGTTCGGATACCCAACCAGAATATACAGAAAGCACGCTTTATGATCTGGACGAAGAGAATGCTTCACCCAATCAAGACAATCGGCAAATGTTCTTGATTCTGCACTACACAGCAGTATCTAAAGACGAAACATTGGCTTTGTTTAAAGATCCTAATTTCCCTGCCAGTAGTCACTATTTTGTACCCGAATTACCAACCAATGGTAAATTTACTGTGTACCGTCTTGTGCCTGATGATAAAAGAGCTTGGCATGCTGGCGCGAGTTCTTGGCAGACCAACAGTAGTTTGAATGCCTCAAGTATCGGCATTGAAATTGAAAATCTCGGTTTCCCTGCTGACGATGAACAACTCCCTTTGATGCAACGTCGATGGTATCCATTTTCATCAAAACAACAAATCGAAGTCCTTGCAGATATTATTTTAAAAATGACTAAAAAATACGAGATCAGACCCGACCGAATTTTGGGGCACAGTGATATTTCTCCAGGTCGTAAATTTGATCCAGGTCCGCTATTTCCTTGGAAACGTTTATATGAAGACTATAACATCGGTGCTTGGTACGATAACGACACTGTAAATTATTATCGTACCTATCATCCTTGGAAGAATGATATTGCTTCGTTACAAAGCAAATTGGCATTATACGGATATAACATTCCTGTCACTGGTCAATATGATCAAGTCACTCAAAATGTTGTATCCGCATTCCAAATGCATTTTTATCCTGAAAAATATGATGGTATGGCGGATATTGAAACCGTAGCCCGCCTTGATGCATTACTTGAGAAGTATCGTAATGTAGCTCGTCCGGCGATTACACCATAAAGCATCTGAGATCAGTTTAGTCGTCTATTTAAGTGAAGACTAAACTGATTTTCATATATTATTTTGGCGCCATACGAATTGCGCCATCCAATCGAATCACTTCACCATTTAAATACGAATTTTCAAAGATATGTCCAACCAGTTTCGCAAATTCTTCAGGTTTAGCTAAACGTGGTGGGAATGGAACCATCTGTCCCAATGCATCCTGCACATTTTGCGGAAGACCTTTAAGCATTGGGGTTTCCATGATTCCTGGCGCAATAGTCATAACACGGATCTTTTCACGTGCTAACTCACGCGCCAATGGTAAAGTCATACCAACAACAGCGCCCTTAGATGCAGAATATGCAGCCTGACCAATTTGACCATCAAAAGCAGCAACTGAAGCCGTGTTCACAATGACACCGCGTTCTTCCTCTTCCCCCAAAAGCGCATACTGTGACATTAATTGCGCAGCATAGCGCAACATATTAAAGGTTCCACTGACGTTGATATTCAGCACTGTTTGGAACATATCTAAGGCATGTAGGCCATCACGACCAAGCACTTTAGCTGATGGTGCAATACCAGCACAGTTGATTAAACCATTTAATTGTCCATATTTTTCTTGTATGTGTGCAAAGAATGATTCAACTGCTTTTTCATCAGTTACATCTAGTTGAATAAATTCTGCACCAATTTCTTGACCCGTTTGCTCGCCCAAAGATGCATTCATATCAACAATTACCACACGAGCACCCTGCTGTTGAAGATAAGCTGCTGTCGCCGCACCTAACCCAGAAGCGCCACCTGTAATAACAATCACTTTTCCTTGAATAATCATAAATCTCATTATCCTTTTTTTAGTTTTAAGTTGGCTTTAGGGTAATCCTCCTCTAATACGGATTCAATTTATTCAGTGACCAATTGGTATAAAAAATTCAAAATAGTTATAATTTAATATTTATTTTATATAAAAATTAATCACACATTACAGTTAAGTTTGCTTTATTGACATGATTTAAAAGTCATACAGTCATCGTTATTCTTTTGAATTCGGCTAATATTTAGACTATTTTAATCTTATTCATTTCGGCAGTTTGCCATATCTCCTAAAGGTTCAATCATGTTTAAAATGATCGATGTCTTAGAGCAAAATTTTGCTCAAACTTTCCCCCATTCACTTAACCAAGATGCAGATCGAATTTCAGAGCAGCTTCAAATGAGCATTCTGAATGCATCTGAAATAGATTTAAAAAATGCAATCAATCATTTCCTAAACACTCAAGATGCAAGTGAAACTGCACTTGCGTTAGATATTTCAACTGAACGTCTTAATGAACTGAAATCTGGCATTGCGTTAAAAGATGCTTCGAAAATTTCGGACACTTTAAAAGTAGTGGCCCTATGCTTGGCTTTGGAGTCAGACTCATTAGAGCTTCTTGAAGTGAGCGATATTTCAACTGAGTATTTCGTATAATCTGAGTGTTGAGATCAAACTCATAGGGTTTGATCTCATTTTCTCTATTAGTCTTATTATATTAAATTATGTGACCTTCATCTCATTGCACTAATTCATATAAAGTTCTGATAAATCACTATATTTTCACAAAACCACAATATTTATAAAATATTGATTTGATTTCAATGTGTTAACTCATAATTTTAACTTTATCAAAATTTATTCTTTTAATATCTCATTTTCTTTTTTGTCACAAATCACCTGAAAGGCTATTTATATCGAAAATTTAGCGAATTAAATCAGGTACTTTAGTGAAAAAATCAATATCTCCATTGAAATTAGGTCTATTGGGTTTAGCAATTATTGTTGTTCATAGTGGAGCCAATGCCGCACTTCCTAAGGAAATTAAACTGGATTATGCCTATTATGCTCCTACGAGCTTAGTGGTTAAAAATCAAAAGCTATTAGAAAAGGCTTTACCCAATACCAAAATCAAATGGATATTTAGTCAAGGCAGTAATCGCTCCTTAGAATATCTCAATAGCGGCAGTGTTGATTTTGCTTCAACTGCTGGTCTTGCCGCTGTATTAAGTCGTGCCAATGGTAGCCCTGTTAAAACAGTTTATATCCAAAGCCAACCTGAATGGACAGCTTTAGTCGTGCCAAAAGACTCCCCGATTAAATCCTTAAAAGATCTAAAAGGTAAAAAAATTGCCGCAACAAAAGGAACTGACCCATTTTTATTTACGCTACAAGCTTTAGATACCGTTGGATTAAATAAAAAAGATGTACAGCTTGTTCATTTGCAGCATCCAGATGGCAAAACGGCGTTAGAGCGTAAACAAGTGGATGCTTGGGCTGGCTTAGACCCTTTGATGGCATCAGCTCAAGTCCAGTCGGGTGCAAAACTGCTTTATCGTAATGTAGGCTTTAATAGTTATAGCGTGTTAAGCGTCAAAGAGCCATTTACTCGATCTAGCCCAGAAGCAATTGAAGCCGTAATTAAAGCGTATGAGCAAGCACGTAAATGGGCAAAAGCCAATCCAGATAAACTGGCGCAGTTACTCGCCACTGAAGCTAAACTACCTTTAGAGGTTGCAAAACTTCAGCTTCAGCGTACTGACTTTAATCAAAACATTCCTAAAGCCCAACACATTAATGCACTACAAAAATCCGGCAAAATCTTGACTGAAGAAGACTTAGTTCGTAAAGGAACAAATGTAAATCAAGTTATTCAACAGTTATTTAATGCCTCATTCGCTCAAAAAGTGGTGACAAAATAATGGCGATCAGTGAAAAAGCGATTGAACATCGGAATATCGATGTCCATTCACAACTGTCGACAAAAGGGAATAAATGGTTGAAAGGTATTTTCCTCCCTGTATTACTGGTACTGCTGTGTGAAATTTTGGTTCGAGGTGGTGTAGTTGAACCTTATCTGCTACCTGCTCCAAGTAGCTTATTTGTTTCCCTGCAAGAACTTGCTCAGAATGATTTAGGTCAACATATTTGGGCAAGTACATGGCGAGTGTTTTTAGGGTTTGCTATTGGTAGTGGTTTAGCACTATTTTTTGCAGTTTTGGTAGGACTCAATCACCATGCAGAAGAGTTTATTGAACCGACCTTTTCTGCAATTAAGTCAATTCCTAGTCTTGCGTGGATTCCTCTCCTTTTGTTATGGCTTGGTATTGATGAATCATCAAAAATCACCCTCATTGCGATTGGTGCTTTTTTTCCAACCTATACCAATACTGTGGCTGGTATTCATGGTGTCGACCGAAAATTGATTGAGTTGGCTCAAGTGTATAGACTGAATCGCTGGCAACAAATCTATCAAATCGTTTTACCCGCAGCTTCTCCATCTATCCTTACAGGCTTGCGCAATAGTTTGAGTTTAGCTTGGATGTTTATGATTGCCGCTGAACTCATTGCAGCAACGCAAGGTATTGGATATTTATTAAGTGATGGACGTGAAACATCGCGTCCAGATATTGTGATCATTGCTATTATTTTATTGGCAATATTGGGGAAAATTACTGATACCATAATGAAAGTATTTGAATCAAAATTATTGTTATGGCGTGATGTCATCAAAAGATGAATCAATAAAAAAGCGACCTAAAGTCGCTTTTTTATTTCTAATGAGGCCATTGTGCTAAAGTCACGCGATCGTTACCACCATAATCTTTAACGGTTCTCACTTTCTTATAACCTGCTTGACGAAATAGATGCTGAACAGCGTCTGCTTGATCATATCCATGTTCAAGTACCACCCAACCTTCAACAGTCAGATGCTTCTTGGCTTGTAAAATAATTTGCTCAAGATCAGCTAAACCTTTTTTATCAGAGATTAATGCACGTTGAGGCTCGGTCGCCAAATTGTGCATATGTTCATCTGCTGGATCAATATAAGGCGGATTAGATACAATGACATCAAAAAATTGACGCCCAAACGGTTTTAACCAACTGCCTAGTACAAATTGAACCTGATCTAAGTCATGTTGCTCAGCATTAAATTTAGCGACTTCCAATGTAGGCTCATAAATATCGGTTGCTGTTAAAGACCAATTAGGACGTTCCGAAGCGAGTGACAATGCAATGGCGCCTGTCCCAGTTCCTAAATCTACAACGCGCGCATCCTCAGGCAACTCTAACTTTAAAACTGTCTCCACCAAAACTTCGGTGTCCGGTCTAGGCACCAAAGTATCGGACGTCACTTTTAAGTCCAATGTCCAAAAAGGTTGCGAACCTGTGACATAAGCTAAAGGCTCACCTGCTTCAATCCGAGCAATCGCCTCTCGATACGCCTGCTCTTGTTCTGCAGTGAGCTCTTTATCCTTCTTCATCACCAAATCGAATGAATCGATTTTAGTGATATGTTCGAGCAACCAAGCATTTTCTTGACGCTCATAACTTTCAGGCTCACCACGCAGTGCAAGCGCTTGTTGAATGTTCATTAACCACCATTCTGCTGTGCAAGCATTGCCAATTGATCCGCTTGATATTCACGATGTAAGCTATCTAAAAGCTCAGTCAAATCTCCCTCCATCACTGCATCCAACTTATATAAAGTTAAGTTAATACGATGATCAGTCATACGACCCTGAGGATAATTATAGGTACGAATACGTTCTGAACGATCACCTGAACCCACCAAATCACGGCGCATTTCAGATGTAGCAGCATCAGCTGCTGCACGTTTAGCATTCTCAAGACGAGATGCCAATAATGCCATTGCCTTTGCTTTGTTCTTATGTTGTGAACGCTCTTCCTGACATTCAACAACAGTACCTGTCGGAATATGCGTGATTCGTACAGCAGAATCCGTTTTATTGACGTGCTGACCACCCGCCCCAGATGCACGATAAGTATCAATACGCAAGTCTGAAGGGTTAATATCTACAGTCGTATCAACATCAATTTCAGGAAGAATTGCAACGGTACAAGCTGAAGTATGAACTCGCCCCTGTGATTCAGTTGCAGGAACGCGCTGAACTCGATGAGCACCGCTTTCAAATTTTAAGCGTCCGTAAACACCTTCACCATTAATTAAACAAATAATTTCTTTGTAACCGCCATGTTCACCTTCATTTTCAGAAAGGATTTCGACACGCCAACCCTGTGATTCAGCATATTTACTGTACATACGGAATAAATCACCAGAGAAAATCGCAGCTTCATCGCCACCTGTCCCTGCACGTACTTCCAGATATGCAGAGTTCGCATCATTTGGATCTTTCGGAATCATCAGAATATTCAATTCTGCCTCTAAAGATTCAATTAATGCTTTATTTTCTTTAATTTCTTCTTGAGCCATTTCCTTAAAGTCAGGATCTGACAACATTGCTTCAGCCGTTACAATATCTTCTTCCGCTTGGGTATATTTTTTCCAAACAGTGGTGATTTCAGTCAAATCATTGTGTTCACGTGACAAATTACGGAAACGCTTATTGTCGGAAATGACTTCAACATCAGCCAATAGCGCTTCTAATTCTTCATGACGATCACAAAGTTGGTCTAATCGTAAACGTAACGATTCTTTCATGTTAAATAAAATCTCTAATACTGGATTAACTTAAGGACTGCCTTAAATTAATATTTCTAAAATTGCGAGTAGTTTAACGACTCTGACATTCAATTAACATATTTATATAGAATGACTTTGCAAAACCATTTTTTAAATCCTTGTCACACCCAATTAATGGATAATCAAAAATTAGCCCCATAACTGCCAAGTTTAAAAACTGTTTACTGAATCAACTCTCCATAGTTTCTTCTTAATCAGCCCAATAATGTATATTGAATGATCAGTTGTAATATAAAAACAACATTGTGCAACCAAAACGTAAAACTCTAGGTTAACTTCTACATATTTAGCGCTTCAATTCTTGTTACATTGTGCTCAACGAATTATTACTCGTCCACGAACAAGGACATGGAGTCACACATGAAATTAAATACCCTATTAATGTCAGCCACCTTAGCCACTGCATCAATGTTCACGGTATCTGCACATGCAGACAGTACAGCGCGTGTCGCTGCTGCGAGTGCTTTAGGTAGTGTAGCCGGTACAGCAATTGGTAAAAACATGGGTGGCACAACAGGTGCAACTTTAGGTGCAGCACTTGGTGGTGCTGGTGGTGCTGCTGTTGCTAGTAATAAACGTAACCGTACTGAATCTGCCATTGGAGGTGCATTAGGTGGCGGTGCGGGTTATACCGTAGGTAATAGTATGGGTGGAACCAATGGCGGTTATATCGGCTCTGCTTTAGGTGCTGCTGGTGGTGCTGCTCTTGGTAACAAAATTGCGAAAGACAAAGCATATGATTCACGTCAAGATCGTAAATGGAAAAAGAAAAAACATAGCCGCCGTTAATATAATCTGATTGTTAGTTTCCCCTTTGAATACTCTGTATTCACCTCGATGCGCCTTAGGGCGCATTTTTTTATTAACAAATTAATTATGGATAAATTAGGGAGAGAAAAATACAAACCAGCAACTTGCTCTCCAAAATGATTGCAGAAATTTGGATTAAATTAAAACCATCAAATATAAGACTTCGACAAGGAGTTCACCATGAAATTCAATTCAAAGTTATTTGCTGCTGCGATCGCAACTGCGGCCTTGAGTACAACAACTGCTTATGCTGATAGTTCGTCTAGAGTTGCCCTCACATCTGCTTTAGGTGGAGTCGTTGGTGCTGCGATTGGTCAACAAATGGGTGGCTCGACTGGAGCAATGATCGGATCAGCGATTGGTGGTGCTGGTGGCGCAGCTGCATCAGCGAATAAAAAAGATCGTAATGCTGCTGCAATTGGTGCAGCATTAGGTGGTGCTGGTGGTTACACCGTTGGTAATAATATGGGCGGAACAAATGCTGGTTATGCTGGGGCTGCATTAGGTTCAGCTGGTGGTTCAGTTTTAGGTAAAAAAGTGGCTGAAGATCGTCGCGAAGATGACTATAGAGATCGTTATGATCGCCGTGAAAGCGGTTATCGCAATTCAAACTATCGTTATAATGACCGTAATTACAGAAGTGACAATGGTCGTCATTTAGGCTGGTATAAAAACGGTAAACGCTAATTCCAAACTCTTAAAATTCAAGCGCTCAACCTAGAGCGCTTTTTTATTTACACTTATATCGTTTTTTTTCAATATACAAATACTCGAGTTCGTATTAACATCTTTATGAGTGTTCAAAAGAGTAGAAAGTTATGCGAAGCTTAAAAGATATCGAGTTTTCAGTATTGGAACTCGCTCCTGTACGTGATGATAAAACGATTGCTTTTTCACTACAGCATGCTTTGGAGTTAGCACAAAAAATCGAACAATTGGGTTTTAAACGACTGTGGCTTGCAGAGCACCATAATATGGATGGTATCGCTAGCTCAGCTACAGCTGTGTTATTAGGCTATATCCTTGCTAACACCTCCTCTTTAAAAGTAGGTTCTGGCGGAATCATGCTGCCTAATCATGCACCACTTGTTGTAGCAGAACAATTTGGAACACTAGCAACGCTTTATCCTGATCGAGTTGAGCTCGGACTAGGACGCGCACCAGGTACAGATCAATTGACCATGCGTGCCTTACGCCGAGGTCGTCAAGAGACTGAAGATCAATTTCCACAAGACGTGCTCGAAATTTTGAGCTATTTGGGGGAACCATCGCCACATCAGAGAATCGAAGCGACACCAGGTCAAGGAACACATGTTCCCGTATGGCTGTTAGGTTCTAGCTTATTTAGCGCACAATTGGCTGCTAAACTTGGCTTACCTTATTCTTTTGCTTCTCACTTTGCCCCTCGTATGCTGGGTCAAGCGATTCAACTTTACAGAGAAAACTTCGAACCTTCTGAATATTTGGATCGTCCTTATGTATCTATGGGCGTTCCAACTGTTGTAGCTGATACTGATGAAGAAGCTGAATACTTGGCTACTAGCGCTTATCAACGTGTATTAGGCTTAATGCGTGGGCAAAGCTTAAAACTCAAACCTCCAGTTAAATCAATGGATGGAATTTGGTCTGCTCCAGAAAAGATGTCAGTTGACAGTTTTTACGCAATGGCTCAAATCGGATCACCAGAAACAGTGAAACAAGGTCTTGAACAACTACTGGTGCCTTATGATGTAGATGAGTTTATTTTTACCTGTGATATCTACGATACAGACAAACGCATTCAAAACTTTGAGTATTTAATGCAAATTAAGCAAAATGCTTAGATCAAAAAAATCCTGAAATGATTGAGTAATGGTTTTGATTTCAAATCTATAATTAATTACTCTTTCATTTCTTGAGTTTGTCAAACAACTATTGGCAATAAATGACATCAAATGTCCCTAAAAGACTATTCCAATGAAAAAATTCTTTTAACCAACAATATTAATGATTCATAATCAAATACTTAAAATTTGGCATTTTATATCAAACTAAAATAAGCACTTCTGCAAAACACATCACATTTTTAAGCGATAAAATTTCATGATTAAAAAATAAATACGGATGTATAACATGGCCTCTATCGACTTAGAAAAAATGTTGGATAAAGTAAAACATACTCAATGGACACTCTCGGATATTGACTGGGATGCTCCTGGCAAAGAATTAGTCACCGCAGAACAGTGGCCCAAGCTTAAAGATTTTATGGCTGATCTAATGTGGATCGAACATGTAGGTGCTCGTGCATTTTCTGCGATGTCAAAAAAAGCACCGACAGATACGCTTCGCGAAATGTATGCCATTTTCCACGCTGAGGAACAGCGTCACGCCAATGCCGAAATGGCACTGATGAAAAGATGGGGTATGCTTGAAGGCGATATTCCTAAACCCAATAAAAATTTAAGACTGATCATCGAATGGCTCGACACTTATGCTGATGAAATGCCCTTCTATATTCTAGGTGCTGTCATTCCGATGCTGGAAGTCGCTCTTGATGGCGCACTTTGTACATTCCTATTGGATACTGTAGAAGACCCAGTTTGTCATCAAGCTTTTGAACTAATTAATGGTGATGAAGCTCGTCATTTAGGTGTTGGATTTAGTGTCATGGAAGATCAAGGCTACAATAAAACCTTTATTGAGCTTTCTAAAATGGCAGCGCGAGTTGTAGATCCACGTTTATTACTTGGTATTCTTGCCTACTTACCACTCATTAATAAAATGCGTGATAATGTGATTAAACTAGGTCTGCCAGAAGAAAAGCTCTATGCAGCGATGCACAAATTTGCTCGAATAGGTGGACGTACTGCAGAAGGTCGTCGTAATCCTTGGTATCAAATTATTAACTTCCATGCACGAAGTGCCATGAACCGACGTAATAAATGGTTTCATATCCCTGTCGACACTATGGTAAAAATGACTGATAAGATTCCAGAAAAATCTTTACCTAAAATCCCATCTTGGATATATGAATTAACTGCAGAACCAAAAGCAACCCACTAAAACAATAATTAGGTACAGAAATGAAAAAAAGGAATAAAGCCCACACGGATTCGTTCTTTCATAATGAAGCTGAGTATTTTTCCAACTTTAAAGGAAAAATTATCTCAGCTGAGGACATCAAACAAACCGATTTTTCAGGATTAAAGGTCGCGATTATTGGTGCCAATCAAATGTCAGTTTCACATTTAGATGTGGTTTGCCAAAATGCTCTATTCGTCAAAGTATTTCAAATGACACCTCATTTCGTTTTGCCACACACTGAAAAAGGGATTCAAAAAATTATTGCCCATCCCCTCATCGCTAAAAATAAACGATTATTTAATCAGCGAATTAAGACGACATTGGCAATACGATATTTAGATTCTCAGATTTCAGATACTTGGTTAAAAAGACAATTGATGCCAAATCCAGCTTCGTCGCAAAAAATATTTTTTAAATCCGATCATTATTACAGCGCCTTACAGCGAGAAAACTGTAAATTGATCACATGGCCAGTCGTGAAAATTACTGAAAATGCCGTTCAAAGTATGGAAGGAATCGAACACTTAGTAGATATTATTATTACAACGTACGAAAAATAACCACCATTTAGTAGATAAATGCGATTCTAAATTACATTTTATGATGAAATTATAGACACTTGAATTATATAATTTTTGAATTTTATGAGTATTTATGACGATTAATCTCTTAATAAAAAGAAGCACAGCTAGTGCTTCTTTTTTTTAAATTAGATTTACCGATTTAACCAATCCGGCGTTTCAAGCCTGTCATTTGCAATACTCGTGTTGAGATTTCTTCAATCGACATTTCTGAAACATTTAGATATTTAATCCCTTCAGAAATATAAATACCTTCGATTGCACGCAATTCCATCTGACATTGGCTAAAACTTGCATAACGACTGTTGGCTTTGCGTTCAGATCGAATTGCCACCAAACGATCAGCATCAATCATTAATCCAAACAACTTATGCTTATGTGGACGTAAAACTGCTGGCAAACGGTTGTCATCCAAATCTTCTTCAGTTAACGGATAGTTCGCAACTCGAATACCAAATTGTAATGACAAATAAATTGAGGTCGGTGTTTTACCAGAACGCGACACTCCAATCAAAATTAAGTCCGCTTTATCATAGTGTCTTGTACGTGCGCCATCATCATTATCCAGCGCGAAATGTACAGCATCAATACGTGCCTTATAAGACTCAGAATCAGTCACAGCATGCGTTTGTCCGACTAAAGTTGTAGGGGCTGTTCCAAGCACCTCAGATAGCTTACTAATTAACCCTTCAAACACATCTAAATTAACCGCATTTGCCGTATTGATGATATCCCGAACATAGGGATCCACAAGAGTATCAAAGACAAGAGGTTGTTGGCCATCAGACTCTGCGCGCGCGTTAATCTCTGCAACGACGTTCATTGCGGCTTCTTCTGTAGTGATATACGGAATGATATGAATATCAAAATCGACATGAGGAAATTGAGCCAATAAAGAATGCCCGAGTGTTTCAGCCGTAATGGCAGTACCATCGGAAATAAAAAAAACACTTCGTTTAATATCTTTACTTTCTGCCATTAAATTAATCCTCAAATATTTGTCTAAGTACTATATAATCTTTATAGTAAACCGATCTTACATGACTGTCGCTTAGTAATGAAAGTTTGCTAAGTTTTCACAGAAAAATATCATGCCAAGATAGTGATTAATACTGCAAAAGTGGAGTAACAACTTTGGAAGCACGCGTAATCGGTCTGGAAAAATTAGGTAAACACGACGTAGAAATCGTGGGCGGTAAAAACTCATCTCTAGGCGAAATGATCAGCCATTTAGCAAATGCTGGTGTATCAGTTCCAGGTGGTTTTGCAACAACTGCTGCAGCTTACCGTGAATTCCTTGAGCAAAGTGGTCTAAATGCCAAAATTTCAGCCGAGCTCAAACAACTCAATGTTGACGACGTAAATGCACTTGCTGAAACTGGTGCTAAAATTCGTCAATGGATCGTTGATACTCCGCTTACTCCAGCACTTGAAAAAGAAGTTCGTGATGCATTCGCAACTCTTTCTAACGGCAACCCTGAGATCGCGGTTGCCGTTCGTTCATCTGCGACTGCAGAAGATTTACCAGACGCATCTTTTGCAGGACAACAAGAGACTTTCCTAAACATCCGCGGTATTGACAACGTCTTAATCGCGATTAAGGAAGTTTTTGCTTCACTTTATAACGACCGCGCAATTGCTTACCGTGTACACCAAAACTTCGATCATGACATCGTTGCTCTTTCTGCTGGTGTGCAACGTATGGTTCGCTCAGAAACTGGTGCTGCTGGTGTAATGTTTACACTGGACACTGAATCTGGTTTCCGTGACGTTGTATTCATTACTGCATCTTACGGTTTAGGCGAAATGGTCGTACAGGGTGCTGTAAACCCTGATGAATTCTATTTATCTAAGCCACTTTTAAATGCAGGTAAACACGCAGTATTGCGTCGTAACCTCGGCTCTAAACACCAAAAAATGATCTATGGTGAAGAAGGCTCTGCAGGTAAATCAGTTGTTGTTGTGGATGTTGAAAAAACTGAACGCCAACAATTTGCTTTAAATGATCAAGAATTACAAGAACTTGCTAAGCAGGCGTTAATCATTGAGCAACACTATGGTGCGCCAATGGATATCGAATGGGCGAAAGACGGTGATGATGGTCAAATTTACATCGTTCAAGCACGTCCTGAAACTGTGAAAAGCCGTGAGAATGTCGGCACAATGGAACGCTACCTATTAAAACAAAAAGGTACAGTTCTTTGTGAAGGTCGCTCAATCGGTCAACGTATCGGTTCTGGTAAAGTACGTATTGTTAATTCAATCAAAGAGATGGACAAAGTCCAAGATGGCGACGTTCTTGTTTCTGACATGACCGATCCTGATTGGGAACCAGTTATGAAACGTGCTGCTGCGATCGTTACAAACCGTGGTGGTCGTACTTGTCATGCCGCGATTATTGCACGTGAACTCGGTGTTCCAGCGATTGTTGGATGTGGTAACGCAACAGAAGTACTTGTTGATGGTCAAGAAGTAACTGTTTCATGTGCTGAAGGCGATACAGGTTTCATTTACGAAGGCGCTTTAGATTTCGAAGTTCAACGTAACTCGATTGAATCTATGCCAACACTTCCGTTCAAAATCATGATGAACGTTGGTAACCCTGATCGTGCATTTGACTTCGCTCAAATTCCAAACGAAGGTATTGGTCTTGCACGTCTAGAGTTCATCATCAACCGTATGATTGGTGTTCACCCTAAAGCATTACTCAATATTGACAGCTTACCTCGCGAAACACGTGCAGCTGTGATGACCCGTACTGCAGGTTACTCTTCACCGATTGAATTCTACGTTGAAAAACTCGTTGAAGGTATTTCTACACTTGCTGCTGCATTTGCTGATAAACCTGTCATCGTACGTATGTCAGACTTCAAATCAAATGAATATGCGAACTTAATCGGTGGTAAGTTATACGAACCTGAAGAAGAAAACCCGATGTTGGGCTTCCGTGGTGCAAGCCGTTATGTTTCTGACAACTTCCGTGACTGCTTCGAATTAGAATGCCGTGCATTGAAGAAAGTTCGTGATGAAATGGGTCTAACTAACATTCAAATCATGATCCCATTCGTCCGCACAGTTGCTGAAGCAAAACGTGTTATTGAACTTCTTGCTGCAAATGGCTTAAAACGTGGTGAAAATGGTCTTAAAGTGATCATGATGTGTGAATTACCAACCAATGCTCTACTTGCTGAACAATTCTTAGAGCATTTTGATGGCTTCTCAATCGGTTCAAATGACTTAACTCAGTTAACGCTTGGGCTTGACCGTGACTCAGGTATCGTTTCTCATTTATTTGATGAACGTGATCCAGCAGTAAAAGCTCTTCTTTCAATGGCGATTCATGCATGTCGTAAGGCAGGTAAATATGTGGGTATTTGTGGTCAAGGACCATCAGACCACCCAGATCTTGCTCGCTGGTTAATGGAACAAGGTATCGAATCTGTTTCACTCAACCCAGACTCTGTTTTAGATACATGGTTCTTCTTATCTGAAGAAAAGACTAAACAAGCTTAATAAACTATGTTAAAAAAAGACCCATTCATGGGTCTTTTTTTTACCCCATTATTTTTTAGTAATTTTTGAGAAATTAGGTTTATGCAAATTTACTTGGCGAGAAATAATCAACAAGCTGGACCGTATACGGTAGAGCAGTTAAATCAAATGCTCTCGAGCCAACAAGTTTTACTCACAGACTTGGTCTGGCATCAAGGTATGACTGAATGGAAAGCTTTAGGTGAACTCACTCAAGGAAAATTATATTACCAACCTGAAGGCTATCAACCCAATCCACCAGTGCAACAAAGCTATCCAAATGCTTCTATTTCGAGTGTCAATGTTCAAAAAAATACTGCTCAGCAAAAACTTGCCTCAATTGGATCTCGATTTTTAGCTAAACTCGTTGATCTGGCGCTTTGGTTGCCTGCCATGGTGATTCCTTCGTTCTTTATGCAAGAAGAACAAGTTGCTCAATTGACTGAGCTTCAGCAAAAAATGCAGAATGCTAGCTCATCAGATCAAGCAATCAAATTACAGGAACAGTTATTTACACTTATTCCAATGGAAGCTTGGCAAGCAATGTTGGTTTACATTGTATTAATGTTAGCTGCTCAAGCATTTTTAATTGCGAAAAGTGGTCAGAGTTTAGGTAAAAAAGTAGCAAAAATTCAAATTGTTGATGCTGAAAATGGACAGCAAGTGAACTTAATGCGCGCATTCACATTGCGTAGTGTGATTTTTATTGTATTGAATTTACTCTTTATGCCATTCATTACCATCATTGATCATGCCTTCGGTCTAAGTCAAAAAAGACAAACTTTGCACGATAAATTAGCAAAGACTAAAGTCATAAAACGATAATTTTTATCTTAGGGGAGCAAATGCTCCCCTTTGTTTTGCCTCTGTTTTCACATCAAAAGTAATCAATTCTTCAACCAATTCCGACCAAACAAATTGGGTTTAATCCTTATATTTAAAGGCACTTTACATATAGCTTAGTTGGTCGTTATAGGGCATAATGCCCTACAACGTAGCGGTGTCATATGACTGAAATTCAGTAAATGTAATTTTCTGTTTTTCAATCATGTGACACTATAATCGCTATCCCATAATTTTATTAGGGAATGGGACTCTTCACCGAGGTTGTAAAATGAGACAAACAATTTTAGCTGTATTGTCTTTATCAACGCTTGCCGTGCTCTTAACAGGGTGTGGCGGTGATATGGTACTTCTAAACTCAAAAGGTCCAGTAGCACAAGGTCAGTCTGATCTTATGATGACTGCGATCTACCTCATGCTATTGGTAGTAATTCCATCAGCATTGATGGCTTTATGGTTTAGTTGGAAATATCGTGCGTCAAATAAAGATGCAGACTATAAACCTACATGGGCACACTCTACTATTATTGAAATCGTAGTGTGGGGTATCCCGTGTATTATTATTGGTATTTTAGCGTATTTAACATGGTGGGGCTCACACAAGTATGACCCTTATCGTCCGCTAGAATCAGAGAAATCACATTTAACTATTCAAGTTATTGCTGAACAGTTTAAATGGGTTTTTGTTTACCCTGAACAAGAAATTGCAACAGTTAACGAAGTTCGTTTCCCAGAAAAAACTCCGATTAATTTCAATATCACCTCTAACTTCACAATGAACTCTTTCTTCATTCCTCAGTTAGCGGGTCAGATTTATGCAATGGCGGGTATGCAAACTCAACTTCACGTCCTTGCGGATAATGAAGGTGTATACCGTGGTTTCTCTTCGAACTATTCAGGCTATGGTTTCACACAAATGCGCTTCCAAGCTCATTCTGTTTCAGAAGCTAAGTTCGCTGAATGGGTGTCTGCAGTAAAAGCTGGTAACGGTACTTCAATTAACCCTGAAGCTGTTCAAAAAACAGTTTTAGACCAAGCTGAATTTGCAACCTTGCGTGATGGTAACCGTTCAGAGAAACAAATCGCTGCGATGGTTCGTAACGCTAAAACCGATCTAGAGAAGCAACAAGCTGAAATTGCTCAAAAAGAAGGTCCATATAAGGCACATCCTCATCCTGTGACTTACTACTCTTCTGTTGAAAAAGGCTTGTTTGAATCAATTATCAACAAATACATGGCAAACTACCACGGTGCAGATCACTCAGCTAAAGCTGAAGGTCATGCTGTAGTTGCTGATGTAAATGCTGAACCTGCTTCTTCAGTTGTAGGGGAATAAGACATGAGCTTCTTAGGTAAGTTAAGTGTAGATGCTATCCCGTACGATCCAATCGTACAGGTAACAGTGTTAATGATGATTTTAGGTGGTATTGCAGTATTTGCTGGCATCACTTATTTCAAAAAATGGGGCTACTTGTGGAACGAATGGTTCACATCTGTAGACCATAAAAAAATTGGTATTATGTACCTTATCGTTTCTGTGATCATGTTATTACGTGGTTTCGCGGATGCGATTATGATGCGTCTTCAATTGTTCCTTGCAAAAGGCGGCGGCGAAGGCTATCTACACCCTGAACACTACGACCAGATTTTCACCGCACATGGTGTAATCATGATTTTCTTCGTAGCGATGGGTCTTGTAGTGGGTATGATGAACATTTCTGTTCCACTACAAATTGGTGCGCGTGACGTAGCATTCCCATTATTAAACTCTTTAAGCTTCTGGTTATTCGCTGGTGCTGCTGGTTTGATGATGGTTTCTCTTGCGCTTGGTGAGTTTGCGGCAACTGGTTGGATGGCTTACCCTCCTCTTTCAGGTATCGAATACTCTCCTGGTGTTGGTGTTGACTACTATATCTGGGCACTTCAGATCTCTGGTCTTGGTACACTTCTTACTGGTGTTAACTTCTTCGTTACCATCATTAAAATGCGTGCTCCTGGCATGGGTCTTATGGATATGCCGATCTTTACGTGGACATCTTTATGTACTGCAGTATTGATCATCGCATCATTCCCAGTGTTGACTGCAACAATTGCAATGTTAACGCTTGACCGTTACTTCGGTTTCCACTTCTTTACAAATGACATGGGTGGTAGCCCAATGTTGTATGTAAACTTGATTTGGACATGGGGTCACCCAGAAGTTTATATCTTGATCTTACCTGCATTCGGTCTATTCTCTGAGATTACTTCTGTATTCTCTCGTAAGACATTGTTTGGTTACAAATCAATGGTGTATGCAACGATCGCGATTACAGTTCTTGCATTCGTTGTATGGTTACACCACTTCTTTACAATGGGTTCAGGTGCCAACGTTAACGCGTTCTTCGGTATCATGACCATGATTATCGCGATTCCTACAGGTGTGAAAATCTTCTCTTGGTTATTCACAATGTATAAGGGTCGTATTACCTTCACATCACCTATGTACTGGACAGTTGGCTTCTTAGTGACTTTCGGTATCGGTGGTTTGACTGGTGTACTTATGGCGGTTCCACCTGCGGACTTCCTTGTACACAACTCACTATTCTTAATCGCTCACTTCCATAACGTAATTATTGGTGGTGTTGTATTTGGTATGTTTGCTGGTATTACTTTCTACTGGCCGAAAATGTTCGGTTGGCAGTTAAGTGAATTCTGGGGCAAAGCATGCTTCTGGTTCTGGTTCTTCGGTTTCTACTTCGCGTTCATGCCATTGTATATCCTAGGTTTCATGGGTATGACTCGTCGTCTAAACTCGTATGACAACCCAGACTGGGATCCATATGTTGGTATCGCATTATTCGGTGCTGTATTAATCGCAATTGGTATTGCTTGTTTCATCATGCAAATCATTGTTGGTTTCTTACAACGCGAACAAACTCGTGACGTTACAGGCGATCCATGGGATGCACGTACGCTTGAATGGGCGACTTCATCTCCAGCTCCATTCTATAACTTTGCAGTATTGCCTCAAGCGAACGGTATCGACCGCTTCTGGACTGACAAAGAAAATGGTGTAGCTTACGCACGTCCTGCTAAATATGAAGATGTTCATATGCCAACTAACCGTGCTGCGGGTGTACTTATTGCACTGATCATCACTGTTATGGGCTTTGCACTTATCTGGCACATTTGGTGGTTAGCGATTGTTTCTTTCGTTTCTGCAATCATCGGCTTTATCTGGAGCTCATTCACGAAGAAAGTGGATTACTATGTTCCAGCTGCTGAAGTAGAACGTATTGAAAACGAACGTTATGCGTTACTCGAAAAACACTTGAAGAAGGACTAAGGATATGGCTGAAGTACTTCATCACGAAAACCACGAGCATGATGAACATCATCACGATGATACAGACATCACGGTCTTTGGTTTTTGGACTTACTTGATGAGTGACTTGATTTTATTCGGTACACTCTTCATCGCGTTCGCTGTATTAAGCAGTCATATTCCACCTGGCACTCCAAGTGCAAAGGATCTTTTTGCAGATTCTTTAGGTTTCGTTTTAACTGAAACTTTCGCACTTTTGATTTCATCAGTGACATTTGGTTTTGCGGTACTTGCTTCTTACAAGAAAAATGTTGGTCAAGTTCTAGCTTGGTTAGCAGTTACATTTGTATTCGGTGCAATCTTCATCGGCATGGAACTTTATGAATTTAATCATTTAGTTCATGCTGGTCATGGACCAAGCGTTAGTGCGTTCTTATCTGCGTTCTTTACTTTAGTTGGTACGCACGGTATTCACGTTACTTCTGGTTTGGTATGGATGATCGTGTTGATGATTCAAATCAAAAAATATGGTTTGACTACAATCAATACTCGTCGTCTTGCTTGCCTAAGCTTGTTCTGGCACTTCCTTGACATCGTATGGATCTGCGTATTCAGCGTAGTGTACTTAATGGGAGTATTATAATGAGTCATGATCATAATGCTGCTGGTGCATCACACGGTAACGTAAAGCAATACACAATCGGTTTTGTACTTTCTGTTTTATTGACTGTAGTTCCATTCTACATGGCAATGAATACTGATAGCTTCAGCCGTGGTGCAATTATTGCTGTTATCGGTATTACAGCTGTTGCTCAGGTACTTGTACAATTAGTTTACTTCTTGCACATGAACTCATCTTCAGAGCAACGTTGGAACGTGATTGCATTTATCTATACAATTCTAACTATTGCTGTTCTTTTAGTTGGTTCTGTATGGATCATGAACTACTTACATTCAAACATGATGATCTAAACTGATTGTCATGTTTAAAAAGTACTTATTCCTGACTAAGCCAGGAATTCTCTTTGGTAACTTTGTTACCACTTTGGGTGGCTACTTTGTAGCTACCCAAGGTTCAGTAGATTTCCTTCTCCTGCTTCTTACCCTCATTGGCACTACCCTCGTAGTTGCATCTGGATGTGTGGTTAATAACGTTATTGATCAAGACATCGACCAAAAAATGCAGCGCACTCAAAATCGTGCGTTAGTTAAGAAAACCATTTCTGTTCAAATTGCATTAGCTTTTGCTTTGCTATTAGGCATACTCGGTTTTGGTATTTTATGGTTTTGGGTAAATGCGTACGCTTTTTTATTCGCAGTTATTGGTTTTGTTGTATATGTTGGTTTTTACAGCCTATGGACAAAACGAACAACGATCCACCAAACTGTGGTCGGTAGTATTTCTGGTGCAGCCCCCCCTGTCATTGGATATACAGCGGTCGCGAATCAATTCGATTTAGGTGCGCTACTCATTTTCTTGGGTTATGCATTTTGGCAAATGCCTCACTCATGGGGAATTGCAATTTATCGTTTTGATGATTACAAAAATGCGGGTATTCCGATTCTTCCTGTTGCGCGCTCGATTGTTCGCACCAAGATCGAATCGCTGATTTACATTGTGCTATTTGCAATCTCAATGAACGCTTTATTTGTATTTGGCTATGCAAATTGGCTTTATTGTATAATTCTCAATGTATTGACTGTTTATTGGCTATATTTAAATATCATTGGATTTAAAGCTGAAAATGATCAATTATGGGCAAAGAAATATTTCTTATTCTCTGTTCTCCTAATTACGATTATCAGTATTTGCTTTAGTTTTACTGCTACTGCACCAATAAACAATCTTGTCATTTTTTAAAAAGATAGAGAAGCCTCTATCTTTTTTTATCTTCGCTTTAAGCAGTCTATAAATATCTATACTCAACACTACCTTCAAATACTTTCTAAAAGTAAGTTAATTTTCAAAATTGAATAGTCCAATTTATTTTCTTCGTCGTTATATTTTGCTTTATTTTTCTTGTAATCCCCTGCCGACATCCTTACAATACAGCTTCGCATTTTTTTGCGACACATTAAGTTTTTTTGAAACCAATAAAATTTATTTGTGACTCCTTGCTTCTAACAAATGCGTTAGGGGCTGCATAAAACCGTAAGGAGCTGACAATGCGTCACTACGAAATCGTAATTCTGGTACATCCAGACCAAAGCGATCAAGTGGTAGGTATGGTAGAACGCTATATCTCTCACATTAAAGATGCTGAAGGTCAAATTCACCGTCTTGAAGATTGGGGCCGTCGCCAATTGGCTTACCCAATTAACAAAATTCACAAAGCGCACTACATTTTAATGAACGTTGAATGTAACCAAACTACGCTTAATGAATTGGAAGAATTATTCCGTTACAACGATGCTATTCTTCGTAACGTTATTATTCGTCGTGAAAACGCAATCACTGAAGAGTCTTTATTGGCTAAGAGTGCTGAAGAAAAACGTGCGCGTAAAGCTCAACGTGAAGAAGCACAACAAGCTCAAGACTCTGCTGAAGCATAAGGAGAACATCAATGGCACGTTTCTACCGTCGTCGTAAGTTCTGCCGCTTTACAGCTGAGAACGTTACATATATCGACTATAAAGATATCGATACTTTAAAACAGTACATCACTGAAAACGGCAAGATTGTTCCTAGCCGTATTACAGGTACTAAAGCTCGTTACCAACGTCAATTAGCTCTTGCTATCAAACAAGCTCGCTACTTAGCGTTGATTCCTTACACTGACAATCATAAGTGAGGTTGAGCTGTGGATATTATCTTATTACAACGCATTAAGAACCTTGGTAAATTAGGTGATAAAGTTTCAGTTAAAGCTGGTTACGGCCGCAACTACTTAATCCCTCAAGGTAAAGCAGTTGCTGCTACTGAAGCTAATACTGCTGCATTTGAAGCTCGTCGTGCTGAACTTGAGAAGCAAGAAGCTGAAGTATTAGCTGCTGCTCAAGCACGTGCTGACCAATTGAACGAAGTAAATATCGTAATCACTGCGAAAGCTGGTGACGAAGGTAAACTATTTGGTTCTATCGGTACTCGTGACATCGCTGACGCGTTGACAAATGCTGGTCTTGAAGTTGACCGTGCTGAAGTTCGTTTACCGAACGGTGCACTTCGTCACACTGGCGAATTCAACATCGCAATCCAATTGCACCATGATGTTGTTGCTGAAGTTCTCGTTACTATCGTATCTGAGTAATTTTATGCAAAGAAAAAGAGCATGCATCAGCATGCTCTTTTTTTATCCCTAATAATTATAAAGTTTGATTTAGCAAGCTGAAATTTAGACTTAGTTTTTTATTTGTTATCGATATTATTTGTTGCACTGTCTTGCTTGTGCATTTTGCATTAAGATAAGTCTCCCCTATTCATTTTCGTAATTATTGTAAATCAAGGTTTTATATGTCTCAGGCGACTGCCAAAAAAAATACGAATAACACTGAGTTAGATTTGCTAAAGAGTGAATCTTCAGCACTCAAAGAGTTTCGTACGCCTCCGCACAATCTTGCTATTGAACAGGCTGTTCTTGCCGCACTCATGACAGTAGCTGAGTCATTCGAACAGGTCAGCGATATATTAACCGAGAATGATTTTTACGCGACTCGACATAAATATATTTTTAGAGCAATTGAAAAACTTTCTAAAGAAAGTTCACCTTATGATGCCGTATTGGTCAATGATTGGTTAATCAAACAGAACCTGCTTGATGCGATTGGCGGTGAAGAATATTTAATGCAATTGATGGCGGATTCTCCATCAAGCTTTTATAACCTTGAAACTTATGCCAATAAAATACGTGAATTTGCAACTTTGAGAAATATGATCAAAGTTGGTAATGAAATTCTACAAAATGCGTATGACACGAAAGGTCGAGAAGTCAGTGAAATTTTAGATTTAGCTGAGACCAGTATCTTTTCTTTGGCTGAACAACACAATAACAATGCAAAAGCTCAAGGGCCAAAAGCAATTAATACCGTTGTCGCAGATGTATTCGATAAACTCAACGAATTATCACAACTTGATGGGAATATTACAGGTCTGACCACAGGATTTGTGGAGCTTGATAATAAAACATCAGGTATGCAAGCTGGAGATATGATCGTTGTTGCTGCCCGTCCATCAATGGGTAAAACAACTTTCGCAATGAATTTAGTCGAAAGTGTGCTATTCAATTGCAACCTTCCTGCTCTCGTATTCTCCATGGAGATGCCTGCTGACTCTATTGCCATGCGTTTAATTTCCTCGTTTGGTAAAGTGCATCAAGGACATTTACGATCTGGCAAATTAGATGGCGAAGAATGGAACAAGGTCACAGGAACGATTCTTCAACTGCAAGAGAAGCATCTCTATATTGATGATTCTTCTGCCCTTCCACCGACTGAAATGCGCGCACGTGCAAGACGTATAGCCAAACAACACGGTGGTAAACTCGGTTGCATCATGGTCGATTACCTGCAGTTAATGAAAGTACCAGGTATGGGTGATAACCGTGTGGGTGAAATTGGTGAAATTTCTCGAAGCTTGAAAGCATTGGCGAAAGAGATGCATTGCCCTGTGATTGCACTTTCGCAGCTTAACCGCTCACTCGAAAACCGTCCAAATAAACGTCCTGTGATGTCAGACTTACGTGAATCTGGAGCAATTGAGCAGGATGCCGATTTGATCATGTTCATTTACCGTGATGAGGTATATAACAAAGAATCTAAAGAAGCAGGAACTGCTGAAATCATTATCGGTAAACAACGTAATGGTCCAATTGGTACCGTTCGACTCGCTTTTGAAGGTCAATATACGCGTTTTAGTAACTTGTCACCTGAATATTACGCGCAGAACCAAGAAGAAGAGTAATTTTGCTTTGATCAATTCTTAGTTAAGAACGCACGAATTGATCCAACACAATTATCTTTTTTCAGTTTAAAAGATTTAACCTTTCCACATGCCTCTAGGAGTAAATTAGAGTGCGCCAAGCAACGGTTTGTATTGACACACACGCATTGCAATACAATTTAAATCGCGTGAAACAACTTGCACCAAACTCTAAAGTTGTAAGTATGGTAAAGGCAAATGCTTATGGTCATGGAGTCTCAGACTGCTTAGCCGCATTGAGCCAGTCTGATGCTTTTGGCGTTGCATGTTTAGAAGAAGCACTTGAAATACGTGAATTAGGTTTTAAACAACCTATCACCTTAATTGAAGGTGTTTTTTCTGAAGGTGAAATGCACATTGCGATTGAGCAACATATTGAAGTAATCGTTCATCATCATCAACAACTGCAGTGGTTGTTGCAAGTTAAAGATGCTTATATCGCCCGAAATCTAAAAGTATGGGTTAAACTAAATAGCGGAATGAACCGTTTAGGCTTCAAAATTGATGTAATCAAATCGATTATTCATCAATTAAAAAATGAAGGTTTTACCTGTGTACTTGCAATGCATTTTGCTAATGCAGATGTTGATCACCCTTTAAATGAACAACAAATATCTCAATTTCTTGAAGTAAAACAAGATTGTGCACCAATTTTAGCTTCATGTTGTAATTCAGCGGCAATTTATAAATACCCTGAATTGCATTTTGACTATGTTCGTCCTGGTATTATGCTGTACGGCGCAACGCCATTTGCAGATCGTGACGTCCACGCTCTAGATTTAAAACCTGTCATGACATTTAGTGCTGAGATTATTGCACTTAACTCCATTCAATCAGGTGAAGCTGTAGGTTATGGCTCAACCTTTGTTGCACAGCGACCTATGCAATTAGCAATTGTCTCGATCGGATATGGTGATGGGTATCCAAGAGCTTTTATTCGTGAGAATTCGGTTTCACTAGATGGTCAATTAACCCCAGTGATTGGCAGAGTTGCCATGGATATGATTGCCATAGATATCACTGATCTCAACGCAAAAATTGGTGATCCAGTAGAATTATGGGGTAAACATCGTTTAGTGGATGATGTTGCTGAAGCGAATGGTACGATTGGTTATGAGTTGTTATGTCGATTAAGCCAACGTCCGAAGCGTCTCAAAATGTAATGAGCAAATTAAATCAACGTAATGCTAAACAGCATTACGTTGTAGTTCATTAAAATCCGTATCCTGAGCGCGTGTCAAAAATCGAATTAAATAATCAGCTTGATCTTGTGTAAACTGTGTAGGCGTAAATTGACTAAATCCCATATCTATTAAAGCCTGCTTCACTGGACTTTGTCGTCCTACAAACTTCATAGACCATTCTTGAAATTGTTTTTTTTCAATATTTTTTCGCTGGAATAGGCGAATTTGATGATGGCGTTTATCCTTGTGAAGCTTTTGCAACAATATATCTAGTGTGGTTTCATCACCCTCTAGACATTGAAAATAGTGCCCATCTGCATAATATAGCGCTCCAGAAATTTTATGCTCAAAATTGAAATGACGGGCTTCATTCAAGATTTCACGAACATCAATCAATAAGCGACTTGCATCTGCAGTCGACACACTCGCATAACTGAACTGTTGCATTGCTTCCCCTAATTTTTATAGTAATGATTTAATATTCAATGCAACTCAATTTAATCTAAACTCAATCATAAAGCAAAATTATTGCCAATAGTCTTCTGTTGGCCGTGGCAAACCGTTCAATCCTTGACGCAAAGTATCTGACCAAAGTTTACTAATTGATGAGAAATATGGATCATCATCATGAATACGTTTAGACAATGGAATTGCAAAACTATCTTTTTTATAAATACATGCATCTAGTGGTAAGCCCACAGAAACATTAGATCTAAGGGTTGAATCAAATGAAATTAAACCGCATCTTAATGCTTCATCTAATTCAGTATTGTAATTTAATGCACGATCTAAAATTGGTTTACCGTATTTACTTTCCCCAATCTGAAAAAAGGGCGTATCTGACGTCGCATTGATAAAATTACCCTGAGGATAAATATTATATAACTGAATATCCTCCCCTTGAATTTGACCAGAAAGTAAAATCGTACAGTGATAATTACTTTGCTCTAGTTGATCAGTAGTCACATCCATAATGACACGCTTTAAAGTATGACCAACCAATTCAGCCATCTCGAACATGCTATTCACACTATACAAATTAGGTTCGTGTTTTAAATCTAGCTGATTCTGTAAATGTCCTATAACGGCTTGTGTCGTCGCCAAATTACCCGCAGTTTGTATACTGATAAAACGCTCACCCTCAACACCGAAAAGATAGAGTTTACGAAAGACAGAGATATGATCTACACCTGCATTTGTTCGCGTGTCACTGATACAAATTAAGCCATCACGTAAACGCATAGCACAACAATAGGTCATTGAAATCTCTCTTCTAAATTTTGTTCTAACACGGTAATACCTGAACGATGGTCGTCATACTCTCCACGCCACCAGCCTCTCGCACACCTCTGATAGGTGCAACGTCCCAATAATCACGCCCTAATGCAATATAAATGTGTGAACTTGGCGTATAGAGCTGATTGCTAACATCAAATGTATACCAAACTCCATCTATATAAGCTTCAGCCCAAGCATGGCTCGCCAAATGACTCATTTCTGGAACGTAAAGATATCCAGAAACATAACGCGCAGGAATATTTAACTCTCTACACATACCTACAAATACATGAGTATGATCCTGACATACCCCTTGTTGATGATGGAATGCATCTATTGCCGTAGTATTCACTTGAGTAGAATCTGAAATATATGGCATATGCTCAAGCAATGCATAACTTAAATGTTTTAATTCATCACGAGTCTTTTTACTCACATGCTGAGCTGCAAAAGCTTTCATTTCAGCATCACATTGAGTCGCTGGGGTAATTTGTAGAAAAATACCGACTGGCACTTCTGACTCAATAGCTTGTTCTGAAACTGTATCGATTTCAATAATACCCTGCGCCATAATACTTAAATTTTGATATGCATAGCGTTGAGTCGAAGTGATCCAAATATTATTAAAGGCATCTTTTGCTTCGACCGTATGACCAGGAATACTCACTGACCAAGCATCTACTTTTTGGTGAGCATTACATTGAGGACACATTCGTATATATTGGATACTATTTTTTGCCGTTTCCGTATATTGATAATGGGTTTGATGATTAATCATCAATTTCATGCATCCACCTCAAATAAACATTGCACCTGATCATTCAATTGGTAAAAGCTATTAGCATTTGGATGCGCTAAAAGATGTTGCCAAGCCTCATCTAAGCTGTCCCATCCTTTAGACTTCAACAGTTCAATCACAACACTTAAAGAATTGATTGTAGAATTAACATCCTGATTCAATCTTATTTCACGATCAAGATTTTCGAAATATTGTCCTAGACTAAAAAACAGAAAAATGTCTTCATTTTCAGCTTCTAGAATATCGCTACACTCATCAACAACAGTACAAATTAATCCTGCATTTTGTGTCGCTGTATCCACCATCTGTTTTAATTCTGAATAAGCCTGAACTGACAATACACCACGTAAATCTTGAATATTATTTTTCACATATTCAAATTGTTGAAAAAAAGAAGCTGGCTGATCATTACTCAGAATCAGCTCATTGAGCGAACACGCATTAAAAGCAGGTAAGCAAAAAGCATGGGCATACTGCAATGCTTGAACATCATCTTGAAATGGAAACTGACCACATAAATGTTGAATACGAGATAAATAACGGCCAACCCAGTAAATATTTTGTGCATTGCTGTTTAATATAATCATGACAAGCTCCTGGTTGTATATTTATGAATGTAGCGGATCTATAACCCACGTATCTTTAATGCCACCACCCTGCGATGAATTTACAACTAATGCCCCTTCTTGCATCGCAACTCGGGTTAAACCTCCCGGCACGATTTCTGTACGATACGGTGAACTTAAAATAAACGGTCTTAAATCAATATGGCGTTCAGCGATGCCGAATTCAGTTAAAGTGGGAGCGACTGAAAGCGCTAAAGTTGGTTGTGCAATGTAAGCATGCGGCTGTGCAATTAACTTTAATCTAAATTGTTCAATTTCTTGTTCGGTCGCTTTAGGACCAATTAACATGCCATAACCGCCTGAACCTTGCGCCTCTTTAACCACTAACTTTTCTAAATTACAAAGTACATAATCGAGTTCTTCACGTTCACGACATTGGTAAGTCGGTACGTTATTTAAAATTGGCTTCTGGTTTAGATAGTAATCAATCATTTTATCGACATAAGGATAGATTGATTTGTCATCTGCTACCCCCGTGCCAGGCGCATTTGCAATCACGACATTGTGTTGTAAGTATGCAGACATTAGGCCAGGTACACCTAATGTACTGTCTGGCATAAAACACAATGGATCAAGAAATCCATCATCTAGGCGTCGGTAAATTACATCGACTTGTTTTTTACCCCAAATGGTTTTGGCATAGACCTTAGCATTTTCAACAAATAAATCCTGACCTGTAACTAGAGGAACATCCATCTCACGTGCGAGGAAGCAATGCTCATAATATGCACTGTTATATCGACCCGGTGTAAGCACCACGATAAATGGATTATCTACTTCAGCATTTTCCTCGAGTATTTGTCTTAAAAGTTGTGGGTATTGCTCTACACCTTGTAAATTTGATGACTTACAAAGTTCGGGCATCATTTTTTCACTAATTTTTCGACTTTCCAACATATAAGACACGCCTGATGGTGTTCTTAAATTGTCTTCTAATACAAAGAAGTCACCTTGCTGATCACGAATAATATCGATTCCGCTAATTTGACTATAAACTTTACCTTTCAATGAATGTTTATACATCAATGGTTGGTATGCCTCATGAGTGAGCACTTGCAACTCAGGCACTAAACCATCTTTTAAAATCGCCTGATTATGGTAAATATCATCTAAAAAAAAGTTCAATGCTTGCACTCTTTGTGCACAGCCTTGCTCTATTTTGTGCCATTGTTGTTTGGCAATGACACGTGGAATTAAGTCATAAGGAATAATACGATCTGTACCCTCAGCATCACCATAGACTGTAAATGTAATGCCCTGATAGAGGAAATGTTCCTTCGCTTGATGATTTAAAGATTTCAGCTCATCCAAGCTTCTTTCACATAACCAATTTTCGATTTTGCTAGATGCCTCTAAGCCAATCGTTTTATCATCTAAAAGTTCATTATAAAATTCAGATTTAAGTTGATCGAACAAGTACGCAGTGCTGTTTTGTTTAACTTCGATCTGCTTAGATTTTTCAAAAGCTTCGACGGTATGATCAGCCTTAAAATTTGCGAGAATTGAAGTGGTATCTTTTTCCTCTTTTAGCATACATACCTCTTAATTGTTATCAATTGTAAACAAAATTAAGCAATTTCAATGCCAAAAATTTACCTATTCATCTATTAATGCCCCATTTTTGAAGCATTCACAACGAAAAATGGCCTAAAGATGTATCGAAATATACTCAACAGCTTCACTTTCCATGCTTGCTTATCTCTTAAAGATTTTTTATTGTGTGTTTGAAAAATATTTTCTCTTTATTCATTAGTTGATTATGTCCTCTCAAGAAAAAGAAACATCGAATAGCTTATATCGACAGTGGCAAATTCTTTCACGTTTAACCACTGGCAAATGGATGGGTACACGAGAGTTGCAAGAGACCCTGCAAAGAGAAGGTATTGAAATCAGTTTAAGAACCATTCAACGTGATTTAAATCAAATTTCTCAAAGATTTCCTATTGAGAGTAATAAAACTGTACCACAAGGTTGGCGTTGGCGATCAGATGCCCCAATTCAAAGCTTGCCGCATATGACCAGCTCACAAGCCGTCACCTTCATGATGGTTGAAGAGCATTTGAAGCATTTGCTTCCTCCAAGCTTAATTGAGGAAATGAACCCTTGGTTCGAGCTTGCAAAACGCAGCTTATCTACACAAAACAATGTACGTCAGTGGATTAACCGAGTTCGTATTGTCCCAGCAAGCCAGCCCTTGATCCCTCCTGTTGTAGAGAAACATGCGCAGCAAGCTATTTACGAAGGTCTATTACAAGATAAACAGATTGAATGTATATATCGTGCGCGTGGACCTGAAAGTGAAGAACGTGGTTATACCTTAAACCCGCTTGCACTGGTTCAAAAGGGCTCGATCATTTATTTGATTTGTACTCGACATGACAAATCAGAAGTTCAAACTTTTGCTTTACATCGTTTTAAATCTGCAAAAGTTCTAGAACAACGCGCCTTACACCCTGTTGACTTTGATATTGATGCTTACATTGAATCTGGTGCGCTTGGCTTCAGAGTTGATTTCAATAAACCCACTGAGCTCGTTCAACTCGAACTCTTTATGAATAAAGCTGATGCACTTTACTTTTCCGAAAGCCAACTCAGTAAAGATCAATCCATCACACAAGTATCCGATGATCTCTTTAAAGTGGTGGCTAATGTGCCATTTACTTCACAATTGGTTTGGTGGCTCAGAAGCTTCGGCAAAAAAATCATTCGTATTGAACCGCTCGATGTATTTAACGCCGTTCATGAAATTGAAAATTAAAAAAGAGCCAAATTGGCTCTGAAGATTTTTTATTATCATATTTTCAGTATTGCGCTGGTTTCTGATTGTGTTGAGTTTAAATACGTGAACTAAACTCCCCTTTAGCCCACGTACACTTTTCAATGTCGTTGGATTATGATTTACATCGTGCAGCATGCAATTTCATAACCATTATAACGAATACGCTTCATCGTCATGGCCTTTCCTCTTTGTTGTGAACGTAGAATCAATATAACGACATCAACTTGGATTGAGAAATAATCATAATTTCTTTATTAATCTCTATTCTTGTTAAACGTAAATAATAAATTATTTATCTTATTTATGGATAAATCGTTATATGAGGATCAAAAAAACCCGCATCAAGCGGGTTTTTTGGACTGCAACAGGCTTAAGCAGATTTTTTAGTTTGTGCTTTCTTACGAATCGTAATCATCACCAATTGAACAGCAGCAGGTGTTACGCCCGGAATACGACTTGCTTGAGCAAGAGTTTCAGGACGAACTTCTTTGAGTTTCAAAGTAATTTCACGAGATAAACCAGATACCACGTCATAATTAAAATCAGCTGGAATCTTAGTCTCTTCTAAGCGCTTCATTTGCGCTACATCCTGATGCTGACGGTTGATATAACCCTCATATTTAACTGCAATCTCAATTTGGTCACCCACTTGAGCAGCAACATCAGAACCAGTGAGTTCCGCAATTTGAGCAAAAGTAATGTTCGGACGTTTCAACAAATCAATCGCAGAACATTCTTTAGAAAGATCCGCACCTGTCATTTCAATGAATTTTTTACCCATTGGATTGTTAGGTGCAGCCCAAAGATGTTGTAAACGACCTGTTTCACGCTCAACCGCTTCCATTTTTTCGCAGTACGCTGCCCAACGCTCGTCATCCACAAGACCCATTTCACGCCCGATTGGTGTCAAACGTTGGTCTGCATTATCTTCACGAAGCATCAAACGGTATTCCGCACGTGAGGTAAACATACGGTAAGGTTCTTTCGTACCTAAAGTGATTAAGTCATCGACCAATACACCCATGTACGCTTCATCACGCTTCGGTGTCCATTGTTCTTGATCCCACGCACGACGTGCAGCATTCAAACCTGCAAGTAAACCCTGTGCACCGGCTTCTTCATAACCTGTCGTACCGTTAATTTGACCCGCAAAGTACAAGTTATTAATCGCTTTAGTCTCTAAAGTGAATTTCAAAGCTTGTGGGTTGAAATAATCATACTCAATGGCATAACCCGGGCGCAGGATATGCGCATTTTCCATACCACGGATTGAGCGTACTAATTCAAACTGGACATCAAACGGTAAAGATGTAGAAATACCATTTGGATAAAGTTCATGTGTATCTAGGCCTTCAGGCTCTAAGAATACTTGGTGAGAATCTTTATCGGCAAATTTATGAATTTTATCTTCGATTGACGGACAGTAACGTGGTCCTACACCTTCAATCACACCAGTATACATCGGTGAACGGTCTAGGCCGCCACGAATAATATCATGAGTTTTTTCGTTGGTATGCGTGATATAGCAGTTGACTTGCTCTGGGTGCATAGATGCATCACCCATAAATGACATCGTTGGGGATGGGAAATCACCTGGCTGTGGTGTCATCACAGAGAAATCTACAGAACGTGCATCAATACGTGGTGGCGTACCTGTTTTTAAACGACCTACTGGCAATTGAAGCTCACGTAAACGGTGCGCTAAAGAAATTGAAGGTGGATCACCTGCACGACCGCCGCTTGATTTCTCAAGACCAACATGAATCACGCCACCCAAGAATGTACCAGCGGTTAACACGACTGTTTTCGCATCAAAGCGAATCCCCATTTGTGTTACCACACCTTTAACGGTATCGCCGTCAACAATGAGATCATCTGCTGCTTGTTGGAAAATATCAAGATTGGCTTGGTTTTCTAATGTTTCGCGAATAGCCGCTTTATAACGTACACGGTCAGCCTGCGCACGCGTTGCACGAACTGCAGCACCTTTACGTGAGTTCAGAATACGGAACTGAATACCACCCTTGTCTGCAGCGAGTGCCATCGCACCACCTAAGGCATCAATTTCGCGAACAAGGTGTGATTTACCAATACCACCAATCGCTGGGTTACAGCTCATCTGCCCTAAAGTCTCAATATTATGAGTTAAGAGTAAAGTCTGTCGACCCATACGTGCCGCAGCAAGCGCTGCTTCTGTACCAGCGTGTCCGCCACCGATAACAATGACATCGTAAACTTTAGGATATTGCATAGTGGTATATGAGGAGATAAAAATAATGACAGAAAATTATAGCAAATTTTGTTTGCCTTGAGACAATCGAGAACAATTTAATTCTAATTTTTTTGAAGTCCAATAATATAAACCATTTTGATATAAAAATTTATAAATTTTGCAGATTTAAGTGATTTTTTAACAATTTAGAAAATTTATTTACAGCATTGCCCTTCCATTGATTCGACTATTTTTTCAACATATTCAAGTCATATTTTTTAACAAGAGTATACGAACATGAAAGTCCAGTTATTTACGATGTCAATGTTATGTTGTTTGGGTCTAAGCGTAAGTAGTATGAGTATTGCGAATGACAAAGTTGATAATGCCTATAATGCCAAACAATTCCAAAGTGTATGTAAGGGTAAAAGCGAAGGCGATGCTGTCAGTTTCCCGTATAAAGGAATCATTTGGAATGGTACTTGCCAAACTCAATTTTTCCCAACCCAAAGTAAAGATTTAAAAGGAAATGAAGAGCAGCTTAATTCAGCTTGTAAGTCTGATGCAGCGAGTGTTTCCGTGAATATTGAAGGTCAAGAATATAAAGGCAAATGTGCACTCGGATATGCGCCACCGATGCCAAAAGCGTCTTAACCCAATTTTTTAAATTTGACCATTTATGCAACCAATTGAAAAATTGGTTGCTTTTATTTATTGATAACGATAAAACCAAATTAAAAATAACGATCTATTTACAAATAACACAACAAAATTCAGGATGAATTTATGGACACAGGGATCCTTACGATTTTTTTACCTTTAGCACTTGCAATTGTGATGGCGGGTTTAGGACTTGAACTCACTGTTCAAGATTTTCTACGCGTTCGTAAACACCCTAAAGCAGTGCTCATCGCATTATTTTCCCAACTCGTCATTTTGGTTGGCGTTGCATTTATTTTATGTAAAATACTCAATCTTTCGCCTTACTTGGCTGTCGGCTTAGTGTTGCTTGCTGCCTCACCAGGGGGTGCGACAGCCAATCTGTTTAGCTATTTATACAAAGGTGATGTTGCGCTCAACATCACCTTGACTGCGATTAATGCCATTATTGCTGCAGTGACCTTGCCGCTTATCGTGAATTTTGCAATCACACATTTCATTCAGGATTCAACTCAAATTGGTCTACAATTTAGTAAAATTTTACAAGTGTTCGCCATTATTCTTATTCCAGTTGCCCTCGGTATGTTTGTGCGCTACAAATTTCCAAATGTTGCAACTAAACTAGAAAAACCAGTGCGTATTTTTGCCGTTGTATTCTTAGTGTTAATTATTGTCGGTGCAGTACTTTCTGAACGTACCAACATTATGAATTATCTTGCTCAAATTGGTTTGGCAACAGCGTTATTTTGTATCGCAAGTCTTAGCGTTGGTTATTTTCTACCACGCTTCTTTGGTGTACCGAGCTTTCAAGCAAGAGCGTGTGCTTTTGAAATTGGTATCCATAACAGTACTTTGGCCATGGCGATTGCAATCACGATAATGAATAGCAGCGAAATTGCGATGCCAGCAGCTGTTTATTCAATCTTTATGTATATCTTCGCTGCTATTTTCGGCATGTTGCTGAATCGTTTTGCACCATTAGACCATCCGGCTGAGTTAACTCGAAACCACTCATAAATTAACTGATATTAGTTGAGTTAACCAACTCATCTTAAAGGCACTGTAATCGTGCCTTTATTTATGCTTCAGGTTTTATCTGCATTCTTAAAGCGAATACAGTACAATGCTAACTCTCGTATTGCATATTTAGGTTTTTTTACTGTGAAGTGGTTACAAATCCATATTACTGTCGATCAAGCACAAGTTGATTTTACTGAAACATTATTATTATCTCTTGGTGCAGTCAGTGTGACGCTAGATGATGCAGAGGATCAAGCGTTATTAGAACCACTTCCAGGTGAGACTCCACTTTGGAACAAAGTCATCGTAACGGGTATTTACGCTCAAGAAGATGATGAAGAAATCGATGTCGTCGCACTAGAAACTTTCATTAAAGACCAGATGCCTGAAGCGCCTTTACGTTCTGAGTTTATCGAAGATCAAGAGTGGGAACGCACTTGGATGGATGCATATGAGCCAATTCAAATTGGTGAAAAATATTGGATCGTTCCTGAATGGATGGAAGCACCTGAAGCGGATGCGGTCAATATTAAATTAGATCCAGGCTTAGCTTTTGGTACGGGTAATCATGCTTCAACATTCCTCTGCCTACAATGGTTAGGTAAAACCGATGTAAAAGACAAAATCGTCATCGATTACGGCTGTGGTTCTGGCATTCTAGGTGTTGCTGCCCTATTGCTTGGTGCAAAAAAAGTATATGCGACGGATATTGATCCTCAAGCTGTACTCGCTACACAACAAAATGCTGAATTAAATGGCGTGCTCGAAAATTTATATGTCGGCCTACCTGAAGAATTTAATCAAGCACTCGGTGAGGAAAAGGCAGATGTATTTGTCGCAAATATTCTTGCTGGCCCACTGATGGCACTTGCTGAGGAGTTTTCAACACTCATTCAACCTGAGGGTGAATTCGCACTAGCCGGTATTATTGAAGAGCAAGTTGATGATGTTTCTCGTGTTTATGCTGAATTTTTTGATATATTAGACAAAGAAAAGCGTGATGAAAATTGGTACCGTCTTTCTGGGAAACGCCATAAATAAGTAGAGCTTAATTTAAGATATGAGTGATAAACAAACCCGCTGCCCAAATTGCTCCACAATTTACAAGGTATCAGTCACCCAGTTAACTGTTGCCGAGGGTATGGTTTGTTGTCCTAAATGTTCTGCTGAGTTTAATGCGCTTCTACATCTATTCAATCCTCAACCGAAAGTGATTGAACCTTTAATCACAGAAGTCCAAGACAGTACAGCACCATCTGAAGATGTGATTGAACCCAAACAAGAACAACACCTATTGGATATTTTCGATCGTAAAGTTGCAAATTCAAACATAAACTTGCGTACCTATTTAAATAACTTAAATACTTTCAATCATGATCCGATTACCAACTACCCTTCTTTAAATCTTTCATCATCAATCCATGCCAATAGCCAATCGAAACCAAGAACTAGGCTTTATATTGCGACATGGGCGATCGTAAATACAATTTTAGCGTTATTACTGGTTTTTCAATTTTTATGGTTTAACCCAAATGTATTGCAACGCTCACCTGCGCTAAATCAGGCATTTATATCAGCATGTAATTTATTTAATTGTGACACGCTCGATGAACGCTATACCCATATAAAAGTACAAGACCTCAATATTGAGTCAACATCAGCGATATCTACTGTTTTTTCAGGTCACTTGGTGAACCAATATAGCAAAGGGTTAAAACTGCCTCTGTTGAAAATAAGCATTTATCAACAAGGGAAGCTGATTTCATCCTCTATTAAAGCACCCAATGAATATTTAGTAGAAAGTTTGCATGGAATTACACGAATTCCTCAAGACAGTCCATTTGGTTTCAAATTTAGTATAAATTTTTCCCAATCTGAGTTTGACAATTATAAATTGGAAGTTATACGACCATAAGATCAAAAAAAACGATAAAAAAATTAAAAAAAATGTAGTTTTCTTGCTCACTTTTTCATAGACAATGGTATGATACGCGCCACGAAAGCTTTGTACCGCAAACTCCTCGCAATTTCTCAAAATAAATACAGTTCTGTTCATGTGCTTAATTTTTTTATTCAGCGCATCAGGGATGTTTTTTGTTTTATGTGGAACCGTAACAAATATTAAACTATTGTTACGCTTATTTTTCACTCAATTGCTCTAGTTGTGGCAAGCTAATTGTTCTTGTTTTAGAGTCGACCGTTTTAGGACCTAAAACGGAGCTCGTTTTTTTATTTTGACCACAAAATCACTTTTACCCTAAGTGATTATTGATTCTCGGATTAACTCGCATGAATAGCAAATCTCCTATTTTTACTGCACAATCTGATGTCGCTCTTCGTATTCACGTAGATCGCGCAGTTCGCCATTATTTTGCACAATTGCAAGGCGAGCAACCATCTCAAGTTTATGACATGGTTTTAGCAGAAATGGAGAAACCTCTTTTATCTGTAGTGTTAGAATATACACGTGGCAACCAGACTCGCGCTGCTGAGATTCTAGGCCTTAACCGTGGTACTTTACGTAAAAAGTTGAAAGCTCACGGTTTAATGAGTGAATAAATGATAAAATGCTTGCGGCTTCCGCGGGCATTTTTTTTACCTGCTATTTAGCTTTTTTGTTTTAATTCTTGATAACTGTGACTAAATCATGACTATTAAACGCGCATTAATCTCTGTTTCTGATAAAACAGGCATTGTTGAATTTGCCCAAGACCTTGTTGCTCTAGGGGTAGAAATTTTATCTACTGGCGGTACTTATAAGTTGTTACGTGACAACAATATTGCTGTAGTCGAAGTTTCAGAGCACACTGGTTTCCCAGAGATGATGGACGGACGTGTAAAAACACTTCATCCGAAAATCCACGGTGGTATCTTGGCTCGTCGTGGTCTAGATGAAGCTGTGATGGCTGAACACAACATCGATGCGATCGATTTAGTTGTGGTAAACCTTTATCCATTTGCTGCAACTGTTGCAAAACCTAACTGCTCACTTGCTGATGCGATTGAAAATATCGACATCGGTGGTCCAACGATGGTTCGTGCTGCTGCGAAAAACCATGCGTCTGTAGGTATCGTTGTAAATGCATCTGACTATGCGACTGTAGTTGCTGAGCTTAAAGCTGAAGGCTCACTTTCTTATGCAACTCGTTTTGACTTAGCAGTTAAAGCATTTGAACATACTGCTCAGTACGACGGTATGATCGCATCTTACTTAGGCGCTCGCGTTGGTAAAGAAGACGGTCAAGCTGATAAATTTGCACGTACATTCAATACGCAATTAAATAAAGCTCAAGATTTACGTTACGGTGAAAACCCACATCAATCTGCTGCATTCTATGTTGACCCTGCTGCAACTGAAGCTTCTGTTTCTACTGCTAAACAGTTGCAAGGTAAAGAATTATCTTATAACAACATTGCCGATACTGATGCAGCACTTGAATGTGTTAAATCATTTGCAAAACCTGCATGTGTAATCGTAAAACACGCAAACCCATGTGGCGTTGCAGTCTCTTTAGACGGCATTAAAGCTGCATATGATTTAGCTTATGCAACTGACCCAGAATCTGCATTCGGTGGCATCATTGCATTCAACCGTGAATTAGACGTTGCAACTGCACAAGCTATTGTTGATCGTCAATTTGTTGAAGTGATCATTGCACCAAGCGTTGCTGAAGGCGTATTAGAAGTGACTGGTGCGAAGAAAAACGTACGTGTACTTGTATGTGGCGAATTACCAGCAATTGACGAACGTGCTCCACAAATGGACTACAAACGTGTAAACGGTGGTTTACTTGTTCAAGATCAAGACTTAGGTATGATTACTAAAGATGATCTTAAAGTTGTGACGAAACGTGCCCCAACTGAACAAGAAATTGATGACATGATCTTTGCTTGGAAAGTTGCGAAATACGTTAAATCAAACGCGATTGTGTATGCTAAAAACCGTCAAACGATTGGTGTGGGTGCAGGTCAAATGAGCCGCGTAAACTCTGCTCGTATTGCTGCGATCAAAGCTGAACATGCAGGCTTAGTCGTTGAAGGTGCAGTAATGGCATCTGACGCATTCTTCCCATTCCGTGATGGTATTGATAACGCCGCTAAAGCAGGTATCAAATGTATCATCCAACCGGGTGGTTCAATGCGTGATGAAGAAACGATTGCTGCTGCTGACGAAGCAGGTATTGCAATGGTGTTCACTGGCATGCGTCATTTCCGTCATTAATTAATGGTTCGTGTCATGATGACTTCTCATAAGTCACCTATAACACTGATAAGAGATTTTTAATCTTGCCTAAAGTCCTCTTCTATTCATTTAGTTGAGGACTTTATGTCATTTTCGATTCATGGAGTATGAACCGATGAATATTTTAGTTTTGGGTAATGGCGGTCGTGAACATGCGTTAGCATGGAAAATCGCTCAAGATGAAAAAGTAACTAAAGTTTTTGTTGCACCGGGTAATGCGGGCACAGCAACTGAACCAAAATGTGAAAATGTAGCACTTAACATTTTAGACAACCCTGCCATTATCGACTTTGCAAAAAATAATGCCGTGGATCTGATTGTTGTCGGTCCTGAAGCACCGCTTGTAAATGGTGTAGTCGATGCTTGTCGCGCGGCAGGTGTGAAAATATGGGGTCCTACCCAATTTGCAGCGCAATTAGAAGGCTCTAAAGCATTTGCCAAGCACTTCTTGAAACGTCACAACATCCCAACGGCTTTCTATGACGTGTTTACGGAAGTCGATGCTGCTAAGGCATTTGTTGAGAAAAATGGTGCACCGATCGTAATCAAGGCAGATGGTCTTGCTGCGGGTAAAGGCGTAATTGTTGCGATGACCAATCAAGAAGCATTTGATGCGATTGATGACATGCTTGCAGGCAACAAATTTGGTGATGCAGGTTCACGCGTTGTCATTGAAGAGTTCTTGGCAGGTGAAGAAGCATCTTTCATTTGTATGATTGATGGCGACAACATTTTACCTATGGCAACTTCACAAGATCACAAACGTATCTTTGAAGGTGATCAAGGTCCTAACACTGGTGGTATGGGTGCTTACTCTCCTGCTCCTGTTGTAACGGCTGAAGTTTTTGAAAAAACCATGAATGAAGTGATGCGTCCTACCGTTGAAGGTATGAAAAAAGACGGTCACGTTTATACAGGTTTCTTATACGCAGGTTTGATGATTGATGAACAAGGTCTGCCTAAAGTAATCGAGTTTAACTGTCGTTTTGGTGACCCTGAAACTCAACCGATCATGATGCGTTTGAAATCATCTTTAGTTGATTTAGTTGAAGCAGGTATTGAAGGTAAACTTCCTGCAGAAGCTGAATGGGATGAGCGTAAAACTGTCGGTATCGTGCTTGCCTCGAAAGGCTATCCTGAAACATCAAGCAATGGCGATGTAATTTCAGGTTTAGATACGGAAATGGCAGATGCGAAAGTGTTCCATGCAGGTACGAAAGCCAATGAGAATGGTGACATCGTAACTGCTGGTGGTCGTGTACTTTGCGTGACTGCTCTTGGTAATACCATTGGTAAAGCACAAGCAAAAGCGTTGGAACTTTGCCAAAAAGTGACTTTCGATGGCGTTCAATACCGTAAAGATATTGGCTACCGTGCGATTGCTCGTGAAAATTCTTAATATTAATTTAGATTAATAAAAACCCCGCTAAGTGCGGGGTTTTTTGATATATTCAATTAAATATCAAACAAATACTTTATAAAAATGCGCTTTAATTTATTTAATCAACCATCTGAAGAAATACAATATTTAGGGACACCTCATACGCAAGATTGCATTGAAGCAATTGCCTTAGTTCTACAATTTGAAGAACAAGTTGAACGAGCACTTGTTTTAACTAATGATCACAATCATTGTTTTTTAATTAAAGGTTATCGAACTGTTTATCTCATTAGATATGGCTTTAGATCAGATTATATCTCAGAAGGTTATAAAGGTTTTGTTAAAGCTTTAAAACTATTGCAAAGGCATAAAATTGAAATCAAAGAGCTGCTTATATCAACTAAAGAATTTGAAATCATTAGGCAAAATGCGTTAAGTGATAGTGACGTAGAGTCTTTCTTAAATAGTTCTTATAGACGGACTAACACAATTTATGATTACATTAGCAATTTAGATTTTATGCTTAATGAACCTTTAAAAATAAATGACTATTATCCTAGCGAATTGCCATTAAATTTAATTGACAAGAGAATTATAGATTTAGCTTTTAAGTTTAAATTAGATGCTGATGCATCAATAATGACTGCGTATACTCGATTAGAAGATATTATTCGAGAAAAAATAAATTCGCAAAAATTCTCTAGCTCACTAATGGAAGATGCATTCTGTTCAGACGTAAAAAAAAATAAGTTATCTCCCTTCAAATGGGAGTCAGAAAATGAAGAGTCATCTACGGCTATTGGCAGATTATTTGTGAATACTTTTAAAGCCTATCGTAATCGAAGAGCACACAGTGAAGTAGAAAAATCACTAAATCAACTACAAAGAGAATTTTTACTCATCAATGAACTTTATTTACTAGAAAGTGAAGCGGTCCAAAGATAAAGATCAATCAATATGAAAAATTATATTGAAACCCTTGCCTGATCCTCCGCCAATGGCAAGATGCTGACACCGCCCCATTTATCCAAATTTATATAGCTGCTTGAGTTATAATTTATGATCAAATCCTATCTCTTTTCACGGCACATAAAAACATCCCTCATCTAATATGAGGGATTTTGGACTATTTAGATTCTGACTTTGGATGCAGCTTTACCATCATCTTAGAATATCCACGAACAAAATTAGACTGAACAATTTCAGGTGTTTCAAGCACTTCAATTCTGTCATAACGTTTGAGAATCTCCTCCCAAAGAATAGTCAATTGCATCTCAGCCAAACGACTACCCATACAGCGATGAATTCCATAACCAAATGATAGATGTTTTTTCACATTTTCACGATCAATACGAAATTCATCCGCTTTTTCAAACACAGTTTCATCACGGTTAGCAGACGCATACCACATAACAACTTTGTCACCTTTGCGGATATACTGACCTTTATAAATTAGATCTTGAGTCGCTACACGGCGCATATACGCCAATGGTGTCTGCCAACGAATAATCTCACTAACCATATTAGGCAACAGATCAGGATTATTCTTCAGCTTGTCTAATTCCTGAGGGAACAAATGCATTGCATAAACCCCGCCCGACATCGAGTTACGAGTCGTATCATTCCCGCCTACGATTAATAATGCCAAATTCCCCAGAAACTCTAATGGCCGCTGAATCAGATCCTTTGTTTCATCACTCCGAATAAGCATACTCATCAAGTCAAAGCTTGAAGCCTCACCTGCTTCTATACGTGCAGCCTTATCATGCCAAAGTTGTGACAAATCTCTCACCATCTCTTTTAGACCATCAAAAGTATTTTCAATGGTCATCGTGCCGCCTGTCGTACCTGGGGATGAAGATGCAATTTCAGACCAATAGACCAATTTACGGCGTTCTTCGTAAGGGAAATCTAGCAATGTTGCCAACATTCTTGAGGTCAGCTCAATTGAAACTCGATCTACAAAGTCGCAAGCTTCATTTAAAGGCAAGTGATCAAGTACGTCTTGGGTACGTGTCCGAATCAAGCTTTCCATGTCTTTTAAGTTTTTAGGTACAAAAACCCCCTGCACAGCTTTACGCTGAATATCATGCTTCGGTGGATCCATCGCAATAAACATTTCAAGCTCTAAACCTTGCGGTTGCTCACCCAACATAATGATCGGTTCTGAAGAGAAGAGCTGATGATTTTTATCAACGTACATGACATCTTCGTACTGTGTTATCGACCAAAAAGGACCAAATAAACTGTTTGATTGATAATGTATCGGCGCATCTTTCCGTAATCGCTTAAAAGTATCCTTCCATACACCTTGCTTGTATAAAAAAGGGCTACTGACATCAAGCTCTTGTAAGGGGCAAACATTTGGATCTGGAAGTTGAATTTCTTCAATTTGATCAAAATCAGGATTCTTAAATAGGCTACTTTTTAATTTATGGTATACATGGGCAGCTTTGATGTGATTTTCTAAGGGAATATAGCGAGCGCTAAAATTCACCAAATCTACTCGAACAGCATTCATTTTTTTGACTAAATTATTCATGACAATGTGTCCTATGTGATCTCATCTTTAAATTTATATTCAGCCTTTATTCCATTAAGCTGATGATCTGTGTTTGAGCATAGAATTTAAAAAATACAGAATCAGGTCATTTTTTGACATTAATAAGTCATTTTTTGACATTCTTTTAATTCAAATTAGCAGCTCTAATGAGGCTAGATTTAAGAAAGATCAATATCACGCTATCTGGACTTGAGTATGATGTCTAAAGGAATAGAACATAGCAATCAGGACGATAATGCAATTCGGGCATTGATTCCCTGCGCATATGTCAGAATTATTGCGCAACAATTGGGAGGTGGGCTGCGTGTATTCCCAACTTTATTGAATGGCACATGTCTGACTGCTGAATTTATTCAACAGGAAGATTCCCGGATTTCAGCATCTGATTTTATTCGTATATTTGACAATGCATTGAACATGGCAGATGTTCCCGACTTCGGTTTAGAACTTGGACATCGCCTTAAACCAACGACTCATGGCGCAATGGGCTTTTTGATGCACAGTTGCCCAAACCTTTATGCTGCACTTGAAGCGATTCAACATTATCTACCTACTCGGATTGGATTTGCAGAAGTCATTCTCGAAATGCGTGATCAGCAGATGAATTGTAAAATTCAATTTAATATCGATTGCTCCACCCTTGTATATCAAAGCATGATCGAGTCTTGCATGGTGGTATTTAAAGAGTGTGCTGAATTTATTTTAGGTAAGCCATTAACTGAGGCGAAGTTGCTTTTTAGCTATCCTAAACCTGTTTACCATGCTGCTTATACAAAAATTTTTCAATGTGATTTCGCATTTTCACAATCTTTTGATGGCATTCAGATACCTTTATCTGTGTGTAAAATCCCGAATGCTTCAGCAAGTCAGGAGAACTATCTCATTGCAAAAAAACAATGTGAAAATGTACTTAAGGATCTTCTTACACCCCAAAATACTTACCAATTTCGTGTAAAAAAAATACTGATTGAGCATTTATCAGATCCCAAAAATGAATCTGAGATTGCCGCTTCATTATTCATGAGCAAACGAACCTTAGCTCGTCATTTAGAAAAAGAAGGTTTAACCTTTAAAGAGGTCAAAGATCAGGTGCTTGCACAGCAAAGTGCTTATTTTCTTGAGCATACGCAACTCACGATTGAAACAATTGGTATGCTTCTTAATTATCACGATGCCTCAAATTTCAGACGAGCATTCAAGCGTTGGTTTGGTATGCCCCCTAGCCAATATCGGCAGAAATACAATAATGATCTTACCAAGCAAATTTCTAAATTAAATTAAATCCATATTTTTCATATTGATATATTAAATCATTATAAGGTGTTCGGCTGATAACGGGTCTTTCTAATTTTAAACACTCAAATTATAAGTATGATATTTAAAGTTTATTTATACATTCTCATAAATTGTATATGACGCTTTATGCTAAGCTAGTTCATTAACATCACTATATTGAATAAAAAAAAATTGTTATCATCAACCAACTTTTTTGTTATCAATGCTTAAATAATTGATAGCTAAATACCGAATTATCTCTAACAGATGAATAGCTTGAAGTGCTCTTGAAACAAGGACAGTTCATTTCACTATTCACCTCACTGCATATGTAAGTTGAAGATCGTTTCAACATACTCAGGAAATATCATGAAGAAAATTCTTGGTTTAGTTTTGGGCCTATCAGTGGGTATCGCTGGATGCTCAAAACAAGATGCTCCAGAAACCGCTGCAAACAACACGAATAAAGATTCAGTTCAAACCATTACAATCGCTTCTACAGGTTCAGATGCAGATATCTGGAAGTTCATTGCAAAATTGCCAGAAACTGAAGCTGCAGGTTTAAAGTTAGATGTTAAAAACTTTACTGATTATGTTTCAATGAACACTGCGGTAGCCAATAAAGAGATTGATATCAATGCCTTCCAATCATATGCGTATATGGTTGCATACAATGATGCCAATACTCAAAAAATTGCGCCATTATCTACGACTTATCTTGAGCCAATGGGGATTTACTCAAGCAAAGTTAAAAATTTAAATGATTTCAAAACAGGTTCGACCATTGCAATTCCAAACGATGGTGCTAATGAATCACGTGCCCTTTTATTATTGCAATCTGCTGGTTTAGTAAAGTTAAAACCTCAATTTGACAATGTCAAAGGCACTACTTCTGATGTAACTGAGAATCCTAAACAAATCACCATCAAACCGATTCAAATGGCAACTGCGGTACGTGTGAAAGATGAAGTGGATGCCATTGTATTAGGCAACACCTTAGCAATGGAAGGTGGTTTGAACGTATTAAAAGATGCGATCTACTACGAGCCAATCGATCAAAGTACAAAAATGAATGTGAATGTACTGGCTGTAGCTGAAGGCCGTCAGAATGATCCTGTATTGCAAAAGGTAGGTCAGCTATATCATACAGATGCGGTTAAGCAATATGTGAAAGAGAACTTTGGTGGCACTAAAGTTAATGTTGATAAACCAACGACATATCTCACAGAAGCTCAATAACTCTAGACTTCTGTATTTTTAACAGGCAAATTTAATTTGCCTGTTTTTCATTTTTAATAGTTCTTGACGTTATGATTGAATTTAAAAATATTAGTAAACATTATCAGCTTAAAGGCCAAACTATTCACGCCTTAGACAATATTAATCTGACGATTCCAGATGGAAGTATCTTCGGAATTATAGGCTATAGTGGTGCAGGTAAAAGTACACTGATCCGTTTGATCAATTTACTAGAAAGACCCAATCAAGGTCAAATGATCATCCACGGTCAAGATTTCACTGCTTTGAGCGCTTCAAAATTACGTCAAGAACGCGCCAATATTGGTATGATTTTCCAGCATTTCAATTTACTACAAACCAAAACCGTTGCAGCCAATATTGAAATGCCAATGAAACTCCTTGGCTGGAGTAAAGCTGAGCGTCTAAAACGCTTAGATGAGCTACTTGAGTTTATCGATTTAAAACATAAACGCGATGCTTTTCCAGATGAGCTTTCTGGTGGTCAAAAACAGCGTGTAGGTATCGCTCGGGCACTTGCCAATCATCCAAAAATTCTACTCTGTGACGAAGCAACATCAGCGCTTGATCCTCAAACGACAAAGTCTGTACTTGCCCTTTTGAAAAAAATTAATCAAGAGCAAGGAATCACCATTGTTATGGTTACGCATGAAATGGATGTTATTGAGTCGATTTGCGACTTTGTTGCAGTTATGGAGCAAGGCAAAGTGATTGAACACGGCAGTACTCTCGATATCTTTAGTCAACCTCAACACCCGACGACCAAAACATTTATTCAAACTGTTTTACAGCAGCAGTTACCTATCAATATTTTAAATAACTTAGAAAATCAAAATCACCACAGTATTTATAGCTTGCAGTTCTTAGGTACTTCAGCACAAGAAACTGTTGTACAAGCTGCCATCAAACGATTTGATATTAGTCTCAATATTTTATTTGCCAACATGACCGAAATTAATGGCGCTGTGATTGGACAAATGTTTGTGCAATTACTGGGTGATCCAGACATTATTCAAGAAACCATCAGCTTTTTCCAACAACATGGCGTTAAAGTTGAGCAATCAGGAGTACGTGCATGAGAGATATGATTGTTCAATGGCTAACAGAAATTACTGAACCTTTTTGGAAAAGCTCACTTTCAATTGATCAATTTGTGACAGCCCTGCAAGAAACTTTTCATATGGTTTTCTTTGCAATGCTATTCGGTACGATTTGGGGTTTAATTCAAGGGATAACCCTACTTGTTACACGACCAAACGGGATTTTAGCCAATCGTGTGATTTACTATGGATTAAACCCTATTGTGAATGCATTACGTTCCCTCCCGTTTATTATCCTCCTGATCGCGGTTATTCCACTGACAAAAATGATTGTGGGTACTTCTATTGGGACATGGGCAGCTATTGTTCCTTTAACCATTTATGTAGGACCTTATATTGGTCGTCTGGTTGAAACTTCACTCCTTGAAGTCAATGAAGGTATCGTGGAGTCAGCGCAAGCTATGGGCGCAACACCCCTGCAAATTATTTTCAAATTTATTCTGCCTGAGGCACGTAGCTCTCTCATTCTCAATTTAACTACAGCTGCAATCAGCTTAATTGGTGCAACAGCCATGGCTGGCGCTGTCGGTGCAGGTGGCATTGGTGATCTTGCGATCTCCTATGGTTATCAACGCTTTGATACCAGTGTCGTTATACTCACCGTTATTGTGCTTTTAGTATTAGTTCAATTGGTGCAAATGTCAGGTGAAAAACTCGCCAAAATGCGATAGTAAATTTAAAAAAAGATCTCAACTGAGATCTTTTTTAATATCAATCCATCCAGAGTGAAGCGATTTTTTCCATTAATTGCGCACGTAACGGCGCAGTTGGATTGCATGGATTACGCTTTGCTTCATGCTTATAAAACGCTTGCCATTCGCGTATCATTTCCAAACTAACACCTTGAGCTTTAAACTGATGGATGTCTTGCTTAGATACACTTTCTAAGCGTGCTTGAGCACCTTCTGGCCCTGTTGCCCAACCAATAACTCCTTGCCCAAAACTCGGAAGGCTCATTTGGTTGGGTGTTTGAGGAACCGCTTTACGTTCGATTGTCTCATTGACCTTACAGCTGCTTGGACGCTCGTATAATTGAGACTTTTGCAGTTGACCAACTTGAGAGTTCTGCATACAACCAAAAAGAACAATCGAACTCATCACTGCGCTGATGCAAGCACTCAATCTCACTTTTATCATCATTTACTTTTTACTCGAAATTAGTTCATCAGATCAGACAATCTTAAGCTAACAACAATGCACCTCATCAAATTCGAAATCAATATTTACAATACATCGCTGTTTAAAATTTGGGTGAATTTTACAATTTGATAAGCTTGATCTAGGATGAGATCAAATAAGTCACATGCTTTAGGATCGTTTAGGATGCGTTATCAAGTTCGCGTAATTGATGTTAACAATGCACTACAAAACTATATATGGATTATTGAAGATACTGAAACCCAAGAAATTGCAGTGGTAGACCCTACAGAAGCCAATTTGGTGGTCAACTATTGTGACTCGAATGGTTTAACACTTAAGCAAATATGGCTTACCCACTGGCATAAAGACCATATTGGTGGTGTACCAGAGTTAATCGCGGAAAAAAATATTGAAGTTTATGGTCCACGCGAAGAATTATCTAAAATTCCATTTATCAGCTGTCCACTTAATCATGATGATGAATTTTATTTTAATGACTTAAAGCTTGACGTCATCGCTGTTCCTGGCCACACCTTAGGTCATATCGCAATATTTGCAGATGAAATCGACAGTTTATTCTGCGGAGATACCTTATTTGCAATGGGATGCGGACGCCTTTTTGAAGGAACGGCTGAACAAATGTATCAATCACTTAACCGACTGTCAGCACTCCCTCCAAGAACTCAAGTCTACTGTACCCATGAATACACGCTCTCAAATGCTCAATTCGCTTTACAAGTAGAACCTGAGAATAAGGCACTGCAAGAACGATTTGAGCAAGTTCAGAAACTTCGAGATCAAAATCAAATAACCTTACCTTCCACCATTGAAATTGAACTTGAGACCAATCCTTTCTTGCGCGTCAACAGTGCTGAAGAATTTAAACGTATTCGAGAAATGAAAGATAATTTCTAAATTTAGCATTATCTATTCAAATTACAGGTGTTTATTACTGAGCGACATTCGCTCAGTTTTTTTATCCCTTTCAGATAAAATTTTCTATTCTTTACTTCAACACTTCATAAAAAATTGATCAAATTTCTTCTTTCAATCGCATGAAATATATACATTTTTATTAAATTACAATAAATTTACATTAATTTATGGTCAAGCCCTTTAAAAAGACCATCATTAACCTTATTAATATTTCATTAGTCAAAGGAGTTGTCTCATGAAGAAAGTGGTCAAAGCAAAAAATTTAATTGCATTCAGAATTTGGTTAGAAAAATTAGGTTATTCCGTTCGAAATTTAAAGGATAACCAAGGCTTCACTTTCAGCTTTAAAAAAGAATATGGTTTAGTGACATGTGACTTATCTGGAAATACTCTTGCAATGCAATTAGGTGAAGAATTCGAGGATCACTTAAAAGCTTAATCTCACCTTAATTCAACGGAATGAATACTAAATAGATCATCTAAATATTAACATCGCCTCTTTGTAGGCGATTTTTTTATATTTATATATTTCAGTCTGTTTTTATATAAAAATATAGGCAATAAAAAAGCAAGGTATCAAACCTTGCCTTAATATGGTGGGGACGGAGAGACTCGAACTCTCACACCTTGCGGCGCTGGAACCTAAATCCAGTGCGTCTACCAATTTCGCCACGTCCCCTTTGAATACTCAATCATATTACTGAGCTTCATAAAACTTGGCAGAGGATCAAGGATTCGAACCTTGACGAACGGTTTTGGAGACCGTCATGCTACCATTACACCAATCCTCTATTTCACCTACTTCGGTCGTTCCACCTAGTAAATTACTTGGTGGGGACGGAGAGACTCGAACTCTCACACCTTGCGGCGCTGGAACCTAAATCCAGTGCGTCTACCAATTTCGCCACGTCCCCGATGGCTGTGTATATTATAGAGATCATTATCTCATGACAAGCCCTTTTTTTGAAAAACCTTATTGTTTGACTAAATATAAAACAATTATCCATTTTACTGGTTTTTCTTTAAACAAATTCGCTTAATATCTGTTTTAATTGATAAATATTGTCCAATCTTTGTGATTTATTTTTCATCAACATCTGCTGGAGTACTGGTGTTAAGTCAGAAAAAGGCCTAATAATTTCAACTTTTAATTGCTGACAATGCCATTTTGCCCAATCTATATAGCTTTTTTTACGGATTGAGTACTGATTTAACCATTCTAACCAAATAATACCGAGTGCATATATATCTGATGCTTGTGATTTTGACTCACCATGAAACAACTCAGGCGCCATATACCTCGGTGTTCCATGCGTAGAAACTTGAGGATGGCACTCAAAGTGAAACATCTGTTCAAAATCAATTAATTTGGGTTGACCATTCAATATTCTAAAATGTTCTCTTTTGAGATCTGCATGGACCAATCCTTGCTCATGAATCGATAGTAATGCATCTAGACTATGTAATAATAAATTGACCACATTTGAAAACTCATTGTGTGGGAAGGTCTGCATTTGAATATAGACAGAATTTTCTACTTCAAATAACGGCGCCGCATTTTCTATCAGAATCAATGATGAAGAATCATGTTTTGATATACGTGTATTGAATCTTCTGTTTTCGTCATACACGATCTCAAACGGCACTAAGATCTTTGAAGAGCGAGTACTGAGTGATTGGTAGTGTTTTATCTCATTGTCAAACCACTGCTCATGCTGTGAACTGATACCCTGCTGTTGTCGCTTAACCCAATACGTTTGGTCGTCTATTTCGATACAATAAATTAGACGACCATACTGCTGACTTTGTTCAGAATTAACTGGTTGCCTGAGCAGAGGCTGAATGGTTTGCCACTGTAGATTTTTTTTCAAGAGATTCATTTTGCTGTTTCAGTTGCGTCAGCATATCCAAACAGTGTTCAATGGTTTTTCCTATACGCGCATGTGTTTCAATACTGGACAGTTTTGACCAAGTTGCCCGTTCCCCTTCTCTTTGAAGGACTTTAAACAAATGAGGTCGCGGATTTTGTAACATATAATGATAATGTCGCAGACTATAATTACCTACAATATTTAAATCACCATAATAACGCTGATCAACAATACCATAACCGTGATCCAATAGTCGTCTAATCGTCGGCACACTGCCCATTCGGTCACGAGTGAAATTCATGACATCCATCGCAATCGTTTTACCATGTTTACGCACTAAACGTTGCGGCCAGCTGAGCAGATCTGTTCTAAAACGCTCCGCATCACTTTGCATGAATGGCACAATATGTGGATTCACCTGACTGGCAATGGTGTAATTAATATTGTAGAGGCGAGCCATTTTCTCTTGTGGGAAATCACTTCTTACACTGCCATCCACCCAACGAATACTTGCCAAGTATGGTGTATGCACCCCATCATAACGCTTACTGGTCAGTCGAACTGGAGGAAATAAGATAGGAACGGCGCATGATGCCAATACTGCACTCCATACCAGTAAATCTGGCGCAGTATATTTATTCATGATACGAGCATCTTCCTGAGCGACATCATAAGGTGCGACACTGATATTAATATCAAGTCCAGACTTTTCATACGCTTCTTGAAATGTTAAGTCCCCTAAATTTTCCACTAGAAATTTCTTAAGATATCGCACATCAGCAATACCACCATTTCCTCTAAGCAACTCTTTTAAACTTCTGAAATGGAATGCCTCGCTATAAAAGCTCTCTCCTGTCAGCAGCTGATCAATATCTTTTTGATCAGAAACGCCTAACATCGCCGTCATTAACGCACCAGCACTCGAACCTGATAAAACTTTCGGCATCAAATCTTGTTCCATCAGCGCCTTACACACGCCTGTATGAAACAAACCTAATGAGGCCCCACCCGAAAACATCATTGCTGGTTGACCATAGGTCAGTTGACAATTTTTAAAAAAATCAAATTTTTCTTGATGTGTCAAACCTGAACATTCATCCGAAGCGATATAAATTAAACTCTGTGAAACCTCTTCGATATAGTCCTCAATAAGTTTTTTAGTGCCAATATATGTTTGTGTGAACAGCATAGGATGACCAATATTGGCGACATCATGACTCAAGCCTTCTCGCAAAATATAGATAAGATCAAACACACGATGATTCAGCTTGTAACGGCGTAAGAGATTTAAACGATGCGATATAATTTCAGCATCAAAATAGGGTGAAGTATTATCAAACTTCCATTCCTGAGCGCCCGTCTCCTCATCCAGCTTTAAGGCAATGTCTCTCCACTCTTCATAGCTCTCCACACGTTCAAGCTCATGTTGCATTTTTTTAATTCGATACGCTTGATGCGGATTAATTTGACTACGAGTGCCTAAAATCATTGAGCTAGTCCTTTGATTTTTATTAATTCAATTAGTTTTGTTCAGTTTTTAAACTATGCAAAAAAAGCAGAAAATAATCAACTTAATAAAATTTATTTCTTGTATCGACCAGTCACCATAGATTTATCCCTTAGATCAGTTCACTTCGCTGTCGTCATCATGTAGATTAAACTTGATTTTATTGAATTGTATTTCACAAACAACTATGGCGACTCTAGAACTACCAGATCAACTGTTAACAAAAATTTCTCAACTTATTGACCAACTTAATCACACATTATCTGAACCGAGTCAGGAAATTGATTTCTCAGCACTAGGATACAAATGGCAAAATAAACGGCTGATCCCCATTCAAAAACCTAAAATAATTCATCTTGATGATTTAAAAGGTATCGAAAAACAAAAAGAAAAAATATTGCAAAACACTGAACAATTTTTACAAGGTTTACCTGCAAACGATATTTTATTGACTGGATCTCGTGGAACCGGAAAATCATCTATCGTAAGATCTTTACTGTCAAAATATGCTGACCGTGGTTTACGCATCATTGAAATTGAGCGTGATAATCTGTCAGACCTACCAGAAATACAAAAAATTATTGAAGGTCGTCCCGAAAAATTCATCGTGTATTGTGATGACTTAGCCTTTAATGCTGAAGACGAAAATTATCGTAGTTTAAAAAGTGTGTTAGATGGTTCACTAGAGTCAGGTTCTGGCAACTTTATTATTTATGCGACCAGTAACCGCCGCCACCTACTCCCAGAATTTATGCATGAAAACACCCCGATCACTAAAGTGGACGTGCCTCAATATACTGAATTACATCCGCAAGAAGCGATCGAAGAAAAAATCTCATTGTCTGATCGTTTTGGTCTTTGGCTTTCATTCTACCCGATGGATCAAAATCTTTATTTAGAGATTGTAGAGCACTATTTAAAAAAATCTGGTATTGAAATGACACCTGAAGTACGTGCTGAAGCGCTACGTTGGTGCCAAGCCAGAGGTCAACGCTCAGGTCGTTCTGCATTCCAATTTTCAAAACATTGGATCGGCTCTACTCAATTAAAGCGTGATTAAGCATTTACATCAGCTTCTGCAATAAGAAACTAAGATGGAATAACGTCTTAGTTTCTCGACTTTCACTCTTTAAGCTAATTTATTAGCTTTTATTACGATAAAAGTTAATAAATTATTCATGAATAATTATAAAGATAAAATTAATAATTTAACTCAGTGCTCTCTATCAACATCAAAAAATCTTAAATAAAAAAATCTCAAATATTACTTTAAATTATTGTTTTAAATAAAATTTATTAACCAAATAAGAATTAAAAAAATAATTTAAATTTAATACAATATAACATAACAACAATTTCTTGTTTTTCAAAGAAATTAATGTAATCCAAACTTAACAATTCAAAAATAGTATGAGGGACGCAAATAATTATAGAAAAAGGCTGCATCCATGCTTCAAATTAAAAAATATAGTAACCAACATACACAATTCCCAGAAGTTCAAAATATATTAAAAACGCTTCATCAAGCGATCTTCATGACACCAGAGGGTTGTGATTTGAATGACATTGCTCAAGCCTATGCCCCTGATGATGCTGCAAGCAAACGGGTTTTGATCTATTTTGATGAAGAAAAACCTGTTGGATTTTTATGTATGCAACGTTATGAAGTCAAAAAGAATGACAAGACAATGAATGTTTTTCGTGGTCAAGCAGGTCTTCTTAGCGCCTATCGAAAATCAAATCTGTTAAAATTCCAATACATTTATTTCATTATTTCTCAAATGCTCCGCCACCCAGCACCATCGTATTTTTTTGCTGTGTGTTTACATCCCTCAAGTTATCGTGCAATTACACGATATGCTTTCAAAAAAAATACATGGCCTACTCGCTTAAACCTCGATAACAATACAGAAATGCAAGACCTTTGCACCCTATTCTCTCAGCAATTCAATTATCAACTTTCAAAATCTGGCCATGTTTTTATTTATAACGATGGCCTTGGAGGAACACGCGGTTGTAAGCATGAACACGATAACATGAATGAGGATGCTGCATTTTTTTTGAATCACAATGCCGGATATATCAATGGTGATGGTATGTTAGTGATTGCTAAAATTACTGTCTTTGAGGTGTTTTACCGTTTAACTTGTCACACTTTGGGTAAAATGAATCGCAATAAATATATTCAATGGACAAAACAGCGACAACAATAGTCCCGCTTTAAACGCATCTAGCACATATTGCTCACCACAATGTTGCTTAATCATCGGTAAGAATGCATCACAGGACAGTACACCTGTGGTGCTAATTGCTGCTTGTGGTTGATGTCTTCCAAAAAGCTGTAGAAAAATGATGGAAAACATCCCTCGAATCATATCCACAATTAAAGCTTGAACTGCCAATAAGGGATTTAGTTTTTGTGAAATCATCGCAGCAGACAGACTTGCCCAACCGAATCCAGAAAGCAATACAGCACTTTCCTTCCAAATTATCAGCATAAAGCAGGCAAATATTGTATTTGCCAAAACCATTATGATTGGGAGTTTTAAATCATGCCATTGCAATGTTTTGATATTAAAGGCTGATATAAAAACTCCGATCAAAAATAGAATAATGTAGATAAGAACGTTTTGAATACTTAAAGCTATTTGCTCATCTATTAAATCCATTCGATAAGTGAAGATTCCTCCCACAAAAACCAAACTAAGCAAAAGATACACTGTCAATATTTTAATGATATCCTTAATTTGGATTGTTTTACGTTTGCTGTTTTCCTGCTGTTTCTTCTTATAAAATAGTGAACTAAACCAGTAAGTAAATGTGCATACCCCGAGTGCGAGAATAACTAGCTTGCTCAAAACAGCTCTAGGATTTTCTAATGCGAGTAGGTTTGGCGCTGCGTAAACAGTGCAAAAAAATATAAATAAAATCAGGGCTAAAAAAAATACTTGTTCAATGTACTTGTTGGGATGAAATTTACGACCATATAGATAGCCAAAAATGATGATGATAAGATCCAATCAGACTTCCAAAATTATTTTTATACGTATCGCTTAGATTAATTCATAGATATAAAACTTATATGACAAAATGTTTCTTATAGAGCATCGTCATGTCTAATCATTTGTGTCTGCTAGATTTTAAGTCTAAAACTTAATTTCGCCCCGCTATCGTCCATAGTCTAATTCGTTGTTTTGATTTCTAATACAGTTCAATTTCAATCTTTCACGTGTTTAGCACATCTCTTTAAAACAACTAATCACATTTTTAAAATATCACTCACAATTCTATAATCGTTTTTCATTTGAGATCACCTAATATATTTTTAAAACTACAAAAGAGAATGTGATGGCTTACAATCATAAAGACCTCGATAACATCCCACGTAGAAGCTCTCGTGTTAACTCTCAAAGTTTTGATTACTCTTTGGACTTTAAAAAAATTAATTTCAGAGAGAGACCGGAACTCTATCGAATTGGTCGTGGTGAACAGGGTGTATTACTCGTCGAACCCTACAAATCTGAAATTCTACCTTTTTGGAAATTTGCAGATGAAGATAAAGCTAGAGAGAGTTCTAATAAGATTTATCAACTCTTTCTTGAATATTTAGCAGTCGATGATTTTGTCGGTGCAGATATGGCTCGTAAATTTTTACAAATGGGTTATACCCGAGCGAGACGTTATGCCAACCATAAAGGTGGAAAAAAATATAAAGGTCCTGTACCTAATGACAAAAAAGGTTTAAGTGGTGCTCACGGGCGTGAAGAACTACCTCGCCAACAAGAAGACGCTATTAAGGCTGCAGCAGCACGAATTTTTAAAGTGAAATGGGATGAAGCTAAACAGCATTCCCACTATATTGCATTAAAAGAACGATTTAAAAACTCAATTGCGAGTCAATAAATACATTCTCACACCATTTATAATACAAATAAAATTATTTGTTTAGTTTTTATTTACAATAATAAAATAGACAGTACAATAAAGTTTGCCAAAAAATGATCGCCATTTTTAGCATTTAATGATAAATAAATCACAAATAATGAGCATGCGCCATGATAACTAAATTTTTAAAATTGAGTTTAATCCTCTCGATGACCACTTTAACAACGACAACTTTTGCCCAACAACACACCGTTTCATTGGGTTATGCTCAGTCTGAAATTGAAAATGCGTTTGATATTCGTGGTGTTCACGCTCAATATCGCTATGAACTCGAGACTCCTTTAAGCGTTATGGCAACAATGTCGTATCAAACTGGTGATGAAACTTGGATTGAACCAGGTGAACGCCAAGATACAGATGTAAAGCATTTTTCTTTGCTAGCAGGCCCTGCATATCGTCTTAATGAGAATTTCAGTGTTTATGGTGTTGTCGGGATCGCGCATTCAAAAGTTGAAAGCTCATATCGCGCCTTGAACATATACGAAAACATGGATCTAAGTGAAACAGCGTTTGCATATGGTGTTGGTATTAATATTAATCCTGCTCCGCAATATGCGATCAATATCGGTTATGAAGGTACTAAAGTTGATGGGGCTAAATTTGATGGGTTCAACATCAGCGCAGGTTATCGTTTCTGATTCTGCTTGAATACATAGAGAATTAATAAGAGGCTTTTTGCCTCTTTTTTGTCAAAATCATTGGATAATGTTTATACATTATTTGGATAGCGATAAATAGACAAATCCTATATAGCTAGAGTAAGTCTTATTATTCTACTTAGGATGTTTCATGCAAAAAAGAAAACTTGGACAAACTGATTTATTCATCGCACCCATCGTATTCGGAGGAAATGTATTCGGTTGGACGGTTGATGAAAAACAAAGTTTCAAAATTTTAGATGCACTGTATGAGCGTGGATTTAACACCATTGATACAGCAGACTTCTATTCCATTTGGGCACCAGGCAATCATGGTGGCGAGTCAGAAACAATCATTGGTAATTGGTTAAAACAAAATCCAAGTAAACGTGAAGACATCGTGCTATTTACTAAAGTCGGTTTAGATATGGGGATTCCCGGCCATCAAGGTTTATCTGAACGATGGATTATGCAAGCAGTTGAAGACTCACTTAGTCGTTTAAAAACAGATTATCTTGATCTTTATTTTGCACACTGGCCTGATGAAAACACACCTCATGAGGAAACATTATCAGTATTTTCAAAGCTCAAAGATCAAGGAAAAATTCGCGCCTATGGCACTTCTAATTTTTCAGCTGATCAATTAGACGCTTCTATTCAAGCTGCACAAAAGATTGGTGTGCAACATTATCAGGTTCTTCAACCTGAATATAATCTTTACGATCGCGATGTATTCGAACAAACACTGCAACCCATTTGTGAACGCCATCAAATTGGTGTAGTAAGTTTTTATAGTCTGGCTAGTGGATTTCTATCTGGGAAATATTCGTCATTAGACAATATTCAAGGGCGTCAACGTGCAGATACGCTTGTAAAATATTTTGATGAGCGAGGCTTAAACCTTTTAGATAAGCTCAGAGAAGTGGCATCGCGCCACAATGCGGCACCTGCTGAGGTAGCTTTGGCTTGGTTACTTGCGCAAAAGCATATTTCAGCACCAATCGCCAGTGCAACAAACCTTGAACAAATTACCCAATTTTCAAATGCAGTTAATCTTCAACTCTCACCAGAAGACATGCAAATTCTTTCAATAGTGTAAATATAAAAAAAGAGGCTATAAGCCTCTTTTTTCTCGTGACCAAACATCTATGCTTCAGTAGGTTTTTTGAGTTCCGTCATCGGCCAACGTGGCGTCGTTGTCACGGCTAAGCCATCATGCTGTCCTGCTTTTAAGCGTTGATATCCAGCAAAAGCAATCATGGCGCCATTATCCGTACATAAAGCTGGTTCAGCATAATATACTTGAGCTTTTATTTTAGCTAAATCTGCTTCAAGACGTTCACGAAGACGCTTATTGGCACTCACACCACCAGCAATGACCAAACGCTTAAGACCAGTTTGCTTTAATGCTTTAACTGATTTTTTGACCAATGTATCAACAATAGCCTCTTGAAAACTCGCAGCAATATCAGCGTCTCGGTTTTCATCACCTAATTTTTTCATTTGGACAGAAACTGCTGTTTTTAAGCCACTAAATGAAAACTCCAAACCTTGATGCAACATAGGACGTGGAAATTCAAAAGCAGTGGCATCACCATGTTCAGCAAGTTTAGAGATATTTGGACCGCCTGGATAAGGCAACCCCATCATCTTAGCAACCTTATCGAATGCTTCACCCGCTGCATCATCGATCGACTCACCTAAGATTTCATAATGACCAATATCATATGCCGCCATTAATTGTGTATGCCCACCCGAGACCAACAAAGCGACAAACGGAAATTCCGGTGGAGTAGCTGATAAAAGAGGCGCCAACATATGCCCTTCCATATGATGCACACCAATCGCTGGTTTATTTAACGCAAATGCAAGCGTACGACCAAATAATGCTCCAGTCATGAGTGCACCCATTAGGCCTGGACCACGTGTATAAGCCACCGCATCAATCTCAGATTTTTTGATTTGACTTTCTTCAAGCAATTGATTGATTAAAGGAATTAATTTACGAACATGATCGCGGGATGCCAATTCAGGTACCACTCCACCATATTCAGCATGCAATTTAATCTGACTATATAACACCTGTCCTCTTAAGCCGACTTCGCTGTCATAGAGTGCGAGACCAGTTTCATCACACGACGTTTCTAAGCCTAAAACGATCATTAAATTGCCTTTAACCCATTTCAAAATATTGCTAAAGCTATTATAGACTTGTGATATGAGATGTAAATGAGTAAAATACTGACCTTCACTTGTGACTCAGCGCAATTCGGCGCTTAGTCTTATCCATAAACTAGAGGATTCTTCATGCCACAAGTTAAATTGAAAGAAGGCGAACCAGTAGACGTAGCTATCCGTCGTTTCAAACGTTCATGCGAAAAAGCGGGTGTTTTAGCTGACGTTCGTAAACGTGAATTCTACGAGAAACCAACTCAAGAACGTAAGCGCAAAAAAGCTGCTGCTGTTAAACGCTACCAAAAGAAATTGGCGCGTGAATCAGTACGTACTACTCGCCTTTACTAAGATTAATTTGTGATTGACTGCTCGGATATATAAATGACTACTTTAAAAAACCAAATTACTGACGTTTTGAAAGCAACAATGCGTGCTAAAGAAATGGATAAGTTAACGGTGATTCGTAGTCTCCAAGCAGCAATTAAGCAAATCGAAGTCGATGAACGCGTAGAACTAGATGATAGTCGAGTTCTCGCGGTCATTGAAAAACAAATCAAGCAACGTAAAGAATCGATTAAAGCTTTTGAAAGCGCTAATCGACAAGACTTAGCTAGTAAGGAACAAGCCGAAGTTGAGGTTTTATCTCAATTTCTACCAGCAGCTATGACTGAGGAAGAACTTGATTCAATTATTGCGCAAACGATTGCTGCGCAACAAGCTACTAGCATGAAAGATATGGGTAAGGTGATGAATTCTCTACGTCCGATCATAGCCGGACGTGCCGATCCTGCACAAGTTTCGAGTAAAATTAAAGCTCAACTTTCTTAACTTTTCGTATTATGTTTGATTTGGTCTATTTAATAATGTCATTAAATAGTCCAGTCTAAATCACGTATCCCCGATTTTATTACAACAATACTTTTAGTTTTTCACTTTCTGATTATTTAAATTCACATTGAATATTATATCTTTGTAAAATCTGCATTTCTTTAGATCGCTTAACTTTCTCAACAACATCCTGTTTACTCATTCTAGAGTAGGAAAATGGTAAATCCTTTCGATATTTATCCACCACCTGATAAAAACCATCGACATAAGTTCCAACAATGACACAATATCTTTGAGTCTGATCAAGGCTAAAATGTGTTGTATTTGGTGCTAGCATTTTTAGAAAATGCCTCATATCGGCATTATATTTTTGTGATACAACTTCAATTTCTTGTGTAAATTTAACAGGAAGTGTTTCCGCATGAGTGAACACACCTGCTCCAAACAACATCATAAAAAATAGTGGCAATTTCATTATTAGATTCAATCACATAATTTAAAATATTTACTCATTCATCATTCTAAAAGAATCTAATCACTAAGAATGAATAGTTTCAATAAAGTTAGGTTTGTATTCCTGGAAAAACTCTTCATAAGGTGGCGGTATTTTCCCTTCAACCACAGAACCGAGCCTTAAACGTATAATTCCTGGTAAATCAAGTCGATGTGAATATAAAGGACTTCCACATTCACCACAAAATACTCTTGCCTTTAACTCGGTATGAAAATAAGACTTAAGCACATCTTCACCAGAAATTAACTCGAAGTTTTCAAGCGGGATCGGGCTATTCCATGCAGTAAAACCGCCTTGAGCCAACTGACAGTGCTTGCAATAGCACAAGATACTTTTCTCAAGATCACCATGATAAATATATTGCACCTTTTCACATAAGCATTGACCTTTTATCATTTAAACCTCTTATAATTTTTGTTGACGCTCATCCTGCATCATCCGTAGTCTTTGATTGATGACTGCACTCATAGAGTTATTTTCCTTGGCTAAACGCTGAGCATGAATGAGTGAGCGAATCGCATTCTCTTCCGCCCCCTTCCAATATTCAACTTCAGCCCGATATCGCAATACATTTACAGTACGTAAAGGATTTTTAATATCTAAATTTGCCGCTTGTTGTCGAATGAACCATGCTTGCGTATCACGATTATTGATTTGGATAAATTTATTCGCCAACCTTTCAGCAGCAACAAAATTTCCCTGTCGAATATAAATTTCAGCTAATTTATAACTTAAAGCACGATTTTCAGGTGTTATTCGTTGACGCACCAATATCGTTTCCTGCGCAGAATCAAATTGATTGGTCGCCAAGTAGATATCTGCTTGAATAAGCGCGATAAGTTGATGATTTGGCTGGATTTTCTTAGCAAGTTCAATTTCTTTTTGTGCTAGATCAAAATCACCACGCTTTAAATAAAAAGCAGACAGTGCAATTCTTCCAGCCAATGCATTTGCTCTCACCACTCCCTTTAACTGTTCCTCATTGGTTTGATTGGTCACAACTGCGGTATACCACTTGATCTGATCAAACTCAGAGAGTGTGTTGCTATACGGAACTTTAGGAAGTTGATCTGCTCGTAAACGTGCCTCACTCATGCGCTGAGTAGTCAAAGGATGTGTTAACCAAAAATCAGGAAGATAACTAATTTTTGGAGTCGCACGATTCATGGTTTCAAAAAACTCAGACATACTGTACGGGTTATATCCGGCACGATACATCAATTGCATTCCAATACGGTCTGCTTCACGCTCTTGATTACGACTATAACTTAACTGTCGATCCACCAATGCAGCCTGCGTTCCCATCATCAGTGCAGCACCTGCATTACCATCAGCTTGTGATGCAATTGCAGCACCCACAATGATACCAGCGAGTGCAAGCAATCCTTGCCCTTTAAAAGCCTCTTGAGAACGGCTGTAGTGTCTTTGCGAGACGTGTGCCACCTCATGAGCAACCACACCCGCAACTTCATCCATATTCTTTGCCGACGTAATTAACCCACTATTCAATGCAAATAAACCACCAGGTACAGCAAAGGCATTAATTTGTGGATCATTTACAATCACCAAAGCAATTGGTTGACCCAACTGTGTTTGCGCAATAATTTTTCGGAATACAGCCATAAATTGATCTTCCAACCAAACATTGTTTAACACTGGAAGTTGTTGCTGTACTTGACGATAGACTTTTTCACCGATCATTTTTTCTTTTTGTTGATCGATAAATCCAACACCACTATTAATATCAGGCACTTCAAATTGAATTTTATTGGCACTGTAGAGTTCATCAGCCACCGCTGAAAAACTCGAACTCGCTATCAATAAAGCCAAAATGATCTTCTTCAAACCTGTATTCCTAAACGTGTACTCCATCGACTATAACATTGAATAATGTGAAGATTAATGATGAACTGTTACGTTTATTATCATTCTCAAAAGACTTTACTTATTCACAATATATTGAGGCTCATCCCCATCTAAGGCTTTTACCAGATTATCATAAGCAAGATTTGCCATTTTCATTCTGGTTTCTGCTGTCGCCGAACCTACGTGCGGCAATGTCACTACATTTTCCAATTGAAACAATGGTGATTCTTGGAGCGGCTCTTTCTGATAAACATCTAAACCAGCACCAAAAATTTTGTGATTTACAAGCGCCTCAATCAAGGCCGACTCATCCACAACTGATCCTCTGGCAATATTCACAAACACAGCATGTTTTTGCATTTTCTCAAATTGAGCTTGACCGATTAGCGCTTTCGATTGCTCATTTAAATCGACTGCAATGACGATAAAATCAGACGTTGAAAGTAAAGTATCAAGATCACAATATTTCGCCTTTAAAGGCTCAGCTCGCTCTATACATGGCTTCCGGTTATGGTATTGAATATTCATATTAAACCCGTAAAAACCACGTCTAGCTATCGCAGCACCGATATGACCTAAACCAATGATACCGAGCGTTTTCCCATAAATATCTTGACCAAATTGTGCTACACCGGCGGTACGTGTCCAATTCCCCTGCTTTGTCCAAGAATCTAAATGTGTCACTTTACGAGCCGCTGTCATCAATAAGGTAAAAGCCAAATCAGCGGTCGTCTCTGTCAACACATGAGGCGTATTGGTCAACCAAATACCCTGTTGTTTTAGATATTCAACGTCGTAATTATCGTAACCCACACTGACCGACGAAATAATTTTAAGTTTTTTTGCAGTCTTCAAGTTGTCTTGATTTAAACGACGCCCAGCGCCTATCATCCCATCTGCATCCGCAACTTCTCTTAAAAGTTGCTCATTAATGTCACCCTGTTTCGGATTAAGTTGAACGACCTGATATTTCGATTCTAATTGATTTAATATTTTCGGATCTATCTGACTAAATACCACAACCTTTTTTTTCATAAAACTCCCTCTTTAGATCCAGTATCGATTTAATTTTTAATTAAGTTCCACAAGCGACGTTTTAACAATGGCTGCTCAATCATGTCTTGTAAACTTGCAATCTGCATATGCTGCGTCGTTGATATATGCGGCAAATACCCTAAGCTCAATATTTTTTTATCAACAGATAATGCATCGATAAAACCCTGTATAAATACTTCAGCACCTCTTCCATCTTGGAATTGTGCGAAATTAAATGGCCATTTTAAATCGTAAAACTGTGAACTCACACTACGCTGGATATTCACCCATAAGTTTTCTTGTTCTGTGGTGAGCACTGTAGCATCTAGCAGAATAGTATGTGTTTTAGTGATCATCGCTTGAATTTCAAAAGCATCGATTACAAGCGGTTGACGCTCAACAACCTCATCTTGAGACTGTTTGTCATTTTCCACAAACTCTCGAGGAAGCTGCACACCGTCTGGATTACTTTTTAACTGAGGCGAAGAATCATGTTTATTTAGCTGTTCAGCTTGTGAAGCTGGTTTTGTGATGAACTGTTCTGATTGAGCTTGCGCAAATTCAGGAAAAGATACATCTGTTGGATGATTTTCTTCAACTTGATCGCGATATAAGGAAGGTTTGTAATGACGTGTTTGTGCCGTATTTTGTGGAATCCATATATCGATTCCCATCACAGCTAAGAGGCTTCTTTGATGCTCTAACATATTCACATTCATTACAGATGGACTGGCATGAGGGCTGGGTATTCTACCCACTTTTTTAATCTTTTACTGAACTTTTAATCCGCAAACAATCATAACTTAATTTCATTTCTTACGCATTAATATCCTTGCAGCTTTTAAATTCAGAATGCATCGATAGCTAAACAATAATGACGCTATTTTTCTTATGCATTTGATCCACAATTTCATCACTTTCAAATCCAAGTCGCCAATATAATAATTCAAGTACATCTAACTCATCTTGTGTAATGATTCGATCATTCCATAAACATAATTCAGCAACACCCAAAATACTCAACCGATCTCTCAGCAACAATCCAGCAATATCATTAAGAATTTCACCTAAGTCGATAGGTTCATCTGAAATTTCTTCATAAAACTCAATTTCATCACGAGTTAAAATTCGTTCTAAGATTTGGGTTCTAACTTCAAGCTGATTAGCAGTATTTAACTGCTGAACATGTAATAACGCATCTATTAGCCTAACAATTTGCGGCTTAGCATCCTCAATTGAGGTTGGACGATGTATTGGCAATAAATCCAGTTGAGACTTCACCCTTTCAATCAGCAAAGCATCCAAAAGTCCAATTTCACCATCTTCTTGAATAATTTTAGCCAATTTAGTAATAAACTGACGCGCACTTGTAGCAGGCATATTTCCCAACTGCTTACATGCCTCATGAAAAATTTGAATATGCACTCGTCCATCTATATTTAACAGTGAGTCGACAATTGCACGACTCACAGGTGCATCAGAAGGAATAAATTCACGGTATTGCCGAATCATTAAAATCGCAACCATCACTTCACGCGCACCAGTCGAAGTTTGCAAAGCCCTTTGAATGAGTTCTGGACGTTTCATCTGCTGTCTAACTTCACTATTTAAGGGTTTGATGGCATCCTTAATTGCAAAGCTGATCGGTGATAATCTTAATAATGGAAGTGGCTGTGGTGACATCCATGGATTATATTCTTCAGCAATAGATTCCTCTAAAGAACGCATTAAACTAAATAGTGGTTGATTGCGTAATTTTTGTAAATTTTCTAATTGAATATCCTCAAGTAAATTCGGATTTAATTCATATATACGATCTTGAATACAAGGTTGGATATTCAACCAACTTTGAGGACTAAGTGAGTTAGCAAAGCACATATGAGAAATAGCTTCAGAATATTCACTATGAATCTGTGATCCTGCGTGATGAACATAGATTCTCAATAAGGTTTGAATATTAGCATTACTACTCAATAATCGTCTTGTCATTGCATCGTTATACAATGTTCGACTACCCAAAGTGATATATTTCATCAGACGCGTAATAAAGACGCCTAAACTACCAATTAACCATATGACTCCACCGATCGCCACAAAAGTTGTTTCCAAACTATCTCTCAATTGATCCCGATTACGTCGAAATCCCTGCTTCGCGATTTTGCTGCCCCATTGGCTAAAGGTAATTAACCCACTGTATAAAATTTTAAGACGAGTATTTTCTCGAGTTTCACCCGATAAAATTTTATGGAATTCATGACCCAACAATCCATAAAGCTCTAACTCATCAAGATTTTGTAGCGCCCCCCAAGTCAGAATAATCACAGTATCTTTGGGATGAAAACCCGCAGTCAGTGCATTAACCCCTATTTCATCGGGTAAGACATAGAGTGTAGGTGTATCAATTGAGAAACGATGTGCTAATTTTTCAGCAAGCCTAAGCGCTGTACTTTCTTCTGGAGTACTTTCAATAAAAGTGAGTTGTCGTGCTTTCAATTGTTTTGCGAGCGTATGACCACCAGAGCGGAAGACATAAAACTCATAAACGACAGAACCACCAATAATGCTAATCAATAGCACCATCATATATGGACTGAGAAAATGCCACCAAATGGACTCAGAAGGATCAATATAATGAACCAACAATCCGAGCGTCGTGTTTAAAATGATAATTGCGAGCACAATAACAATTAAACATACGCTTAATGACCACAGCATATTTTTGTTTTTAATTAAGTAACCACTCACATCTTTCAATGTAAAATTTCCTCATTACATTGTCTTGTGATCATAAATTAAAAAAGCGGGAAATACCCGCTTTTTCAAATAGAAAACTATAAATTAATTTTCTTTAATACCACTCAGATCAACTGAGGCTGCATCAATATTTAGATCGATATAACCATCTTTGATTTTCTTGGCAGAGTCATTACGCTTGCGCTCTAAACCATCGAGATACGACTCATCAATGTTACCCGCAACGTAAATACCGTCAAATACTGAGCAGTCAAAGTCAGTTAACTCAGGTACTTTTTTCGTACGAACAGCTTGCTTTAAATCTTCCAAATCTTGGAAAATCAAACGATCAGCACCAATCATTTCACGAATTTCTTCAACATCACGATTTGAAGCAATTAATTCGTTTTTAACTGGCATATCAATACCGTAGACATTCGGGTATTTCACCATTGGTGCAGCAGATGCAAAGAAAACTTTTTTAGCACCGGCGTCACGCGCCATTTGAATAATCTCATTACACGTTGTGCCACGCACAATTGAGTCATCTACAAGCAATACGTTCTTATCTTTAAACTCTAATTCAACTGGATTGAGCTTTTGACGTACAGACTTTTTACGCAACTGCTGACCCGGCATAATGAAGGTACGACCGATATAACGGTTTTTCATGAAACCTTCACGGAATTTCACACCGAGTGTATTGGCAAGTTCTAAAGCGGATGTACGCGAAGTATCTGGAATAGGAATGACAACATCAATGTCATGGTCCTCACTCCATTCACGCAGGATTTTCTGCGCCAACTTCTCACCCATTTTCAAACGTGCTTTGTATACCGAAATTCCATCAATGATGGCATCTGGACGAGCAAAATAAACATACTCAAAAATACATGGGCTATGGTGTGGGTTAGCCGCACATTGCTTCGTGAATAGATTACCGGCATCATCAATAAAAATTGCTTCACCTGGCATCACATCACGTTCAACTTTAAAACCAAGCGCTGTTAAAGCAACTGATTCGGAAGCAAGAATATATTCAACACCATCATCGGTATCACGCGATCCCAAAATTAAAGGTCGAATACCATTTGGATCACGGAAGCCAACTAAACCATGACCTGTGATCATCGCAACAACAGCATAACCACCTTTACAACGCTCATGCACACGAGTGACTACATGGAAAATATCATCCGCAGTTGGTGTAAGTTTGCCGCGTTTTTGTAATTCATGTGCAAAAACGTTTAATAACACTTCTGAATCTGAATCAGTATTCATGTGACGTAAATCTGTTTTAAACAGATCATCATGAATCTCGTCAGCATTGGTTAAATTACCATTGTGCGCTAAAGTAATACCATAAGGAGAGTTTACGTAAAATGGTTGTGCTTCAGCGCTACTCGATGAGCCAGCTGTTGGATATCGCACATGACCAATTCCGTAATTACCTAACAATGCACGCATATGACGTGTATGAAATACGTCACGCACCATGCCATTGTCTTTTCTCAAAAAGAGACGACCATTATGGCATGTCACAATCCCTGCAGCATCTTGTCCACGATGTTGTAACATCGTTAATGCATCAAACAACATTTGGTTAACAGGTGATTTACCAGCTATACCAACAACTCCACACATAGCAACCTCGCAGACAAGCTAGGATTAATAAAAAGGATTATTCGTTGAATGAGATGACGAATCATCTTGTTCAGAAGATGATTGACGAGAAGAATCTGATGATTGATTCGACTCTTCTGATTTCATATGACTTAAAGCTTTTGACGCTGTCTCTTTGGTGTACTCAGTCGCTAAAGGCGCGTAAGGCAATAAAGTTTGAATAAACTTAGATTGTTTCCAATGTGGAGAGCTCTCTACAAATGAACCAATCCCTTGCATAGTAATGAGGACGATTAAGAGACCTTTAAAGGTGCCAAATGCACCACCTGCCAATCGATTTAATGGACCAAGCTTTAAGCTTTTCAGCAACCGATTTAATATTGCAGTGACGATCCAAGTCAACACAACAATAATCAGAACAATAAAAGCAAATGCCGCTATTTTTTGAACCACAGGATCTTGACTGAGTGCGGACATTGAAGGCGCAATTTGACCCGCAAATTTTGCACCCATAATGAGTGCAAAAATCCATCCTACCAAGTTCGCAAAGGCTTTAACGAATCCTTGACGCAAACCGTTAAGCCCTCCAATGAGCAGAATAATCAGTATAAAGATATCGATGGTATTCATAGATTAGGTCATAGCTTGTACGCAATCTTTAATCAGTTTTGGCCCTGTATAAATTAGACCACTGTAAATTTGAACCAATTGCGCACCCGTTTGCTGTTTAGTCGCGGCTTGATCACCACTAAGAATACCACCAACACCAATCAATGGGATTTGACCTTGAAGTAATTTTGAAAATGCAGATAGACATTGTGTACTTTTTTCAAATACAGGCGCACCAGATAAACCACCTGCTTCATCACCATGCGCTAAATTTTCTACACCCTCACGTGACAAAGTCGTATTGGTCACAATCAGACCATCAATTTTAAATTGAATTAATTGAGATGCAATAAATTCAATATCTGACTCAGTTAAATCTGGGGCAACCTTTAATACCAGTGGAACATAGTGTTGATATTGTTCAGCAAGTTCAAGTTGACGATTTTTTAAAGTTTCAAGAAGTTCTGTTAATGCATGTCCACTTTGTAAACTACGTAAGTTCTTGGTATTCGGAGATGAAATATTAACAGTAATATAAGATGCATAATTATAAACTTTTTCTAAACAAATTAGATAATCAGTTACAGCATCTTCAACTGCTGTATCGGCGTTCTTACCGATATTGATGCCTAATACACCTTTATAATTTGCTGCTTTAACATTCTCAATCAGCTGATCTACACCATCATTATTAAAACCCATACGATTAATAATCGCTTGAGCCTCTGGAAGGCGGAATAAACGCGGTTGAGGATTACCAGACTGAGGTCGAGGGGTAATGGTTCCAATTTCGATAAAACCAAAACCTAAACTCGCAAGTGCATCAATATATGCACCATTTTTATCTAAACCTGCAGCCAAACCAACTGGGTTTGGAAATTGAATACCCATACAAGTCACTGGCTTTGGGTCTATTTTTTGACGCATTATGCCAAACTTGTATGTCGATTTAAGCATTGATAATGTCAAATCATGTGCACGCTCAGGCGCCAATGAAAATAGAAATGGACGAGCAAGCGAATATAACATATCTCAAAAACTGCGGTTTTTTAAGTTGCCACATTATAGGCTGAGTATGCCCAAAACGCTATGCCTGTCATAGGTTTATTTTCACCACTTACTGTACTGATGCTGTTAATTTAATCGCAGCTCCAGACTTAATAAGTTCCAATTTTTCAACACTTAAACCCATTTGAACCAATTGGGTAAGAAAATTTGCGAGGATCGCGTAGTTTTCATGCTCAGCACTGATCATTAATTTATTATCGCTTGGTTGTGTGACCACAGATAATCCTGCTTGTTGTGCCACACGCTGAATTTTATCCGAAGGTGTTAGGCTCAAATCTGTTGAAGATTTCATTGTCATCACATTGGATTGCATCCACACCAATGTGTCTTTCAGTTCATTCAATCTTTTTTGCTGATTATCTGCTGCTTCGTGCATTTTCCACAAAGCAGATCCAATCAATGCGACGACAACGATAATCGTTGCAGCGATGACAAGTACACGCTCACGCACACTCAATGACGATAAATAGTCATCAATCTTTTCAAATAATTGATCAAATTGATTTTGAAATTTTTCTAAAGTTTTCATTATTGTACTTTCACCAAACCAACGACCATTTTATCCTGAGTTTGCACATTCCCAAGTTCAGCTTTGAAGCCTTGCTGATTCATTTGCTGAATTAGATTTTGTAATTTTTCGGATGAGTCCGCCACCAAATCCATACTTAAACCAGATGCTTCATAAGAAACACGATTTGCGATAATTTGATGTTGCATTAAAATCGGACCTACACGGCTGATTAACTGTAAGACCTCAGTATTTGCAGGTTTACTCATCCGCAAATTACTTTCAAATTGGCTTCGCAAATTTTGCTCATTGAGACGACTATTGGGTCCAAACCAAGATTGATATTGCTCTACCGCAACCAAAGCCGTTTGATCAGATACTTTTTTTAACTTTACCCAACGCACTAAATCATAACTGAATTGCACTACAAGCAAGCCCACAAGCAGTGCTGCACATGCTTTCCAATAGCCTGAGATTCCACCCTCTGTGTTTTTTGCTTTAGGCAAAACATTGAATGGATGATTCTTTAATTTTTTTTCAGCTTTAAATACATAATTAAAGCTTTCCCGCTCATTTTGTTCCGTTGCATGAATCAAACTCATCATCTGATCATCATTTAACCGATCATGCAAAATATGTATAGGCTTTGGCAATAGATCCAAAAACAATGCTAAATCATCAATCGCAAAACCTTGATTTGATCCTGTTCTCGCCAATAAATGCCCATGAATATTAGCTAAAATAGTTTGCCCCTGTTCTGGCACTGGTAAGACCAAAAAATCGGGTAATAGCGCAACCACTTTCACCGGAATCAAGTTCAGAGCATGTTGCATTGTTTGGACTTGGTATTGACTGATCCCCATTACTGACAATTGGTCTGGTGCCTCAAATTGAGTAAGCACTTTCATCTGATCAATGGAGTGAATGGTATATTCTTCAAGTAAATATTTAGCGCCTTCGCTTCCAATTTGCTTGAATTGAGCTTTGGGCATATTTTGTTGAATAATTTGTACATCATGGCTTGAAAAGAATACAACAGCTTCTTGTCCATGATACGGTTGAGTATCTTGAATCAACTCTTCTAGCGTTGTTGATGAATTCCAATTTTCACCATTTGACCAGAGCCAAACCCCATTCGACACTGGCATCCATAAATACAACATTAATTTTATTCTGCCGTTTTATTCATTAAACACTTATGGTTATTAAGCTGACGGTACAAAATGTTTTAATTTTGTGGAAAGTCCCGCAGCAATGACTGTCTGATCATAAATCCGCGCTTCAGCAAGCGAAAAAGGATTAAAAAATTCAGACGTAATAATTTCTTCAATATATGCCACAACATTCATATGACATACAACCACAATATTCTCAAAAGGTAGTTGAGATAACCACTCAACTGCAACTTTAGCATCATCGTCAGGTTTAATTTTATCACATACTAAAACTTCAACATTTGGAAAGAGTTGCTGTATATGTTTTAAAGTTTCCTGCGCCCTGAGCAAAGTACTCACTACAAATATATCAGGTGCTACTACGTCTTTTAAAAAGTGCGCAGTTTGTTCAGCTTGAATATGACCCCGCTCAGTCAGTGGTCGTTTCGAGTCATTACCATTAATTGGTGGAGCGGCTTCACCATGACGAACTAAAGTGAGTTGCATTTGTTTTCCCTAAACCATGTGTCATCCATCATATCTAAACATTATGACAATGATGATAAACCATTCATTAATCTTAAACTTTATGATGCGGCAATACGAATTCAACATCACTTCGATGACCATTCTTCATCAAAGATAATGCAATATGTAATGGTGGTGCACCTTCATAAATCACTTCATAAAGTGCTGTGGTGATTGGCATATAGACATCAAGCTCTTTGGCTCTTGCATTCACTTGCACAATGGTATTAATCCCTTCAGCCGTTTGCCCCAGTTCCGTCGTTGCCTGCTCTAAGGTTTTACCTGAACCTAAAGCAAATCCAACTTGATAATTTCGACTTAAAGGACTATTACACGTTGCGAATAAATCGCCAACACCAGACAAACCTAAGAATGTCAGTGGATTTGCGCCTAGCTGTACAGCAAAGCGACTCATTTCCGCCAACGCACGTGTCAAAATCATACTTTTGGTATTTTCGCCAACGTTGTAGGCTGCAGCCATCCCCATTGCGACAGCATAGATATTTTTAAGTGCGCCTCCAAGCTCCACGCCATGTACATCATCGCTTCCAAATACACGAAATAGTGCACTGTGTAATGCTTGCTGCACTGCATATCTCACCAATTCAGAATGGCTGGCAATCACTGTTCCAGCAGGCATTCCTGACATAATTTCTTTCGCTAAATTTGGGCCCGAAAGGACGCCATAAGGCACTTCTGGAAGCTCTTCACGAATAATATCACTCATGAAACTAAAGGTTTTAGCTTCGATCCCTTTTGTGAGTGATACAACCGCCTGAGCAGTGATAAAGGGCTTGATCTGTTTGAGTACATCTCGGAATGAATGGCTCGGAATAGCGACCAAAATAATGTCTCGATCTCGAACAGCCTTTTCAAGATTGGATTCTGCTTTTAATGCTGGCTCAAGGTTGTAATCCGGCAAATATCTTGAATTAACATGTGTTCGATTGATTTCATTCGCAATTTCCTCATCACGAATCCAAATCATGGTGTCACAACCATTTCGCACTGCCGTATTCGCCATGGCTGTACCAAAACTACCACCACCAAGAATCGTAACACGCAAGGCTGTTTTATGATCAATTGCAACTGGCTCGACCAAATCTGAAAACTTTAATTCCGACATTCTTTTAAATCCTAAACATTCTTTTTCTAATCGTTAAATTTGCAATGTTGCAATTACGGCTGCCAAAAACTGACGAATGCATCTGTTTCAATCTCAGCGCGTGGTGCAATCGCCTTAAAAGCAGTCCCTACATAAATGATACCTGAAATTAAATCATGCGTTTGTAGCCCTAACTTTCTTTTAAATAGATCCGACTCCACAACAGCACCACTGCGCCACATGGTATTGAAACCCTGAGCTTGTAAACTGAGCAAAAGATTTTGTATTGCAGCACCTGAACTTAAAGTTTGTTCAAAATATGGAACTTTCGCATGATCATGAAATCGTGTTACAGCGATAATCAGCATAGGTGCACGCATAGGATGCTGACGTGCGCGTTCAATTTGAATTGAATCAGTTTCACCAAGGTCTGCTACTGCTTCACTGAGTAAAACTCCAAATGCTTCTCGTTGCTCTCCTTTCACAATAATAAATTGTGTCGGTTTCAGACGATGATGATCAGGCGCGGTTAAAGCGGCTTTAAAAGCTAATTCTAATTGTTCTGCGTTAGGATGAGGTTCTACCAAATGACCAACGGATTGACGCTGATGAATATTGTCATGCACTACTTGAGAAAATTGATCTGACATTTGAAGACTAATCTTTAAACTAACACTATGTACTTAAGCTTAGCATAAACATTGAAAACTACTCTACAGTTATACTTATACACGAGACATCCAGCATGATTACAATCAAACAGAAATCAGGTATTTCACTTCAAAATCGATACAAAACATGCTTAATTCTTTGGAATTTAAGCCCTAGCATACATGACTGAGCTCCAAACTTAATATTGCAACGCTAGAGGAAAAATAAAATGAAAAAATTAATGACATTGGCTTCTGTAGCTACTGCAACAATTCTCCTGAGTGCTTGTGCATCAACACCTACTGAAACACTTGCTATTCAAAAACCAAACAATCAATATGAAGTGTCAGGATTAGGCAAAACCCAAGTTCTTGCAAAAAATAATGCAATTTCTGCCGCGAACAAAACTTGTGGTAAGAATTCTGCGCCTGTCTTAATTGACGAAAAAACTGAATATAACGGCGCACTAAAAGGTGTTGTGGATGAACAGACTGGTAAACTCATTACTGCAGCTTCATCAGTTCTTGGCTCTGTGATCGGCACTAAAAATACAATCGAAAAAGACACTGACTACCAAACAACAATCACCTTCAGCTGTAATTCATCCCGCTAAAATTTCCTATAAAAAAAGTCCCTTTGATGGGACTTTTTTTTATTGAGCAATTAGCAATAACCATCTAAACGTGTCAATGGAATCTTTTGACCAATCGCTTTTTCTATCTCAGGTAAATAAAAAGCATCATCTTCTGACAAGAAACTGATACTCACCCCTCTTGTTCCTGCTCGACCTGTACGACCTATACGGTGTACATAATCATCAGACTGCTCAGGCAGAGTAAAATTAATCACGTGTGACACACCATCCACATGAATACCTCGACCAGCCACATCAGTTGCGATCATAATGTTGTGTTTGCCATTTTTAAACTGATCCAACATCTTTAAACGTTTATCTTGCGCGATTTCACCAGATAACATCACTACTTTGTAACCATCATGCTTAAGATGATCATACAGCTTACGGACCTGATCACGGCGGTTTGCAAATATCATGACTTTTTCAATTGGCTCATCACGCAATATTTCTTGAAGCAATTTGTATTTATCTGATTTCCCAACCACATAAACACGTTGCTCTACGTCAGCATTGGTTTTTTTCTCAGGCTCAATTTCGACAGTAACAGGTTCAAATAACCATTGTTGAGCAAGATTGAGTACATCATAACTAAACGTAGCAGAGAACATTAAAGTTTGACGTTGTTCTTTGCGTGGAGAGAATCGCACAATGCGTTTAACAGAAGGAATAAATCCCATATCCAGTAAACGATCTGCCTCATCAATGACTAAAAATTCAATTTGATCCAACCAAATTTCTTTTTGTTCAGTAAAATCAATCAAACGACCTGGTGTCGCGACAAGAATATCTACGAAATTTTCATCCAGTTGTTTTTTTTGCTTATCGAAGTCTACACCACCCACCAAAGTCACAACATTTAAGTCGGTAAACTTAGTCAGATCACGTGCATCGTTTTCAATTTGAATCGCAAGCTCACGCGTTGGTGCCATAATTAGAGCACGGGGTTCACCACGATAACGCTGTGTTTGTATCGGATTGTTCAATAAATCATTAATAACACTAATTAAGAATGCTGCGGTTTTTCCTGTGCCTGTTTGTGCACGTCCAATTGCATCATGCCCTACCAACGTATATTTCAATACTTTCTGTTGAATGGGGGTCATTTCATTAAACCCTAAAGCATCAATCGCTTGCTTAAGTTGCGGATGTAAATTAAGGGTTTCGAAACCTGATGACATATAAGGGGCTCTACAATCAATATTTGATAATGGTCTATAGTATAAACAAAAAACGCCCCAATTTATCAAAATTGGAGCGCAACCTAATTTTCAGTGAAAAGTAGGATTAGTCTAAAGGCTGAACTTCTTCAGCTTGAAAACCTTTTTGACCTTGTACAACGCTGAATTCTACGCGTTGACCGTCACGAAGTGAACGGTGGCCTTCACCTTGAATAGCACGGAAATGAACGAATACGTCATCACCGCCTGCGCGTTGAATAAAGCCAAAACCTTTAGTATCGTTAAACCACTTAACAACGCCTTGTTCGCGAGCTGTCATAAGTTAATCCTCAGTTGGTAAGAAAAGGGACCACCCGGTGTTGCAAACAGCAGAGCAAACAAATTTTAAAACATTTTTTATTTCAAAGCTTGTAATCATTCTGTAAAACTATTAACAAAATCCCGGTTATATCCATTATAAATAAGGCTTAGAGAACAAATTTCTCTACGCAATCCTTAAGTACGCATTGAGCTTAACATGGGTACAACACAATTAATAGAAAAATTTTAGCTAATTATCTAACTAAAACTTGTATATTAATCACACAAATTTAGTGCAAAAATTGCACTTTATTTGAACAGTTCATCTAAATCATTTAATTTTATTCTTAAGTCACACTTTTGCTAGAATAATGACCAACTTTATTATTCAATCTCGTGTTTTACTATGTCTCAAGTGTTAATCGATGCGATGGGTAAACCTTGCCCTTTACCTTTACTGCTACTTAAGAAATCGATGAAACAAAATAGTGCACCTCAGCAATTTTTATTAAAAGCTTCAGATCCGAACAGTCAAATCGATATTCAACGTTATTGTCAGCTACATAAATTGACATGCGCATTTAAACAAGTTTCGGATTCTGAATTTCATTACGTGATTGAATCTTAGGTGTTTTCATCTAAATTAATCATGGATAAATATTGTATTTAAATTTACATTTCACTACCCAAATTCGCTTAATTCTGTATGCTATAAGGATTAAGATGAATGTAATTGGTTTTTTAAACTATTTTCCTATAAGGAGTACTCATGACTGACAGCAGCAATCAATTGATGCCCCTGTCATTGTCTGCGCCCGGGGTCAATTTAGGTGCTTACATTAGTACTGTAAACCAGATCCCTATTTTGACAGCTGAACAAGAAAAAGAGTTAGCTGAACGTTATTTTTATGACCAAGATCTAGACGCAGCTAAAATGCTGGTGATGTCCCACCTTCGTTTTGTTGTGCATATTGCCCGCAGTTACGCAGGTTACGGCTTACCTCAAGGCGATTTAATCCAAGAAGGTAATTTAGGCTTGATGAAAGCCGTAAAACGCTTCGATCCCAATATGGGAGTACGCTTAGTTTCTTTTGCAGTACATTGGATTAAAGCTGAAATCCACGAATATGTGATTCGTAACTGGCGTATTGTTAAAATTGCGACAACTAAAGCTCAACGTAAACTGTTCTTCAACTTAAGAAGCTTAAAAAAATCGAGCAAGAAATTAACGCTCGAGGAAGCACAATCTATTGCGGCTGATTTAAATGTAACAGCTGAACAAGTTCTTGAAATGGAAGGTCGTTTAACAGCTTATGACGCAGCCTTCGAAGCTCAATCCGATGAAGATGATGAAAGCTCAGTTCATGTCGCTCCTGCGCTTTACTTAGAGGATAATCGTTATGACCCTGCTCGTTTAGCAGAGGAAGAAGATTATGAATCACAGAGCACCTCTGCTTTACATGAAGCAATGGATCAGCTGGATGATCGTTCACGCAATATTTTACAGCGCCGCTGGTTAGATGATGATAAGTCTACGTTGCATGAACTAGCAGCCGAATATAATGTTTCCGCTGAACGTATTCGCCAGCTTGAAAAAAATGCCATGGACAAGATCAAGATCGCCATGTCATCAAATTAATACGATTACAAAAAAAGAGCTATAAGCTCTTTTTTTGTATTTACGCTATGCAAGTTTAAAAAAATCGTACGTCATGTATGCTATCGTATGACGCAATTTTCGATTGGGAATAACCTGATGTGGATCTCAATATCAGCCATTAATTTAGCGCTTGCCGTAATGCTAGGTGCTTTCGGCGCTCATGGCCTTAAAGCTCGTGCAACCGAAGCCCAACTGACATGGTGGCAGACTGCAACTGATTATTTCTTTTATCATGCAATTGGATTATTAATACTCGCACTCATACCAAAAATAATTCCAAACTTTTCAACTCAATTCAGCTTTATCTTCATCCAGTTCGGTATCATTTTATTTTGTGGATCTCTATATCTCATGGCTTTAGGGCTCCCGCGCGGGTTAGGGGCAATTACACCTCTTGGTGGAGCATTGATGATTATTGGCTGGCTACTTTTAGCATGGCAAGCATTCAAAATTCAACATTAATTTGAAGGTCATCTGATGAATATTTTTTTAAATGGCGAGTCGATTCAAACGCAATGCCAAAACTTATTAGAACTGGTTCAAGAATTATCGCTAGAAGGTAAACGATTTGCTGTTGAAAAAAATGAAATGATCATTTCAAAAAGTAAACTAGCAGATACCCCTATTTCAGATGCTGACCGTATAGAAATAATTCATGCTGTTGGCGGTGGTTAACTCGGAGTAAATATGGAAGATAGTCCGTTGATCATAGGATCACGTTCATTTAGTTCACGACTATTAGTGGGCACTGGAAAATATAAGGATATGCAGGAAACTGACTTAGCAATCCAAGCCAGTGGTGCTGAGATCGTTACTGTTGCAATCCGTCGCGTAAACATTGGTCAAAATCCAGATCAACCTAACCTACTCTCAGTGATTCCACCGGAAAAATACACCATTCTTCCCAATACAGCTGGTTGCTTTGATGCCAATAGTGCCATTCGCACTTGTATGCTCGCACGTGAACTTTTAGATGGTCACAATTTAGTCAAGCTTGAAGTATTAGGTGATGAAAAAACGCTTTATCCTAATATTACTGAAACCTTAAAAGCTGCAAGAACATTGATCGATGATGGTTTTGAAATCATGGTTTATACCTCTGATGATCCTATCGTCGCGCAAGAACTTGAGAGTATGGGCTGTGTCGCTATTATGCCTTTGGGAAGTTTAATTGGTTCTGGTTTAGGTATTCTTAATCCACATACCATTTCTATCATCAAAGAAAATGCCAAAGTCCCTGTATTGGTGGATGCTGGGGTTGGTACAGCTAGTGATGCTGCTATTGCGATGGAATTAGGTTGTGATGGCGTACTCATGAACACTGCAATTGCTGCTGCACAGAATCCGATTCTAATGGCTTCTGCTATGAAAAAAGCCGTTGAAGCTGGACGCGAGGCTTATCTTGCTGGTCGTATGCCACGCAAACGTATGGCAAATGCAAGCTCTCCAGAAACTGGATACTTTTTTAAATAAAAAAAAACCCACTTTTTAAAGTGGGTTTTTTCTTAACTCACTCGACGATACAAAGGATCATCCAATCCATCAATTTTGATAAAGTTAGGTAAATTTTTTATTCTTTCAATCCAAGCGCGTACATTTGGATAAGGCTCTAGAGAAATATCACCCATAGGTGCTAACGCGACATAGACAAACACTGCGATATCCGCAATAGTTGGTCTATTATTCGCTAACCATTCACGGTCTTTGAGCACACCATCTAAAATAGCCAAAGATTTGTGACCACGTATTTTCGCCTCTTTAAGTGTTTGCTCAGTACTTTCTAATCCCAAACCATTGTATGGACCTTTGAAAGACAATATCGCGCGTGCCGTGAAAACCCCGTATTGAACCCAACTGGCAGCAAAAGCAAGCCAATCTACAATTTTAGCTTGTTCTACTAAATCCTCAGACCACCATGTGTTTTTATCTGAATATTTACCTGCTAAATACACCAAAATTGCGGCAGAATCAGTTAAAACAATATCGCCATCTACTAATGCTGGCACTTCGCCTTTTGGATTAATTTTTAAAAATTTCTCACTATGCTGTTCATCACTGAAATAATCTAGTTCTACAATTTCAAGATCAACTTTCAATAATGCTGCTAACAGACGTACTTTATAACTGTTACCTGATTCGTTGTAAGAATATAATTTCAAACTCATTTTTTAGTCCAACGATTTAAATACAAAATATAAATATCATATTTAAATCAGCGACTTAAATAATGTTTAGTTCAAAAAATATCATGAATAACGATATCTTATTTAATGGATTACCACTGAATCTGAAACGAATTATGATGAAAAATTTGTCTTTTTAATGCTCTCTATTTCTAAATAATCTTTGTGAAATTACTCTGAAAATTTTAGAGTAAAAAAAGAGCCTTTCGGCTCTTTCTCGAAACAAACGGAACGAAACCTTACCTGTTAAGGAATCAATCCTTCATCTCGCATCGCAATCTGTACAGACTGACGCTCTGCAACTTTATTGCGTATATGAATAATATTTTTATAAGGACTCAAGTCATGTTCAATATGATTAGACCAATTGGTGAGTACAAATAAGTACGCATCTGCAGGTCCAAAATTATCATCTACCAAATAATCATTATTAGATTCACCAATTGTTTTATCAATGAATGTCAGTAAACGATCAACTTCGGCATACGCTTTTTGTTTAGCATCGTCCGTGAGCGGTGCACCGAAAAACACTGCATAAGCATCGTGTAATTCAGAATTTAGATAACCAAGCCACTCTAATACTTTTGCTCGACCTAATCCAGAAGGTGGGATTAAATCTTGAGCAGGATCATGCTGTGCCAAAAATGGTAAAATTGCGACATTTTCCGTTAAAATTAAGCCAGGATTAATTTCTAGCGCCGGCACATAGCCTTTAGGATTAATTGCGAAGTAATCTTCGCCTTTTTCAGTGGTATGAGTTTTAAGATCAACACGAACCAAATCAAAATCAACATTAATTTCATTTAAAATAATATGCGCTGCGAGTGAACATGCACCTGGCGAATAATACAACTTCATACTTTTTCCTTGTTATCTAACTACTATCATTTTTAAATTGCTTCACGCTTTTTTTCAATAAGAACTGTTTTTTAAATTGCAAGCAAGCGTAAACATCGATGATCTCCTTATGAATATTGTGCAGATTGAATTAATTTTCAAGCTTTTTTCAGCTTTTATTTGTGTGATGTTTTACCATAGCGCTGCTACATCTTTGTGAAAGGCAAATTGTGATTTATTTAAAGAAAGATCAGTGGTTTTCTAACATTCGAACTGACGTACTTGCAGGCTTAGTCGTAGGCTTAGCTTTGATTCCAGAGTCTATCGCATTTTCGGCGATAGCTGGCGTTGATCCTCAGGTAGGTCTGTATGCCTCATTCTGTATAGCTGTTACGATCGCCTTCTTTGGTGGTAGGACTGCTATGATTTCGGCTGCTACAGGTGCGATGGCGCTGCTGATGATCACTCTTGTTAAAGAACACGGATTACAATATTTATTGGCAGCTACGATTCTGACAGGTGTAATTCAAATTATCGCTGGATATCTCAAAGTCGCAAAACTCATGCGTTTTGTTTCCCAGTCAGTGGTCTATGGTTTCTTAAATGCTTTAGCGATTCTCATTTTTATCGCTCAATTTCCAGAAATTGCTCAAATGAAAAGCTTAGGCTATATATTTTTAGCGATTGGTTTATTGGTCATTTACGCATTTCCCTATTTACCCAAAATCGGAAAAATCATACCATCGCCATTAGTGTGTATTATTGTACTCAGTGTATTGGCACTTCTACTTGGCGCTGACATGAGAACAGTTAGTGATTTAGGTGCATTCCCAGATACCTTGCCTGTATTTTTAGTTCCTGAAATTCCATTCAATCTCGACACTTTACTTATTATTTTACCGTACTCTCTCACGCTCGCCACAGTTGGTTTGCTTGAGACCATGATGACTACGACTGTGATTGATGAAATGACTGAGTCTGAAGGAGATCGTCATCAAGAATGTCGCGGTCAAGGGATCGCGAACATGGTAAGTGGCTTTATGGGGGGTATGGCTGGATGTGCAATGATCGGTCAATCCATCATCAATGTCAGCTCAGGTGCAAGAACAAGATTATCGACATTAGTGGCTGGTGTTTTTTTGCTATGTCTCGTGGTCTTCTTTAAAGATTGGTTGGCTTATATTCCTATGGCTGCTTTAGTCGCCATTATGATCATGGTCGCGTTCACGACATTTAATTGGGATTCAGTAAAAAATTTCCGCAAACATCCCGTGCAAAGTAATGTTGTCATGCTTACTGTCGTGGTGATTGTTCTTGCAACACATAACCTTGCTCTAGGCGTATTGATTGGTGTAGTTCTGTCAGCCTTATTTCTCATTAATAAACTCGAGAGTGAAGTAAAAGTTCAATCTGAATTAGAAAATCACGTGCGCTACTATACGGTGAAAGGTCAAATATTTTTCAGTAGCGCAGAAATTTTTTATGCATTTTTTGATTTCAAAGAAGATATCAAGCAAGTAGAAATAGATCTCAGCTATGCTCATATTTGGGACATCACTTCTGTCAATATGTTAGCGAATGTCGTGGCTAAATTTGAAGCCCAAGGGACTCAGGTACGTGTGATTGGTCTAAACCAAGCGAGCGTAACATTGATAGAACGTATCTCAAATACTTAAAAAAAGAGCCAAATGGCTCTTTTTTACTGTTAAGTTTTAGGAATGGTTTCTGCGTCTCCAACCAACCAAGGCTAACAGGCTTAATCCTAAAATGGATAGCCAGTTCAACGAACCACCACCTGACTTAGTGTCACGCTGTGGCTGCTCAGCATTTGTTGAGCTATTGAGCTCTAAGTCGACAATCACTGGATCATGATCAGATGATCTAAATGCATGATCAGCATAAAAGAGCGACTTCTGCTCTGTAGTCTTAAATTCTTCGTTATAATCTAGATTCGTTGGCTCATCAGCGTTGATGTGCCATACAAATGCACGCTTAACCGCAGGAAATAGCGAAGCATCAGCTAAAGCATGATCCAAATTACCTGCTCCACCAAATCCAGCTTTGTTACTGTCGACACCAAATACATAGGTATATGCCTGTTCACCGAGCCCTACAACCTTGTCCGCCAGTACATTCGTATAATTAGCACGCTCTAAAGCCAAAATTGGATCTTCTTTTGCATAACTATTTAAATCACCAATCAAGAGCGTATTCGTATGACCTGTAATTTGCGTTGGATTCTTTGCAATCCACTGCATGAGTTGTTGTACCGCTTTAACCCGTGTCGCATTCCAACACCCCTGACCATCACCTTGATCCGCATCAGCAGATTGATCATTTGAAGGACAACTTCCTTTAGACTTCAAATGATTCGGAATAACCGTAAAGATTTTACCGCCACTCACTGGTTGAAAACTTTGAGCAAGGGTCACTCGATTTCTTTGTGACTGGTCATCAAACACTGCAGCAGCGTTAACAGGTTTTACACGCTTACTGTTGTAAATAATCGCAACAGCAATCGCATCATCACCTAATCGATTTGAATTTGGCGGAGTGATATATTTCCACTCCGATCCAAGTGCTCGTGTTAAATATGCAATGGCACTATTTTCACCATAACCATTATTCGCAATTTCCATTAAACCAAATACATCAGCATCGATTTCTTTCATTGCACTGACTATTTTGGTATGTTGCTTCTCAAACTCAGCTTTGCTGCTAGCACCTCGCTCAGTTGGAAAACCATTTAAACCATTATCATAGTTCAAAACATTGAAAGCCACGACACGGGTTTGGTTTGAATTTTTCTGAATCATTGGTGGCCGCGGGTTATTGGCTTTAATTTGGATTTGAGTACGACCTTGTACAGGTTGAATACGCCAAGAATTAAATCGATATTCTAGAATACCCTCAACAGCATTTAACTGATCACCTGCACGTAGGGTATTTAAAGCACTAAACTGACTTGGCAGTGTAGGCGTTAAATTTTGTGCATTATATCCATCATCAAGTTCAATTTTGGACAAAAGATTTTTTTGCGCCAATGCCGTTGCTTCTGCTGATTTAGCTGGATAAATATTGGTCGGCATAAACAAACGTCCTAGACTTAATGACAGTTGTCCGTAGCGACCATAATTGTAATTTTCACTTACCGTTAATGTTTGAGGGATTTTAACCAACATACCTTGATAACGCTTTGGCGCATGCCCTGACGCGTTAGTTAAACTCTCAAATGGTAACTCGATTGATAATGGCGTTATCCAAGCGCTTGCCGCTTGATTACAAGTTAAAATATTTTCGGATAAATTATCAATCTGTAACTGATTTTGATATTCAGTTAATCGACCTTTAAGAACGACTTCTTCTCCGACTTTTCCTCCTTTTATAGGACTTGAAGCAGGAGCATATACAAAAATCGCGTTAGTTAGATCGGGTTTTGCTTTGGCATCAGGGGTTTGGATATAGAAACCTGAGAATCCATTCGCATAACGATAATCCGCAGTAATCACCCCCTTCACAGTATAGTTTTGATTCTTAGCTGCTTGTGAGAGTTCAGCGATAGGTGTATTCGCAGAGTTACAACTTAGAGTCGTCGGAGATGGCTCTATTGGTTCATTTGTACTAATCGCTAAATACTGGTTAAAAGCATTGCGATCCGACCATTTAGCCCACTCTTTTTGAATTTCAAAGGGTGCAGATGGATCTATCGAAACGACATCATGTGTTTTCTTTGTACGTTCAAAGCTTAAACCGGTTGCCCAGTTTTGCTGTATTCCAATCGCACCAAAACGGTCGACAGCCACATTGTTTTTATAGAGAACAATTGCATCATCGCCATTAAATGATAGGTTAGCAGTTTGCTGAACTGCTTCACCCAATTCAGTTTTTAAATTTGAATGTCCAATTAAAAAGTGCTGCTGAGCTGTTAAAGTTCCTTGCAGCTTAACCGTCAAATTCGCGGTGGTTAGACCATTCGGAAATATTTTTAATTGATACGCGGATAAATCAACAACACCTCCATCTGGATTGTATAGTTCAATACCTTTCTTGTTGTTATTACCATCCACATACTGGCTGATCATGAGTTCAGCATACGGCGTTGAACTAAATCCGATCAAACATAAAGATAATGTGAGTTTATTGAACACCCATTTATTTAGCGTTATTTTATTCATTTTAAGTCTTATTCATTGTTCATATTATTTTCCAAGCCTAGTGTACAGGCATGACAAGTAGATGAACAATTCATGACATTTTGAAAAAGTCCATGAATAGATCGACAAATCATTGATAGCTACGTAGTGCTTTCAGGTAGAAAAAGGTTTGACTTAGGAGACTCAGGTCTTAAAATACCGCATTCGAATTTTTTCTCATTTGCCAAAGTTATGTCGAACGATCAATTAGACCCGCAAGTTGTAGAATTAGACAACTTGAACGAGCATCGCGAAATTGTCACATTTATGCGCCGTTCATCTCCGTTGAATACTTCTCAACGAACTGCGCTTGAACAATATGGTCACTTAATTTTGGAATATCCTGTTGGTGATTTACGTCAGCAATTTGAGCATCCTGAACGTCCATTGACGGTTGAAATCGGTTTCGGTATGGGGCGCTCTCTTGTACTTATGGCAAAAGCCAATCCTGAACGCAATTATGTCGGCATCGAAGTACATGTTCCCGGCATTGCACAATGTGTATATGAAGCGGGTATGGCTGGTTTGACAAACTTACGTTTACTTGATGCGGATGCAATTCAAGTTTTGCGTGAAATGCCAGATAACAGTATCAATGCAATTCAACTTTATTTCCCCGATCCTTGGCAGAAAAAACGTCACCATAAACGTCGCTTCGTCTCACACGATCGTATGCCTTTAGTTGAAGAAAAACTTGAAATGGGTGGAACATTCCATGCTGCGACCGATTGGGAACCCTATGCAGAATGGATGTTAGATGTATTAGATAACCGCCCTCGTTTAGAAAATATGGCGGGTAAAGGTAACAGTTATCCTCGTCCTGACTGGCGTCCTCAAACTAAGTTTGAACGTCGTGGAATTGAAGAAGGCCATAAAATTAACGACTTCTTATTTAAAAAGATTCAATAATAAAAAAACAGGACTTAAGTCCTGTTTTTTTATTCTGATTGTCTTTTATAAATTTGATCACTCACCACACTATACACTTGGCTTAAATCCGTACGTCCAGCCTGCGCCAGCATCTCTTGATGCATATGGATAATGTTTTGATCACCACGCATCGCTGGACCAGTTTGCACCTGTTTTGGGGGATTTAAAGTCGCTTTTTTCGCAGTTTCCAAAATCAATGGGTACAATAAATTAAAATCGACTTTTTGTGCATCTACGAGCTGCTTAGCGACGTCATAGCAGTAGTTGGTAAAGTTACACGCGAAGACAGCTGCTAAATGCAAACTCAAGCGCTGTGTTGAGTCATATTGATAAACCTTTTGACTCAACTCTTTTGCCATTTGAGTCAAGGATGCTAAATCCTGGTCGCTCATCGCTTCAACAAATATTGGCGTACTCAACCAATCAATTTGACTTTCAAAGCTAAAGGTTTGTAGTGGATAGAACACACCTGCACGCTCATGATATTGCGTGATTTTAGAGATATGGGTACTGCCAGACGTATGTACAATTAAAGCCTGAGGAAGCTGTTTTGCAACTTTTTCAGCAACTTCTTCAATTGCCTTATCACTCACCACCAATAATGCAATATCAACAGTGTCTTCGAGATCTTCAATTGCATTGCATGGTCTAGCTCTTACTAAAGCCGCCAACAAATTGGCTTTAGATTGCTCTCGACTAAACACTTGGACAATCTCATGATGCTGACTCAATACCTGAGCCAAATGATGAGCTACGCGCCCTGCTCCAATCACACTAATACGCATATCGCTTCCACATATATTCTGTATACCTAAGCATGCCGATAAAAAAAGAGCGAATCAATTCGCCCTTTTGCTATATTGTAATGAATTAATTAAACACATTGTTTAGGTACACAATTCTCTCATTGGTCTTTTGAATGAAACATTTAGAATATTGCATCTCAACATTCATTTGATTCATTTCATTGTCCCAATATTGATAATGTTGCTGATAAGTTTCGCGTTCTTTTTCTGGGATACTTTCAATTGACTTTTGAGAGACCACTTTACAGTCCACGTCACGACGTTCGAACCATTCAGTTTGATCGCTCTTTAGCTGCTCTTTTTGTTCGCCGCTCAAATTATCCCAAGTTAAATTAAGTCGCTCGACAGCTCTTGCTTGCTCTTTATCTAAATCAGATTTTCTCAATTGCATAGCTTTGAGTGCCAAGGCCTTTTGTTTTTGTTGAACAGCCTCATACTCTTCGTAAGCTTTTGATTCATTCTGATTTGCTTTACGAAATGCTTCAAATTGAACAGCATATCTCGTCATACTTGCAGCAATATCTAACAATGCATTATCAGGTTGCACACTCAGCATTAAACCTTCTTTATCCGTCTTGGTAATCTCATAATTCAAAGTGCCTGTGAGCTTATCTTGCCCATAACTGATATTGCCATGAACATCATTAATCCAATGTTGGAGCGTATAACTACCTTCGTCATGTTCACATTCGTATTCGCAAGGTTTTTCAAGGTATGCATTTTCAGCACGACGTTGAAGCCCCTTCGGCAGGTGGATAACCAACTGGCTTGAACACGTCAATTTGTTTGTTGCATTTGAAGGATCACTCGTTGTTGTAATCGACTTGAGTTCAAATCTAAGCGATGAGTTGATTTGGGAAAGTAATTTTAAATCTGACTCATACTGATCTGTTGCTTTTAAACGACGATCTAAAATGTTGTTATATTCCTGTTGCGCAAAGCGTTCAATTTCTTTGACATTCGTAGGAGAAGTACAACTCCAATCAGCAATTTCTACATTCTGTGAGGTGTCTTTGCTTTTCTTATTCAGATCACAACCTGCAACGAAGATGGTAGAGATAATCAAAGCCAATTTAATCTTATACGTCATTTTTTATACCGCATATTTATAATTTTGACATATTTAATCAAATAAAAAACAACAACTCCATCACATTTTTATTTTTTAAAATTTGATGCGTAAAAGCTAACGCTCAACAACCCTGTTTAATCAATGCCTAACTTAGAGTGAAAATTTTTTGCTGTAATTCAGATGTTCGACTAATCGCCATATTTGTTTCGCAATTCAATCGAAAAACTTCAGGATTATCGGCGCCTTCACTATTTAATTTACATTCTAAATTACGCTTTTTTGCCCACAGTTCTTGCTCGTATTGTATTTTTTGGCGTGCTTGAAGTGAAGCTCTACTCCATACAGAATTTAGATCTTCATTGGCTTGATCTAATTTAAGTTGTGCTTCAGCAATAAGAATGGATTGATAATCATCTGATGTTTTATTTTGCTGATTTAAAAGTGCTTGTTTCTTTTGACGATCTAACACTAAAGCCGTCAAACGTGATGGTTTTAAATGGGCATCTATTAGAACTTTTTGCATAAAACTGGTGAAATGTAGTGCATTCACCAATTGTACAGTTACTTCATGCTCTGAAATTCGTACACTATAATTTAACTCAGTAGAAATCTGATTGTTCTCAAAGTTTAATTGAGAAAGTGCAGCTGATTCTAAAACATTTGACTCTCGATTTAATGCGCGCGATACATCAGCATCCGTCAGATAATTTGATGGTAGTTCAGCAGTGACTCTTGCTGTACACATCGTCTGATCAGAGGATCTCATTTTCTTTATTTTATCAATGTTTTCAATTTTAAATTGAGCTGGTTTCAAACTACGCTGTAAGAGTTGACCATCTATAATAACTTGATCATTTTCTATAATACTTTTGAGTTGAGTCGCTGAGATATTCGCGATGTCTTTATGGATGACTTGTTCGAGTTTTAATTGCACTTCAGGTTGATCACAACGATTAAAAGCATACATGATTGAATACACTTGTTGGCATCCTGACAATGCACCAACCATGCACAATGTGGTCAATGTTTTCATCCGAAGTTTCATGCTACTCCCCCAATCAAACTCAAGCTCTTGATACCAAACCTCATTGGTTTTGTTTTGATTCTTATTAAAGCTCTCAGTTAAATTTTATTAAAAAATACAGATCTTCATAAAATATACTGAATCATGAATTATTCAATCATCCAAAATAAAAAAGGCCGATATTAATCGACCTTTAAATGATTGAATTCACATTATTTTATGAAAGTACGAATTACCTTACCTTTGACTTTTTGATTAATCAACGGTGTATTTTTACCTTGAGAAATAATAGAAGATTTATCAAGTGTCCATTCCAAATCTGGATCAACCAGCACCCATCCAGCCTGTGCTTTCCATGTCTCAGTCATTTGTGCAACAGCAGCTGGCGCACTCGTTACTTTTTCAACCCACTCTAATGGACTAAATAAACCTTCTTCAATCAATTTGATTCCAAAAGGAACATATGAATCAAAAGCAGTAAAACCTGGCAAAGTCTCTGCAAAAGGTGCCATTTTTGCAGAACTACTAAGTGGTTCATGATGCGTACAAATCGCGTCAATTACTCCAGATTTCACTCCCTGACGAAGTAACTCTTTATCAGATTCTGAACGCAAAGGTGGACGTACATGTGCCAAGGAATTGAATCCATCAATTAAAGATTCCGTAAGATGTAACTGATGCATTGCAACATCACACGTGACTGGCAATCCTTTTTCCTTCGCGATACGTATTAACTCAACCGAAGCACCACAAGACAGTAATCCGAAGTGTGCGCGGACTTTTGTCGCCTCTATCATTAATAGATATTTTGCGATCGCGACCGTTTCTGCCAAAGCAGGAATCATTGGTAAACCTTGGCGTGAAGCAATAAAGCCTTCATGCACACAGCCATCTTTCGCAATTTGAGGCTCTTCAGCATAGAATACGACAGTTAAATTCAAACCTGCAGCATATTCAAGCGTACGAAGCACCACATCGTCATTCGCAAAAGGTGCATTTGCATTTGATACAGCAGTACAACCACCCTTTTTTAAACCTGCCATGTTGGCTGGTTGATTTCCTTGAAGCCCTTGTGTTTGTGCACCTATCACTTCAAGGTAAATCCCGCCATCTAACATTGCCTTTTCAACAAGACCATGAATTAAAGCACCATTGTCCTGAACGATAGGTTTTGAATCTGGTGGGGTAAATACATGTAAAATGCCATTTTCACGTGCTGCTTTACCTTCAGATTTCAACGTTCCATGTTGTTGTTGACCTGGCTCTCGTAAACGTGCACACAAATCAACCATCGTTGGCATCAACCATTTGCCTTGCCCATCGATGCTTTCATGCACATCTGAAGTCGCTTCGATGCGTTTTCCATCTTGAATAAAAATAGTTTGTATTTGATCAGTTTGAGCAATTGGATCTAGGACGCGTACATTTTCGACTTTAACAATAGACATGACTGATTCCTTATACCGCAACTGCTTCAATTAAACCTTGTTCTTGTAACTGACCCTGCATCGCCAGCGCGAGAACTGCCATACGCACCGCAATACCATTGGTCACCTGATTCAAAATCACTGATTGAGGACCATCTGCAATACTTGAATCAATCTCAACACCACGATTCATCGGCCCTGGATGCATCACGATACAATCAGGTTTGGCCAAAGCCAAACGCTCTTTGTTCAAACCATACATTTTGTAAAATTCAGCTTGTGAAGATAATGCAGGTGAATCGATACGTTCATTTTGAATACGTAAAGTAATGATGACATCACAATCCTTAATCCCAGCTTCCATATTGTTAAATAGGCGAACACCTTCACCATATTCATCGAAGCCATAAGGAAGTAACGTATTCGGCGCAATCACACGAATATCTTTACAACCTAATGTTTGCAATGCAGCCACATCAGAACGTGCAACTCGTGAATGTTTAATATCCCCAATGATTGCAATGGAAATATCTTCAAATTTTTTATTGGTTTCACGGCGAATCGTAAGCATATCCAACATTGCTTGTGTTGGATGCGCATGACGTCCATCACCCGCGTTGATAATCGCAACAGTTGGACAAACATCCTTCGCAATAAAATGTGCAGCACCCGATGAAGAATGTCGAACCACAAAGATATCAGCCGCCATTGCTTCTAAATTCCACAGTGTATCTCTCAGTGTTTCGCCTTTAGAAGTACTTGAGCGAGCAATATCAATATTGAGCACGTTGGCAGAAAGACGTTTTGCCGCTGCTTCAAATGTCGTTCGTGTACGTGTCGAATTTTCGAAAAACAGGTTCATTACCGTTTTGCCTTCAAGCATATTATTGGTAATGAGCTGATTTTGGTCATTAAAAAAGGACTGTGCAGTGTCCAATATTTTTGTAAGAGTTTCTTTTGAAAGGCCTTCGATGGTGAGGAAGTGTTTGAGATTCCCATCTTGGTTGAGTTGAATCTGGCTCGGTGTATGCAATGCAGCGAAGTGCATGAGAGATTCCTTATACGTTAAGTCAACGTATTATACAGATTCTAAAATGATTTGGCAGTGACCCACACTGCAGCTGATCAATATCTAACTTAATCACGACTTATGATGTTTCATAAAATTTTTCAAAAACTTAATTTAACCAAAAGCATCCCATTGAAATCTTCTAATTCCCTCAAAATTAGGCTCCAAACTCCTACATAAAATCTTGTTTATCTTTATTTTGATACATCTGTTCAATCAAATTTCCCTGAAATAGTGAGTTAGATTATAAAAATAGAAATTTTTAATAAATGATCCACTCATAGTTTTATGGATATGTTAAAAAATGAGTGAGACACATCTGTATAGCAATCACGATTAAAAGACTTCCCATCACCCTATTCAAAATTCTTGCTCGATTTCCCACATTAAGAAACTGAGCCAATTTTTCCCCTGCATATCCCCAAAGCCATAAAGAGACATAGCAGACCATAAAATAAATCAAAACAAAAAGCGCTAAATAAACACTATTCTCTGAAGCTGAAAATAGAGCTGTACCTGAAACAGCGGCAATCCAAGCTTTTGGATTCAGCCACTGCATTAAAGCACCTTGCGTAAAATTTGGAATTTTCTCTAGATCTTGTTGATCCGTTTGAATTTTCTCGCCTTTAGCGCTTAAAATATTCCAGCCAATCCAAACCAATAGAGCCGTTCCTAACAGCGCAATAGCATCCAAAAGAACAGGATACGATAAAATAATCTGATATAGACCAACGCATACTGCTGCAAGTAAAGCAGTAAATCCAATGGTTGCACCTGAAATAAAAGCAAAAGTTTTTCGAACACCAAAGTTCATACTGCTACTGAGAATAGTTAAATTAACAGGTCCAGGAGAGATAGACATCGATAATGAAAAAGTAAACATAGAGAAAATTAAAGCCAACATATTTTTTATCTTTTAGTGTTTTTTAGTTTTATGGGGCTATATCAACCAGTTTCAATCAATCTTTAAATTTAAATTATTTTTAAAATGGTTGTATCAGCGCATTAAAGCAGTTTTAAAATCAAAAATAAGTTAAAATACGCGATTGCTTTATTTGTCTTTGGGAATGTTCATGAATTCTAAACCTCGTCTTTCTACATATTGGGTTACCTGTGCAGATGGGCTTGAAACCTTACTTCAAGAAGAAATTGAAGGTTTAGGAGTACAAAACGTTGAACGTTTCCCTGGGCGATTGGTTTTCAAAGGTCAATTGGCTGATGCCTACCGCATTTGTATGTGGTCTCGTCTTGCATCACGTGTTTTGACGCCCATCCATACATTTGAAGTAGAATTTACTCACGATGCACGCGATGTAGCTGAAGAACTCTATGAAGGTGCAAATAGTTTTGACTGGTCGCTTATTTTTGCACCTCAAAGTACATTTGCTGTGCGTTTACATGTTGAACGTGAGATCAAGGTCAATAGCCAATTCGCCACATTACGTGTAAAAGACGGTATCGTAGATTCCTTCATGGAGGCTGTCGGTAAACGTCCAAGCATCGATATCAAACAACCAGAAATTACCATTTATGCTTTGGCTGGTAAGAAAGAACATACTTTTTGTTTAGATTTGTCTGGTGATTCATTGCATAAACGTGGCTATCGCCACTATATGACTGATGCACCCATCAAAGAAAACTTGGCTGCAGCCATCCTTCAACATGCAAAATTAATTGAAAAGAATCCAGATATTGTTCTTGATCCAATGTGTGGTTCAGGAACATTCATTATTGAAGCTTTGATGATGTTAACTGACCGTGCTCCTGGTTTGGTTCGTCGTTTCGGCTTTAATGGCTGGAATGGTCATGATCATGATCTTTGGATGCAAATTAAAGGTGAAGCTGCGGAACGTCACAAAGTTGCCTTAGAAAAACCGCTTCCAAAATTCTATGCCTTTGACGCAGATTGGGAAGCAGTAAAAGCAACCAAAAATAATATCCGCGCTGCAGGATTTGAGGCATTGCTAGATCAAATTCAAATAGAAGAGCGCACCCTTTCTGATTGGCCAGATTTTAAGGCAGAAGGTAAATCTGTGGTCGTTGTCACTAACCCACCTTATGGTGAGCGTCTTGGTGATAAAGGCTCTAGCCGTTCATTCTATCTTGGTCTATCTGGCTTACTTCAAAAGAACTTTGCCAACCAAACTGCCGCAGTTATTGCAGCTCAAATTGAACAAGCAGACGTGTTGGCATTTAGCGAAACTCAAACGCTTCGCTTAATGAATGGTAAGCTACCTATTTATATTCGCTCAGGTAAGATTAAGCCACCTGTTGTGACACAACCTTTCTTAGCCAATTGGCAACCACTTCTATTCGATAAAATTGAAGGTGCTGAAGATTTTACAAATCGTTTGCAAAAGAATATGCAGAATTTGAAAAAATGGGCTGTAAAAGAAAATATCTATTGTTTGCGAATTTATGATGCTGATCTACCAGACTTCAATGTCGCCGTAGATCTATATGGTGACCGATTGCATGTTCAAGAATATGCCCCACCAAAATCAATCCATCCTGAAAAAGCGAAAAAACGTTTTAATCTTGCTTTACAAGCAATCCGTGCTGTCACAGGTTTAGGTCGCGATGCCATTTTTATCAAGACTCGTGCTCGTCAGGAAGGTAAAAACCAATACACCAAACAAAGTACTGCCTCTAAACGCTTTATCGTTCAAGAAGGCAAAGCGAAAATTTTGGTTAACCTGACAGATTATTTGGATACTGGCCTTTTCCTCGACCATCGCCAAATTCGCTTACGCATCGCTGCTGAAGCAAAAGGTAAACATTTCCTTAATCTATATAGTTATACCTCAACTGCAAGTTTACATGCTGCGTTAGGTGGTGCTGCGAGCACGACCAGTGTCGACCTTTCAAATACTTATTTGAACTGGTCTAAAGAAAACTTTGTCTTAAATGGTTTAACGGTTGATCATGCTGACCAACAACACCAGTTCTTTGCCAGTGATTGTTTTGAATGGTTAAAAGAAGGTCATGAACAATATGACTTGATCTTTATCGATCCGCCAACGTTCTCGAACTCTAAAAAATTCCATGGTACGTTTGACGTTCAACGTGATCACTTATCCCTGATTAAACGTGCAATGAATCGTTTAACCACTGGTGGTACGCTGTATTTCTCAAATAACTATCGTGGTTTTGAATTAGACGACGAAATCAAAGCGTTTTATGACATTGAAGAACTCACCCATGAAACAATTGGTCTAGACTTTAAACGTAATACTAAAATTCATCGTTCATGGAAAATTAGACACCTTCAAGCCTAATGATTAGAGAGCTTGACCAATAAAAACAGGGCAATTCGTTTGCCCTTTTTTATTTTCTTAAATTTTTTGAAGGTGAATATTCCTTTGTCACAGTAATGGTTGGATCTGTTGAAACATAGACAGTACGTGGTAGCGTATCATAAGGATAATACGTCAGTGGTTTAATGGTTTTGCTAATCTGCTCAGGATCTGCTTTTTTGCTCAATTCAAAATCAGAAACTGCATTTGAAACCAATTGCTTCTGATTAAATTCTTCTGCTTGAGTCTGAGCCAAATGTTGTTGATTTTGTATTTGTACCTCAGCGCTCTGTGATACTTCTTTTTTTAATTCTTGCACTAAATTTTCATTCAAATTCTGATCAATCACTTGCTGTTCGATGAGTTCAGATTCATCTAATTGCTGTGCAGTTGCCCATTGGAAACCACACATCAGCATGCTAGAAATTAAAATTGACCGTCGAAAAGTAACACTTATAAATTCCATTTTTTATCTCGAGAATTATTATTGTAATTTTATTTATATATTTATTAATTACAGCTAATCAAGTGCGTTCACCCGCATTCCGATGAACGCACTATATTCTTAAATACGACTCACTTCAAAGTAAGAGTATTTAGAACGATCAATCACGTCATAGGGTTTACTTTCATAACTATGAAGCGTGTGAACTGCTTTCATTTTATGTGATGAACACTGCTCTAGAACTTGCTTACGTGGATCATTCTCAACAACTGTCACACAAAATGATGTTTTACCCTGAGCCTTCACTAATGTGTTGACATTGGTCAGCATAAACTTTAGTACGTCTAACGCACTTGGATCACAGAGGAAACTATGCGTCATGAGATAATCAAAGGATTGCCCTTCTTTGGGAAGCGTTAACTGTCCAGTAATACGAGCATAAGTGTTATAGACAGGTTTTAACAGTTTTAACGTTGTAGAATAACTCGCCACTTTAGTTTGTTTGAAATCTTTTTGATCCCACAAACCAAATAAACCTACGATTTTATGATCTGAATTGAGCACTAAATGAAAGTCTTCTAATCTCAGCCCATACCAAAAAGGATGATTAGCTTCCAATAACTGTCTAAAGTCATAATCAGGTAAAAAATTATAATGGGAAGCCATGTCTTGTATAAAACCATTGACCGCATCAATCTTATCTATAGTCATTGTTTCAAGGCGAAGTTCAGCAGACTGCTTAAACTTAGGCACCTTAGAAATGGTAAAAGTGGTCATCGAATCAAAGATATAAGGTAAAGCATATCCTTCTCTTTCACGATGCATCATATTACGAGCTACTTTATTATCTTCTAAAATCACACTTTGAAAGATAATTTCACGAGGGAAACATTCAAAAATGTATTCCATAAATACATTAAACGCTTTTTTACCCCGAGCTGTAAGTTTGATTCGTAAATCTGATACATAGCGTAATTGTTCAGTGACGCCATTGATCCAATACGATTTCCAACCGATGTTCATCATGGCAATAATTTGATCAGGCTGATCTTGATGTACGACAACCAAAATTTCAGGCTTATTATATTGTGCATGTGTAGCACGAAAATAACTCGGTTTCCGCTCAAATGAAATCACCATACCGTTACTCGGCATACTTTCAGAAATCAGCTCAATCAATTGAGGATCATCTTGCTCCGCAGCATAACGTAGATAAAATTCAGGCGAGGTTTTTGATCGATATAGTAAATTTTGCTCTGTCATTTTTAAATTCTTAAATAAATTTCATTTTCTTCAACGGTTCTGGCTTGATATTCCCCTCAATCATGCCATTGCGCATTGCGATTGTCTTATATTCATGCCATGCATCTTCCACATGCATCACGCGTGCTTCTTCTAATTGCCCTAAATTACGTGCCAACTCATAGTGAAAATTTTGTTTGAGCAATTGATCTAACTGTTGATCGGACGGCTGCCCACTCACACTACCCTCAGAAAGCAAAACATAATAAGGTTTCGATTCAGTCTGTTCTATTCCGAGTAAACTAATGGGTAAAAAACCGTTTTGTTTAAATGTATCGATCACACTCAAAGCAACAGATTGATCAATCTTTTCTCCGACCAAATCAACTGTCATCTTTCGACCAAGAAATTTAAAGCACGGAATGCCCTGATAAAAAGAATCAACCAATAATTCATCATCAATAATGTAGCGTTTTAGGCCAGACCCTGTCGTAATAATCGGACTCACGATTTGACCTGGTTTGAGCTGCCAAGCAGGGTAAATTTGCTGAGTATCTAAATCTTGAAACTCATAAAAATGAGCTTGATACATCAAGGGATAATGATCATCTAAAGGTATAGTCACTACGCCTTCAGTGGCCCAAAGCCCTTTACCTTGAAAACTTACACCCTTAATTTTGGTTTTTAAAATTTGTGCCCAGTGCTGTGCGCTTGCGGTATCCCAAGATGAAATTAAAAATAGCTTTGGCCACAATTTTTTCCAACAAGTCGGATCTTCCAAATCTAATCGTTCTAGAATCTGGCTACGTTTTACTGATTTTTTGATTTTTAAAAAATCTAAACTTTGACGACTCCACTGACCAGTCGATAAAACCTCAACGATTTCACTCTTATTTTCTTGGATAATTTCGATCAGTTGCAGTGCAAAAGTTGGGCTCCACACTGAAATCATGCCGAGATTTTCATCTCTGACTAAATATACAGCCGTAGCGAACATCGCATCTTCAGCAGTTTCTGCCAAAGCAATGTCAGCAGGCACGGCCTGCGTAATTTGAGTTAAAATTCGTTTTGAAAAAGAAAGTAAGGCACTATCATCATTTAAATTATGAGTGGTCGTCAGTTGACGCTGGCTTTCAGGCAACCAAGATACAGACCAATAGTGTGTTGTACGTTTTAGTTCAGGATAACGACGATATAAACTCGTGAGCCATAAACCAATCGCCTGATCTATTTCACCTAAAAATTGTTGGGTATATGGAATAAATTTGAGTGCTTCACTTGAACCACTTGTAGGCTGGAATCGGATAATTTTACTTTTATTAAGTAAATTTACGCCTTGATTACGTGATGCTTCAACTTTCTGCTTCCAATCAGCATAACGTGTTACTGGAAAATGTTGAGCAAACGACTCATATTCCATCTTTGGATCATCACATATAACTTTTAATTTATCACGCTGAACTTTTTCCAATTGATCAGCGTATTGATAAAAGTCTTTAAATGATTTTTTACAGGCCAAATTTAAAACTTGATGAGCTGCAAATATCACAGACATTAGGCCACCTTAGAATCTTGATCTTGATCTTTGGTTTGAGCCGATTTAGATAATTTATCTTTATTCAGATTCGACTTATTTTTTTTGAGCGATGATTTTTTCACAAACCTTACCGCTGTTTGCAAAATATCAACCCAACGCAGCTCACCAATACACGGTAATTCAGTACCTTGAACCCAAGATGGATTGCATTCCTCAAAAAACTCAATTTTACGATTTTTCTGGCGCATTTCTTCTGTTATTGGGGCCACATCAGGTTTCAGACACTGATAGTTTTCTCCAAAATCAATCAGCTTTGATTCATCATCATAGTATTCTGCAAAATACTCACGACAATACGCTTCAACATAATCTTTTAAATATTCATCTTTATTTTCTGGATTTGGATAATAGTGATAATAATTATTTGCAAGAAGTAAGTAGGTCTTAAAGCCCTTTGAGATCAGCATCCAATAGATCGGTACACCCGTATGACGTAATTTGAAGGTCATTACATAACGAAACATCGCACGTTGTAATGCTCGACTACCCCAATACGCCTCCTCAATAATGGTATCACCACTAAAAAAAGCATGGGCAGTTTTACCATTCACGGTAAAATTTCGCTCCATTACAGTTGAGAAACCCACTAAAAAATCTTTTTTGGGTTCTCGAATGATAAACACACCAGTCTTTTCCAGAAGGTCTCTTTCAAAAATTTCAAAGACTGTATTTGAATAATAGTTACTGTAAATATTGAACATCTTTTCAATATCACGGGGTTTTAAATCTTTTACCTTAACAAACTCACTATAAGGTTCTTTTTTTAATTTTCGGAGTCGTTTTAATTCTAGCATATTGATCCCATTAAGCTAAACAATGAATTCCTTTTGTGAATCAATAAACAAATTAAACATTTATTCACAAAAATATTGAGTGCAATCTTATACTTAATAGATTTGAGTAGCAATTTTATTAAAAAATAAATTTATTATTTTTAAATCACTTAAATGAAAAAAAACCTGAACTAATTCAGGTTTTCTAAGTTTGTTTATTAAATTCTAATTTAATTTAAGTTTACTAAAACTCAAATTTCCATCAGTGCTTTGTATAACAATTGTATCTCCTGGCAAAAATTCTCCCGCCAAGATTTTTTGAGCCAATGTATTTTCAACCTTTTGTTGAATAGCACGTTTGAGTGGTCGAGCCCCATAGATTGGGTCATATCCTGCCTCAATTAATTCATCGAAAGCAGTGTCATCTACAGTCAAACTTAAATCACGATCAGCCAAACGAGCACGTAAGCGATCTAACTGAATATCCGCGATACCTCGAATCTGCGATTTTTTCAGTGCATGGAAGATTACAAGTTCATCAATTCGGTTAATAAACTCTGGTCTAAAATGCTCAGAAACAGCAGCCATCACAACACTGCGTACATCTTGTTCCGTCGCCATGTCACCTAATTCGCGCACTTCATTTGAACCTAAGTTTGAAGTCATGACGATCACTGTATTTTTAAAATCCACCACACGCCCTTGCGAATCAGTCAAGCGACCATCGTCAAGTACCTGAAGCAGAATGTTAAATACATCTGGATGAGCCTTCTCTACTTCATCAAATAACACCACGCTATAAGGCTTACGGCGTACTGCTTCAGTTAGCACACCACCCTCTTCATAACCAACATAACCAGGAGGTGCTCCCACCAAACGACTAACAGAATGTTTCTCCATAAATTCAGACATATCGATACGGATCATGGCATCGTCACTGTCAAATAAGAAGTTTGCTAAAGCTTTAGTTAACTCAGTTTTACCGACACCTGTTGGACCTAAAAATAAGAATGAACCACTTGGGCGATTTGGATCTGAAAGTCCAGCACGTGAGCGTCGTACAGCATTAGAAACTGCAACTACCGCTTCATCTTGGCCTACGACGCGGTTATGTAAAAATGTTTCCATACTGAGTAATTTTTCACGCTCACCCTGTAGCATTTTTGCTACAGGAATTCCTGTAGCTGCACTTACAACTTCGGCAATTTCATTGTCCGTCACTTTATTACGCAATAATTTAGGTTCAACTTTCTCTTCAGATGCTTCTTCACTGAGTCGTTTCTCCAAATCAGGAATTACTCCATATTGAAGTCGTGCCATTTCAGCTAGATCATTTTCACGTTGTGCCTTTTGCATCGCAATACGTGCTTGATCAAGCTCAGCCTGAGTTTGTTGATCGCCTTGCACTAAACGCTTTTCAGAAATCCACACTTCTTCAAGATCGCTGTATTCCTTCTCCACTTCAGCAATTTGTTTTTCTAAGTGTGCAACTTCAGCTTTACTTCCTGCATCTTCATCTTTTTTTACAGCCTCAAGCTGTAATTTTAATTGAATAAGACGACGCTCTAATTTATCTAGAGACTCAGGTTTTGAATCAAGCTCCATCTTAATTCGAGATGCTGCCTCATCAATTAGATCAATCGCTTTATCTGGTAGTTGACGATCTGTAATGTATCGATGTGACATTTTAGCTGCAGCAATGATGGCAGAATCTAAGATTTTAACACCATGATGTACTTCATAGCGCTCTTTTAATCCACGTAAAATCGCAATCGTGTCTTCAACACTAGGCTCATCAACCAATACTTTTTGGAAACGACGTTCAAGTGCTGCATCTTTTTCAATGAATTGTCGATATTCATCTAATGTTGTAGCACCTACACAACGTAATTCTCCACGTGCTAAAGCAGGCTTCAACATGTTACCTGCATCCATTGCACCGTCGCCTTTACCTGCACCGACTAGAGTGTGCAACTCATCGATAAACAGAATAATTTCACCATCATGTTTAGCAAGATCTTTTAATACTGCTTTTAAGCGCTCTTCAAATTCACCACGATATTTTGCACCAGCTAAAAGCGATCCAAGATCAAGTGATAAGACACGTTTATTTTTTAAACTTTCAGGCACTTCTCCATTGACGATACGCTGTGCTAAACCCTCAACAATGGCAGTTTTACCAACACCCGGTTCACCAATCAAAACAGGATTATTTTTTGTACGGCGTGATAAAACTTGGACTGTTCGACGAATTTCATCATCTCGCCCAATCACTGGATCAAGCTTGCCAGAAAGTGCTCGCTCAGTGAGATCAATGGTGTATTTGTTTAATGAATCACGTTGATCTTCATGATTGTTACTCATGACTTTTTCATCACCTCGAACTTTAGTTATCGCCGCTTTTAAACCTGCAGATTGAACACCAACCGCATTTAAAATAGTTTTGGTTGCACCTGTTTCTGCTAAACCAAGTAACACCCAATCTGTTGAAAGAAACTCATCACCCGATTTTTGTGCATAACTATCTGCTAAGTTAAGCGCTTTAACCGCATCTGGACTCAGATTAATATCACCAGTTGGATGAGCAAGTGTTGGTGCATCATCAAGCGCCTGTTGCAACTTTGTGCTTAATTCTCGTAAATTCGCCCCTGCCTGCTGCAACAAACTCATATTTGATGGCTCTTCAAGCAGGGTCGATAGTATATGGATGCCTTCAATCGCTGTATGATCCTTGCCCATTGCTAAAGATTGCGCATCAGATAAGGCTTGCTGTAAGCGATTTGTAAATTTTTCAAAACGCATTATTATTTTCCTCACAACAAATTTGGTACTTGCTTAGTTAATGGGTGAGAAGCGTCATATTTCAAGTCGGTTTTTTAATTATTTTCTTATATTTCAATTATTTAAAAAATAAAGATAGATTATAATTATAATATTTGTGCTGCTCATACATTTTTCAATACCACTTCACAATTTTTTCATGGTGATTATGATATTTATCTAATATTCACTAGATATGACAAAGAAAATATATTCCCCGTAAACGGTCATTATTGTTCTCAAATCATCACATAGGAGTACGCCGAACTTATATCGACTTAATCGGTACATGTTGTGCAAAATCATTCAATATGAATTTATAAGATAAACAATCAATTTTATATTTATTTAAAGAATATAGATAAAACTTATAATAATCACCGTTTTCCATAAACGGATGATTTAATCATTCAGGCATACTTACATGAATCATTTTATAAATCTCTCAGAAAATAAAGTTCATCAAGATAAAATTAAATTTATTTTATCTGAAGCAAAAAAAAATGTAGAAGATCATACACTCCTTTTTGCAGGCTCTTTAAAACCCCAAGATGCGTGGCTTTTGTTCCAATCCCAACAAGCGATCATTATTGATGTCAGAACACATGAAGAGCGAAAATTCGTAGGTTATGTCGAACATTCAGAACATATTCCTTGGCTGACAGGCATCTCACTTGAACGTAACCCAGAGTTTTTAGAGAAGTTACAATCTTTTGTTAATGTATATGATATCATTTTGCTCATGTGCCGTAGTGGAAAGCGCTCCGCGGCAGCAGCGAGTGTGGCGTATAATGCTGGTTTCACAAACGTATATAATATCGATCAAGGTTTTGAAGGTGATTTAGATCCCAACTCCCATCGTGGTACTTACAATGGCTGGCGATTTCACAATCTGCCATGGGTACAAGAGTAAAATTGATTCGCTCAACTTACATAAAAAAAGCAACCTTAAGGTTGCTTTTTTCAACTCGATAAAATCAAGCTTCGGCTTCAATGATTTCAAAATCATGTGTAATTTCAACACCGCCATCTGAAAGCATTTTACTTGCTGAGCAATATTTTTCTGCAGATAGCTCAACCGCTTTAGCAACTTGCTTTTCTTTAACTGCTTTTCCTGTAACCACAAAATGCAAATGTATCTTCGTGAAAACCGCAGGAATTGTGTCTGCCCTCTCGGCTTTCAACTGACATTGAACACCCATCACATCTTGTCTAGATTTTTTTAATATGGTCACAATATCGAACGAAGCACACCCACCAAGCCCCATTAATATAAGTTCCATCGGACGTGGACCACGGTTTTCACCACCGTAAGCTTCAGCACCATCCATGATAATTTGGTGACCGCTTTCAGATTTTGCTTCAAAAGCAACATTCTCTAACCAATGTACGCTAGTATGCATTGCAACTACCTAAAAAAAACTATAAATTTACTTAGGACTGTACACTAGCATATATTGAGCTGATAAGGAATTTCACCTCTTATGCTTCACGTGGCAAGTTTATTTAGGTCTAAAGATCTAGTTACTATCCAAATCGGAATTTAAAAAGCATGACTTCTAATTTTTCACAACTTAGTACAGATGCTTTGTCGCCAGGTCAATTACCTGAATCTGTCAAAGCTTTGCTCAAGCGTGCGCACATCAATAGATTTCCAAAACGAACTTCAATTATTGATGCGGGCTCAGAGTCGAAATCTCTGTATCTAATTTTAAAAGGGTCGGTTTCAATTATTTTACGTGAAGATGATGAACGTGAAATTGTTGTAGCCTATTTAAACCCAGGGGACTTTTTTGGAGAGATGGGATTATTTGAAAGTAATCCTCAGCGTACTGCAGAAGTACGTACACGTGATGTATGTGAGATTGCTGAAATTTCATATGCTAACTTCCATGAAGTAAGTAAGCAGTATCCAGATCTTAGCTATGCGGTGTTCGCACAGCTCGTTCGTCGCTTAAAAAATACAACTCGAAAAGTAACTGACCTAGCATTTATTGATGTATCGGGTCGTATTGCACGTTGTTTAATCGACTTGTCAGCTCAACCTGAAGCAATGATTCTTCCAAATGGACGCCAAATTCGTATTACTCGTCAAGAAATTGGTCGTATTGTAGGTTGTTCACGTGAAATGGTTGGTCGTGTTCTTAAAACACTTGAAGAACAAGGCATGATTGAAACTGATGGTAAAGCTATCTTAATTTTTGATTCATCATTAGAAGCAGTAAATTCTGTTGAAGAAGACTTTGACAACAATGATGATGAATAAATTTTAATCTGATCTACATTCAAAAAAGCAAATCTGACGATTTGCTTTTTTATTGCCTTTTTTCTGAAAACTTTCGAATTTATTTTACATACGTTTTGAATCTTAGATTAGGTATGATTTCAATATATCAACTTAAAAAATACAGCAAGGATGTTGAGCATGAAATTTAATCGACTTGGGCAAACAGATATACACGTTCCCGAAATTTGTTTAGGAACAATGACCTTTGGTGAGCAAAATAGCCAGTCCGAGGCTTTCCAACAACTGGAATATGCACTCGAGCGGGGGTTAAATTTTTGGGATACTGCAGAGATGTACCCAGTACCACCTAAAGTCGAAACTCAAGGCGCGACGGAAGAAATTATCGGCAATTGGATTCAGCAGCGCGGCCAACGTGATCAACTTTTTCTTGCTTCAAAAATTGCAGGTCCAGGCCAAGGTGGTAGCAATATTAGAGGCGGCACAACTCGCTATACTGCCAGCGACATCAGCTCAGCCTTAGACTCAAATCTTAGACGCTTAAAAACTGACTATATTGATCTTTATCAGCTGCATTGGCCTCAACGCCCAACCAATATGTTTGGTCAATTGGGTTATACCAATCACCATGCTCACAGTACACTAGATATCACACCACTCGAGGAAACCTTATCTGCCCTTCAAGCGGAAATTAATAGAGGTAGAATTCGTTATATCGGACTCTCCAATGAGACACCATGGGGAACCATGAAATTTCTACATTTAGCTGAAAAGTTAGGGCTGTCTAAATTTGTTTCTGTACAAAACCCCTATAACTTATTAAATCGTACCTATGAAATCGGCATGTCGGAGATTGCTAAATTTGAAGGCATCGGTTTACTGGCCTATTCACCGCTCGCTTTTGGCTATTTAACAGGAAAATTTAGACATGGTGCGAGACCTGCAAATGCCAGAGTCACCTTATACTCTAGATTTGTGCGTTATAGTAATCCTGAAAGTGAATGGGCAACTGAACAATACGCCCTCTTAGCAGAAAAACATGGACTGACATTAACGCAATTGGCGTTAGCTTTCATTAAGCAGCAGTTCTTCGTGACCAGCACAATCATTGGTGCAACCGATTTAAATCAACTCAAAGAAAATATTGATGCTTTTAATGTGTCATTGTCAGAAGAAATACTTCAGGAAATTGAGATCATCCATAAACAACAGCCAAATCCAGCACCTTAAGTGTCTAATAAATTCGATTTCAATACATTTGAATCAAAGCCATACTGTGATAACAATTTACTAAGTGGTGAATATAAAAAAAGGATGCTAACGCATCCTTTTTTAGCTTTATTCTTTTAACGGCGACTTTGGTTATAAATCGCTTGAGCTGCAGGTAAGTTTTTACGCATCGCCTCAATTCGTTGAGCATTTGAAGGGTGTGTTGATAAGAAAGATGCATTGCCACCATTACTTGCTTTAGCCATTTTCTCCCATAATGTAATCGCTGCTTGTGGGTTATAACCAGCTCGAGCCATTAACATTAATCCACCCTGATCAGCACGGCTCTCCAAGTTACGTGAATAAGGCAACCCTACACCCAGTTGAGAACCAATTTGTGCAACTGCTGCGCCACCTTGACCTACCCCAGCTGCACTTAAACCAACACCTAAAGCCAAGTCAGTTAAAGCTTGAGCACCCAATTTACTTTTTGCATGCTCTTCCAAAGCATGGATCATTTCATGTCCCATGATGGCCGCAATTTCAGCATCTGTTAAATTTAAACGTTCCACAATACCTGTATAAAAAACAACTTTACCACCCGGCATGACAGAAGCATTTAATTCACTTGATTTAATTACAGATACCTGCCATTGGAATGACTGACCCGTTTGATTCATTTGATCAGCATATGGACGCAAACGATTGTAGACATTGGTAATACGCTTATAGGTATTTGAGCTTGTATCCAATAAGCCCTTGCTGCGAGCTGTATCAATGGCTTGCGAGTAACTTTGTGCAGCAGCTGCATTTAATGTCGCTGAGTCCGCACCCGCCATATCCGCAAATGTTGTACACCCTGAAATCGAGATTACCGCAGATGCTGTAAGACCGAGCAATAATTTGTTCTTCATTATAATGTTCCAATCTACTTGAAAGTACTTGTTCATAATTATAGACAAACTCAACTAAGCTTAATATCTCATTTTTCTTCACTTTTTTATTTGTTATGTAATTTAGTAAACAAATTGATAACTGATCCAAAAGACCAAACAAAAAATATTAAGCACGAGATAGGTTTGACTCCACGGTTTTAAACGAGTTTCAAGCTTCTCATCTTTACGTTTAAAAAATAAATAGGTGTTCTGAATTAAAATAATAGGGACCAATATGCAAGCGATCATAATCGACAGCCCAATAAAGACTTGGTAGACCACATCTTCGGCTACTGTTTGAGATCGAATTATCATCATCGCAATCGTGGGTGCCCCCCCCATTGCAAATAACAACGAATAAAACATTGTTCCAGAAGTATTTTTATGCATCCTGCACACTCTATTATTTTATACATTCGATTTTAACAATCTCTAAGATTCAGCACAGCCAATTTTTATACAACTTTGGTCGTTGTTTAGATCAAAAAAAGCCCTGTGATATCACAGGGCTTTTTTAAAACTTTTAATTAAGCTTCAAACGGGTGACGAAGAATAATGGTTTCATCACGGTCTGGACCAGTTGATACGATGTCGATTGGACATTCGATTAACTGTTCAAGTCGCTTAATATAGTTGATTGCTGCTTCTGGCAATTGGTCTAAAGATTTAGCACCAAAAGTAGACTCAGTCCAACCAGGCATTGTTTCGTAAATTGGTTTTAAAGTTTCAAATGCAAGTGCATCAGAAGAACCTACGCAGCCCGAATCTGCAGCTTCATAACCTACACAAATTTTGATTTCTTCTAAACCATCAAGAACGTCAAGTTTAGTCAAGCAAATACCCGAAAGTGAGTTTACTTCTACTGAACGACGAAGGATTTCAGCATCGAACCAACCACAGCGACGTTGGCGACCAGTAGATGCGCCAAATTCTGAACCTACAGTACCAAGGTGCTTACCAATTGCATCACCAACATCGTTTGCAGCATCATAAACCAACTCAGTTGGGAATGGACCTGCACCTACGCGAGTTGTATAAGCTTTGGTAATACCCAATACATAGTCAAGGTGTAATGGACCAAGACCAGAACCAGAACTCACACCACCAGCAGTCGTATTTGAAGATGTTACGTATGGATAAGTACCATGGTCAACATCAAGAAGTGAGCCTTGAGCACCTTCAAACATGATGTTGTCACCGTTCTTACGATATTTATGCAATTCGCCAGTAACATCAACAACCAGTGGAGCAACAACTTCACGCCATTGATCACATAACGCAAGCACGTCTTCAAGCTTAACCGCTTCTACACCGTAGAATTGTGTTAATTGGAAGTTATGGTATTCAAGTAACTCTTCAAGCAATGCTTTGAGATGATCACCACCACGCACTAAATCAGCGACACGAACCGCACGACGTGCAACTTTATCCTCATAAGCTGGACCAATACCACGACCTGTTGTACCAATCTTGGCATTCCCACGTTTTTTCTCACGTGCTTGGTCTAATGCAATATGGTTTGGCAAAATTAATGGACAGTTTGGAGAAATACGTAAACGTTCTTTAACTGGCACACCTTGCTCTTCAAGAATCGTCATCTCTTTGATTAACGCTTCAGGAGAAAGCACTACACCGTTACCAATTAAGCAAAGTACGTTTTCACGTAAAATACCAGATGGAATGAGGTGTAAAACAGTTTTCTTACCACCTACGACGAGAGTATGACCTGCATTGTGTCCACCTTGATAGCGAACAACTGCAGCCGCTTGATCTGTGAGCAGGTCAACGATTTTACCTTTACCTTCGTCGCCCCATTGGGTACCAAGTACCACAACATTCTTGCCCATAATAGCCTCATTGCATCATGCTGTTAAAATTGAAGAACATGATTTGAAATTTAGTATTCAAATCAGGTGATTAAATCTGTTCGAGTTTCCACTCACCCGCTTGATTCACCAACTGGTGAGTCGCGTTAGGTACTGAATTCAACTCATCTTGACCAAGCAACTGCACAACGCTTTTACCTTGATCACGTAATCCTTGAATTGCTTTGACTAGGTCAGCATTATTGCCCTTAGGTGCAACGATCACTTCCAATGCTTTAAATTGACCAGCGCTTAAAGCGTATAAGTCACATGAAAAGCCAGTTGCTGGACGTGCACGACCAAAATGCTCACCAATACCATCATAACGTCCACCTTGAGCTAATGGCGCAGCACGATTTGGTGCATACACTGCATACATTAAGCCAGTGTGATAGTGATATGAACGAAGCTCTACTACATCGATACCAATATGCAGATTTGGCCAACGTTGCTGAATCGCATCTTGTGTGCTTTGAACTGCATTAAATGCTTCTTGGAATGCCGAATCTTCTAAGATTTCTTGGCTTAAATGTGATTTTAAAGCGACTAAATCACTTGCATAACGACCAAGCGAATAAAAATCAGATCCGAATTTAAGTTGTTGCGTATATTCAGCAAGTTCTGGCAATGCTTTACGCTGATATAAATCAGATAGATGCGACTCTGTAGCTTTGTTCAATCCTGCATGTTTAACTAAGCTACGGAATAGACCAACGTGTCCAATATCTAAATGGATCGCCTCAGTTACACCTGTATTTTTTAATAATTCCAACATAACATCGATCATTTCGACGTCAGCATCGATACTGTCTGAACCAAACAACTCAGCACCGAGCTGTAAAGGCGCACGTGTGGTATTGAAACCTTGTGGTTTGGTATGAAGTACCGTTCCAGCGTAGCAATAGCGTGCAACACCTTCAACTGGATACACGTGTGCATCAATACGCGCCACCTGAGGCGTCATATCTGCACGCACACCAAGTAAACGACCTGAAAGTTGATCGATTACTTTAAATGTGGCTAAGTCTAAATCTTGATTCGATTCTGAAAGAGAAGATAGAGATTCGATGTATTCAATAAATGGCGTGTACACCAATTGATAACCTCGAGCTGCGAGGAAATCTAACGCGGTACGACGCAAAGTTTCAATAACTTGCGCTTGCTCTGGTAATACATCAGCTACACCATCAGGTAATAACCATGTCTCTGAAATGGGCATGTTGTAAACCTAAATTCTGTCAGCGCGGAACAAATCCGCATAAAAAAATCGGGAACACACCCGATTTCTCCTAGTCTATCACGATCAACCCCCATGTGCATCAGACTTTTGAATAATTAAATCGGAATTTTAGATTATTCATAAGCTTCTATTGGTAATTCTGAACGCACTAGCAGTTGATCTATGTTATAGACTTAAGCCTTTATAAAAGACACAGCATTTCAGTTTCATGACTGATCTGGAAATGAATGACATAAATCTAGTAAACGATTGGTATATCCCCACTCATTATCATACCAAGCATAGACTTTAGCTTGCTTCCCGACCACCATGGTTTGAGTTAAATCTACAATGAGTGAAAACGGAGAATGATTAAAGTCAGATGATACTAAAGGCTCATCTGTTACCGACATAATTTCCGAAAATTGCTCTCGTGCTGCTGAAATTAACGCTTCATTTAACTGATGGTCTGTAATTGGCTGTTGCGCTATAAATGTCAAATCAATAGCTGCCACATTAATGGTAGGAACACGAATTGAGTAACCATCTATTCGCCCTTCCATTTTTGGCATGACACGTTTGATTGCACCTAGAGCAGATGAAGTCGTTGGAATAATGTTTTGCCCAGATGCCCTCGCACGACGTAAATCGCGGTGAACATGATCTAAAACGGATTGATCCGCTGTAACAGCATGAATTTCTGTCATTAACGCACTTTCTATGCCAAAGGCATCGTCAATAATTTTGACCAGAGGAACCAATGCTTGTGTCGTACATGAAACACTCGAAATAATCTGATCCGTAGTTTTAACCTCTGTATGATTTACCCCGTAGACAATTGCAGCATCAACCGTATCAAAAGGTGCAGCCCCAATTATCACACGTTGAGCGCCAGCATTGAGATGGCGTGTCGCTTCTGCTCGAGATCTAAATAAACCAGTACACTCTAAAACAACATCAACGTTTAAACGCTTCCATGGCAGTTGATCAGGTTCTGTTTGACAGTGGACTTCAATAGATAATTTTTTTTGATAGGCATAAATATTGAGAAATACTTGCTCTGCAACATAACTCAACTCCACTTCCCCATGAAATCTTCCATGTGTGGTGTCATATTTAAATAAATGAATTAAAGTTTCTACATCAGCCACATCATTAATCGCAACGATTTCAAAATTGAATTGTTTTGGATTTTCAAACCAAGCTCTTAAAACATTTCGCCCGATTCGTCCAAATCCATTAATTGCGATACGCTGCATATGTAACCTTCAACTCTTTAATACAAGTTCTTGAAAGCTCTATGTTAAAGTATTTCTAAAATATTCAGTAATAAATAATGGTCTTATGACTACTCAATATTTTTGATTGATCTTCGTGCGAGATACACTGCTTAAGCATTTGAAAATGATCTCAACACCAATAATGATTAAAATTTCACCTAAAATCAGAATTAAAGAGAATTGTCATTAAAACACTTTAAAATCATTGGTACAGGTGGCAAATTCCGTTATAATTTGGCGTTTTTAAACTTTTAGCCCGATATGCTGGGGTGAATTTTTTTGTGAATTCGCACTTTATTTCCCAGACATATTATTTGCCAATACAGAATTAATGGAGTGACTTGGTTGTGAGTACTCGTTTTATGACATCAGCTGAAATTCGTGAAGCATTTTTGCGTTACTTTGAATCGCAAGGCCACACACGTGTCGCGTCGAGTTCTCTAGTTCCTGCCAACGACCCAACTTTGCTCTTTACAAATGCTGGTATGAACCAGTTCAAAGATTGCTTCTTAGGCCTAGAAAAACGAGATTATGTACGTGCAGTGTCATCACAAAAATGTGTTCGTGCTGGCGGTAAACATAACGACTTAGATAACGTGGGCTACACAGCTCGTCACCATACGTTTTTTGAAATGTTAGGTAACTTCTCTTTCGGAGATTACTTTAAACGTGACGCGATTAAATTCGCTTGGGATTTCTTAACCAATGAAAAATGGTTAGGTCTACCTAAAGACAAATTATATGCAACGGTTTATCACACTGATGATGAAGCATTCGACATCTGGAACAAAGAAATCGGTCTAGATGAGTCTCGCATTATCCGTATCGGCGACAACAAAGGCGGTCAATACGCTTCAGATAACTTCTGGGCAATGGGCGATACAGGTCCTTGTGGTCCATGTTCTGAAATTTTCTATGACCATGGCGATCACATTTGGGGCGGCTTACCAGGCACACCTGAAGAAGATGGCGACCGCTTCATCGAAATTTGGAACAACGTATTCATGCAGTTTAACCGTACTGCTGATGGCGTACTCCATCCGCTTCCTGCTCCGTCTGTCGATACAGGTATGGGCTTAGAGCGTATTTCTGCTGTTTTACAACACGTCAACTCAAACTACGAAATTGATCTATTCCAACACCTATTAAAAGCTGCAGCTGAAATTATTGGTTTAGATACTGCTGAACTTGAAGCGAAAGCGCAAGCGGAAGGCAAACCAGTTGAATACCCAGCATCACTTAAAGTCGTTGCCGACCATGCACGCTCGTGCTCATTCCTAATCGCTGATGGCGTAAACCCATCAAATGAAGGGCGTGGCTACGTTCTACGTCGTATCATCCGTCGTGCAGTTCGTCATGGTAACAAGTTGGGTGCGACAGGTTCATTCTTCCACAAAATGTTAAAGCCTTTAATTGAGGTGATGGGCGCTGCCTATCCTGAACTTGAAGCACAACAAGCGCGTATCGAAGCGCAACTTTTAAAAGAAGAAGAGCAATTTGCTAAAACCTTAGAACAAGGTTTGAAATTGCTTGAGGGCGAACTTGCGAACTTAAAAGGTTCTGTAATTCCAGGCGAAGTAGTATTCAAACTTTACGACACGTACGGCTTCCCAACTGACTTAACGGCTGACATCGCACGTGAACGTGATTTAACGATTGACGAAGCTGGTTTTGAAAAAGAAATGGCTGCTCAACGTCAACGTGCACGTGATGCGGGTAAATTCGCAATCGACTACAACAGCGTTGTAAAAGTTGAAGGCGAAACTCAGTTTGACGGCTACGATGCAACTGCTGGTGAGGGTCAAATCATCGCAATCTATAAAGATGGCGAACAAGTTGATGAAGTCGTTGAAGGTGATGAAGCTTTAATCGTTCTAAACCAAACACCTTTCTATGCAGAAAGCGGTGGTCAAATCGGTGATACAGGTATCTTTAAAAACGATACAGGTATTTTCGAAGTTCAAGACACGAAAAAATCTGGTGGTGCGTTCGTTCACCAAGGTATCGTGACCATGGGTAACTTTAAAGTTACTCAAAATGTAGAAGCAACAGTTAAAGCAGACATCCGTGCAGCAACAGCACGTAACCACTCTGCGACTCACCTTCTACATGCTGCACTTCGTCAAATCTTGGGTTCACATGTTCAACAAAAAGGTTCATTGGTTGCTTCTGACGTGTTACGTTTCGACTTTGCCAATGATCAACCCGTGACATTTGAACAGATTCAAGAAATTGAACGTCTGGTAAATGCTGAAGTGATTGCCAATACGCCTGTAACAACCGAACTCCTTGACATCGAATCTGCAAAAGCTAAAGGCGCGATGATGTTGTTTGGTGAGAAATATGGCGAAGAAGTTCGCGTACTTTCTATGGGTTCAATCATTGAAGAGAAAAACTTCTCGATCGAACTTTGTGGCGGCATTCACGTAAAACGTACAGGTGACATTGGTCTGTTCAAAATCACTTCTGAAGGCGGTGTTGCTGCAGGTGTACGTCGTATTGAAGCAGTTACAGGTTCGAAAGCAATTGAGGTGGCTCAAAAAGCTGATCGAGACATCAACACGATTAATGGCTTATTGAAAGCACAAAAAGATCAAACGATTGAGAAAGTTGAAGCCTTAGCGGACACAGCATCAAGCTTACAAAAGCAAATCGATCAATTGAATCAAAAACTTGCACATTTACAGGCGGGTGAACTACTTAGCCAAGTTAAGGAAATTGCAGGTCGCAAAACGTTAATCACGACTGTTCAAGGTATGGATGCGAAATCACTTCGCAATCTACACGACGGTGTGAAATCAAAATTAGAAAATGCTGTGATTGTCCTTGCAGGTGTAGAGGGTGACAAGGTGAGCTTGATCGCATCTGTAGCTAAAGACTTCACAGCTTCTATAAAAGCAGGTGACATCATCAAACACTTAGCAACTGAGCTAGGTGGTAAAGGTGGTGGTAAGCCTGATTTGGCACAAGGTGGCGCGCCACTTAACGAGAAGTTTGCTTCTGTCATGGCAGAATTAACTGCTTGGCTAGCTGCAAAATAAAACTTCACCTTTTGTGTAACTGACCTTGAACAACTCTTCAAGGTCATGGTTTATATGGAACAACTATGGCATTAATCGTTCAAAAATATGGCGGTACTTCAATGGGTACTCCTGAGCGCATTTTAAATGTTGCTCGTCGTGTAAAGCGTTGGCATGATCACGGCCACAAGGTTGTGGTTGTTGTATCAGCAATGAGTGGTGAAACTAATCGCCTACTCGCTTTAGCGAAAGCCATTACCGACACCCCTGACCCACGAGAATTAGACCAAATGGTTTCAACGGGTGAACAGGTAACGATTTCAATGTTAGCAATGGCACTGAATTCTATCGGTGTGGAAGCGAAATCTTTGACTGGACGCCAAGTTGGTATTAAAACTGACAGCTCATTCACAAAAGCACGTATTGAATCAATTGATACAGATGTCATGACTGAACAATTGGATGCTGGTCGTGTCATCGTTGTTGCAGGTTTCCAAGGTTTTGATGCTAATGGAAACACAACAACTTTGGGTCGTGGTGGTTCTGATACTTCTGGTGTTGCATTAGCAGCTGCACTCAAAGCGGATGAATGCCAAATTTATACAGATGTGGATGGTGTATATACAACAGATCCACGTGTTGCACCAAAAGCGAAGAAAGTTGATCGTATTTCTTTTGAAGAAATGCTTGAAATGGCTTCTCTTGGTTCTAAAGTTTTACAGATCCGTTCTGTTGAGTTCGCGGGTAAATATCAAGTCCCTTTACGCGTACTCTCTAGCTTCGACAATGAAAATGATGGCGCATTTGACGAAGAATTTAAAAACAACGTCGGAACACTTATCACTACTGAATTGGAAGACAACATGGAACAGCCAATTATCTCTGGTATCGCATTTAACCGTGACGAAGCTAAATTAACTATCTTAGGTGTGCCTGATCTTCCTGGTATTGCATCTAAAATTTTAAAACCGATTGGTGATGCTAATATCGAAGTGGATATGATCATCCAAAACGTTGAAGAAGATGGTACAACTGACTTCACATTCACAGTCAATCGTGGCGAACTTGCTAAAGCTAAAAAAATTCTTGAAGAAACTGCTCAAGCAATCGGTGCTCGTGAAGTTGCAACACGTGATGATATTGTAAAAGTATCTATCGTAGGTGTTGGTATGCGCTCTCATGCTGGTGTTGCAAGTAAAATGTTTACAGCACTTGCTGATGAAGGCATCAATATCCTGATGATTTCAACTTCTGAAATCAAAATCTCTGTTATTATTGAAGAAAATTATTTAGAGCTTGCTGTTCGCTCACTTCACACTGCGTTTGGTCTTGACCGCGAACATGGTGAGTCTAGCGCACGTGCTTAATTTTCTGCCATGAGTTAGCAGAAACAATGCATACTTGATGAAGAAATATTCAGAGCCACTATAGTTTTTCCTATAGTGGCTCTGTTATATTAGGTCTAGAGGTTTATGGGATAATTTCAATAGTCCTGTGCGAATGGTTAAATTCGTCACATTTATCTATTAAAATATTTCGTGGTGCCGAGGTTGTTATTTTCACTTTTTGAAAAAACTATCGCAGGTTTAGCGTTTAAGCAAGGAGATAAACATGCTGATTCTCACCCGTCGTGTTGGTGAAACATTAATGATTGGGGATCAAGTCAGTGTCACTGTACTTGGTGTAAAAGGTAACCAAGTGCGAATTGGTGTGAATGCGCCTAAAGAAGTATCTGTACATCGTGAAGAAATCTATCAACGAATTCAGCATGAACGTGCGATGCATGAGCACTTGCAACATCTTGACCAAGATTACCAACCTTCTTACGAAGAAGAGAATTACACTCAAAATGATTTCAATCGTTGATTAGAAATGATTTTGTGACTAAAGCGGCTAAATTTAGCCGCTTTAAATTTTTGGTGTTTAAGCTGTTTAAAGTCCCAATGATTTGCGTACTGGACCAAAACTACGCCTGTGCTCTTCAACCACGCCAAACTGTGCAATAGCTTCAAAATGAGCTTTGGTCGGGTAGCCTTTATGTTTTGCAAAACCAAACTGAGGATATTTAGCATCAAGTTCTAACATTTGATGATCACGTGTCACCTTAGCCAGGATACTGGCAGCAGAAATTTCTGGATGTAATGCATCTCCTCCAACTACAGCATCACAACTCATACTCAATCCTTGGGGAATTTTATTACCATCAACCAATACATGTTGTGGTTGCACAGTCAATTGTTCAACGGCACGACGCATTGCCAACAACGAAGCATTCAATATATTGAGTTCATCAATTTCTTGATGACTCGCTTCAGCGATAGCCCAAGCTAGTGCTTTTTCTTTGATCTCTATAAATAATTTTTCACGTTTCTTTTCACTGAGTTTTTTAGAATCATTTAACCCAAGAATCGGATTGTTAGGATCCAAAATTACAGCAGCCGCAACGACCGATCCCACCAGTGGACCGCGCCCTGCTTCATCAGCACCAGCAATCAACATCATTTTCCTAATTTATCCTTAAAAAAATAGGCCGATCAAAATCAGCCTATTCATATATCTTTAAAATTAACGTACAGCTTCAGCTACACATTCATTAATAGTTTTAGTCACGATATTGCTGACGATTGTTGCACGTGCTGTTGGATCAATCGCTGCTGTAGCCAAATCAACCGTAGTTACGCTTTGAGGAGCTTTTTCACTTACACATCCACAAATTTCACCTTGGATATTTTCTTTCTGCTGTGCAGTCATTAATTTCGTTGCAGTTTTCCACGCAGAAATATTGTTCAATTCAGTTGTGCATTTTGCATTGATCGCAATTTTAAGTGCAGCCGAACCTAACTGTTGAGTGGTATTTGCGGCAGGTGATGATGTCCCTGTTGTACCTGTAGCACAAGCTCCGAGCACTAATGTCATTGGTGCGAGTAAAGCGATTAATTTTTTCACAGTATTGTCCTTATGATCTTACGAATTGAGCTATTTTGCCTAATGTAACATCATGAAGAAATAGATTTTTTGTATTTCCCGACTATATGTTCAGTTATAAGTCGCATTCCGTTGCATATTTTCAACACTGTGTCCCATTTCAATACTTATAAATAATTTATGCTTAAATTATTATGTGCGAAATTCAATCATAAGTTTATATCATGAATAATAAATCCAAATATTACACACGTACAGCTCAAATCTTGCATTGGGTCATGGCGATTATTTTTATCACGGCGTGGGCGATCGGCTTTTATAGCGGCAATTTTTTAAGTTATGAAGTAGATGGTAGCTTCAAAGGTGACGTCATCACGCTTCACAAAAATATTGCAACCACCATTATTTTTCTGGTCGTGGTTCGTATCTTTTGGCGCTACACTCATCCTGCACCCGAGTTACCAGAGACAATGTCTCCCCTCATGAAAAGACTCTCACATTTAGGGCATCTTGGACTTTATTTTATGCTTCTGGCTTTACCAATTACGGGTTGCTTATGGAGTTGGAGTCTCGGCTACCCTGCACCAGTATTATTCTTATTTGATCTACCTGCTTTAATAGGTGAGAATCCTCAAGTAACTGAAATTGTAAAACCACTTCATATTTGGATTTCTTGGGCTGCAGGTTTACTTTTACTCGGACATATTGCTGCGGCATTAAAGCATCACTTTATAGATAAAGATCATGTCTTAGACAGCATGACCAAACAACCTAAAGATTGATTGAGTACGGCTCTAAATTTCTGAGTGAGATTTAGAGCTAATCACACATGCTTTTAGGCTATTCAACATGGCTTTTCGAATGACTTCTTGCTTGATATCTTCGTTAACTGTTGCTTTGGCAAGTTCCTGAGCCGGAATATCTTTTAAAGCATGATTTGATACACAATCACAGGTTTCTAATTTTAATTTCTTTTTGTTTTCTTCATTCATTAAATATGTCGTTATTTTCCATATTTTTGAATGGTCGACTTCACGCTCACATTGATACTGGATGACAGGCTTTAATATACGCTGTGTAAATGTCGTATTTGCATTCGCGATAACTACGGGCAACATTAGCAGACTCAAGCAAAACAAAGACTTCAATTTCAACATCACATTCGGCTCTATTGTTTAAAGCATATTAAACCAAAGGTGGGATTTTGCCCCCACCTTCCAGTATTTCACATAAACAAGTTTAACTGTTTTAAATTGCGAGAATTTTATCTTTCCACTTTTGTTTTTGCACATCGGAAATAAACGATGCTTCAAATGAATTTATAGCGAGTTGCTTTAATTCATGATTTGTTAAATCTAAGGCCTCAGCAATCGCAATAAAGTTATCATTCATATACCCACCGAAATAAGATGGATCATCTGAATTGACGGTTACATGCACACCCTGCTGTAACAAACGGCGAATATTATGATCTGCCATATCATCTACAACACAAAGCTTTAAATTTGATAATGGACAAACCGTTAAAGGCATTTTTTCAGCAATCAAACGCGCCAACAACTTTGGATCTTCTTCAGAGCGTACGCCGTGATCAATACGATTCACTTTAAGTAAATCCAAAGCTTCCCAGACATATTCTGCTGGACCTTCTTCACCTGCATGAGCAACAACCAAAAATCCTTCATCACGTGATTTTGCAAATACCCTTTCAAATTTAGAAGGTGGATGCCCAACTTCACTTGAATCTAACCCTACCCCAATAATTTGGTCTTTGTAAGGTAAAGCCTGTTCAAGTGTTTCAAATGCTGCCTCTTCACTCAAATGACGTAAGAAACACATAATCAAATGCGTTGTGATGCCTAATTTTACCTCAGCATCGTGGCAAGCTCGTTTTAAGCCTTTAATTACCGTTTCAAATGACACACCACGATCCGTATGGGTTTGCGGATCAAAAAACATTTCAGTATGAACCACTCGATCTTCTGCACATTTTTCAAAATATGCCCATGCAAGATCATAAAAATCTTGCTCATTGATCAATACATTCGCACCTGCATAGTAAATATCTAGAAATGATTGCAGATTGTGAAAATTATAAGCCTGTTTGACTTCTTCAACTGATTGATATGGGATTGCAATTTCATTGCGCTGAGCAATGGCAAACATCAACTCAGGTTCAAATGTCCCTTCAATATGGACATGAAGCTCAGCTTTAGGTAAAGCTTTAATTAACTCAACACGGTTCATTGCTACTCCTCATGAAACCAAAAATAAAAAGGGTGCAAACTGAGTTTACACCCTTTTAAAAACTGTTAAAAATTAGCCGCCAAACATTGCAAATTTTAGCGCCCATAATACTGCGATAATCCATACCATATATGGTACTGTAGATGCTTTACCTGTAAGTAACTTCACCAACGCATAACTGATAAAGCCCATGGCAATACCATCAGCGATTGAGTAAGTGAACGGCATAAACACGATCGTTAAGAAAGCAGGAACCGCTTCAGTAATATCATCCCAATCAATATGTGTAATACCCTGAATCATCAATACCCCTACAAAGAGTAAGGCTGGTGCAGTTGCAAATCCAGGAACAGATTGAGCCAACGGTGCTAAGAACAAACAAGCAATAAAAAGTAAGCCAACTATTACCGCTGTAAGACCTGTACGCCCCCCTGCTGCTACACCCGCAGAAGACTCAATATATGGTGTCGTTGATGATGTACCTAATGCAGCACCAGCAACAATCGCTGAAGAGTCGGCAAACAGAGCTTTCTTCAAACGTGGTAATTTACCATCTTTGAGTAAACCAGCACGATGTGAAACACCAACCAGCGTTCCTGTTGAATCAAATAGATCAACTAAGAAGAACACAAAAATTACACCGATTAAACTTGCGGTAAATAAGCCTTCAAAATCCATTTGCATGAATGTTGGTGCAATTGAAGGAATTTGACCAATCACACCTTTAAATTCACTCAATCCTAGGAATGTTGAGATTGCAGTCAGCACTAAAATACTAATGATAATCGCACCACGTATTTTAAAGTGATGCATAACAACAACCATCAAAAAACCGAATAAGGCTAAGAGAACGGTTGGTTGTTTTAAATCACCTAAACCCACTAGAGTCGCAGGATTATCCACAATGATGCCAGCATTTTTCAAAGCGATTAATGCTAGGAATAAACCAATACCACCACCAATAGCCAATTTTAAAGACATTGGAATGGCATTCACGATAGCTTCACGAATTTTAAACATACTGATCGCGATGAAGACCAGACCAGACACAAATACCGCAGCTAAAGCGGTTTGCCAAGGCACACCCATTCCTAAACATACCGAATAGGTGAAATATGCATTTAAGCCCATACCCGGAGCCAATGCGATTGGGTAATTGGCAATAATACCCATGACAAAACAACCAATTGCTGCTGCCAAACATGTCGCAACAAATACCGCACCATGATCCATTCCTGTTTCAGACAGAATCATTGGATTGACAATGATGATGTAGCACATTGTCAGGAATGTCGTCATCCCTGCAATCATTTCAGTTCGAAAAGTTGTTTTGTTTTCGCTTAGTTTAAATAAGCGTTCAAGCAAACCCGCTGAAGAATTTGGATTTGTCATTGTCGAGCCCCTGCTTAAGATCGAGCGAGTCGTAAAAATTATTTAGATCATTTATTCAATGATTCATTGGCAAATGTAGCTCAGATGACGCATTCAATAAACGTACCAAAATGACATTTCCGATAAATTGAAGCACAATTAAAAAAGCTGCAATAAAGCAGCTTTGATATGATGATCTATCAATTGAACAGTCGCTAGACAATTCGATCTATCGGGATATATTTTTAATTATAACATAGACTGAATTTGAAGGGCTGAATACACAGTCATAGGTTATAAAACGCTAAAATTTAATCTTTATTTAAATCACGTTAAAAAATATAAATTTAAATATACCCCTTAAAAAATCACTGATGATTTTTAGATCATTTAATTTTAAATGGTAGAGTAAATTAAGCTTGCTAACAGTGAATACTTTCTAAATTTGCACTCTTACCGATCAATATGAACATTATTTCATTTGGAGGTATTCCCAAATTAGGTAACCTAATCCAAAGCCCAAACAGGAATACGCAGTAATAATAAAGAAAACGAAACTTGCTTTATTCTTTTTTTTCAAGAAATTCATAATGCTCGCCTTAAGTTAACTCGTCATGCACTATGATAATGCATTTAGCTAATAATACCAGTTAAATAGAATTATTTCCCTTAAATATCAATAAATTACTATTTTTAATAAATACTATCAGTACTTTTCATAACAACTTCATTTTATGATAAAAAATTGAGCACCCTAACTAGATGCATCGATTTGCTGATCTTTAAAATAAAAAGGCCACTCTTCATAGTGGCCTTTCATTCGATCAGTTTTGTTGAGAAACAAAACGTGCTCTGGCAGCATGAAGCTTCTTATAGCTCTCAATAAGTTTTAAATGACGATCGAGACCTTCAAGTTGCATATTGGTTGGCGTCAATCCATAAAAACGCACATCACCTTCGATTGAGCCTATTGCAGCATCAACTCTCTCATCACCGAACATACGTCTAAAATTCGGTTCATAGTCTTCAATTTCCATTTCTTCATCTAACAACACTTCTAATACAACATCCATGCATTGATAGAATAAGCCTCGTTCTACGGTATTGGTGTTGTATTGTAAGAACTGTTCTACTTGGTCTTTCGCTTCTTCGAAATTTTCCAAAGCTAAGTTAATTAATAGTTTTAATTCAAGAATAGTTAACTGACCCCACACCGTATTATCGTCAAATTCAACACCAATCAAGGTAATAATATCGGTATAGTCATCCACTTCAACTTCTTCAAGTTTCTCTAGCAAAGCTTCGAGCTGTTCATTATCTAAACGATGTAAGTTAAGAATATCTTCTCTAAAGGCTAAAGCTTTATTGGTATTGTCCCAAACCAGATCTTCAACCAAATACACCTCAGAATATCCTGGCACCAGAATTCGGCATGCAGTTGCACCTAAATGTTGGTATACAGCCATGTAAACTTCTTTACCCATCTCTTTTAGGATATTGAACATCTTTTCAGCTTCTTCAGCGTTTGTATTTTCACCTTGACTGGTGAAATCCCACTCTACGAAATCATAATCAGATTTCGAACTGAAGAATCTCCAAGACACAACACCCGATGAATCAATAAAGTGTTCCACAAAGTTATTTGGTTCTGTCAGTGCATGGCTATTGAAAGTAGGACGTGGTAAGTCATTTAAACCTTCAAAACTACGACCTTGTAAAAGCTCTGTTAGGCTGCGTTCTAATGCAACTTCAAAGTTTGGATGAGCCCCGAATGATGCAAAAACGCCACCCGTTCTTGGATTCATTAATGTCACGCACATGACTGGGAATTTCCCACCTAATGAAGCATCTTTGACCAGCACTGGAAAACCTTGCTCCTCAAGCCCCTTAATACCCTCAACTATTTTTGGGTACTTTGCTAGAACATGTTCAGGTACATCTGGCAGGGTAATTTCACCCTCTAAAATTTCGCGCTTCACTGCACGTTCAAATATTTCAGATAAACATTGTACTTGTGCTTCAGCCAAGGTATTTCCTGCGCTCATACCATTTGACAGATACAAATTTTCAATCAAATTTGAAGGGAAATATACAATCTCACCATCCGACTGGCGTACAAAAGGTAACGAACAAATACCTCTCGCAGTATTGCCAGAATTTGTGTCGTACAGATGTGTGCCTAATAATTCATCTTCAGGATCGTAAATTTCAAGTGTATATTCATCTAAAATTTCTGATGGCAATTCACCATTTGGACCTGGTTGGAACCACTTTTCATCAGGGTAATGCACAAATTCAGCATTTGCGATTTCTTCACCCCAAAATTGGTCGTTATAGAAGAAATTACAATTCAAACGTTCAATAAACTCGCCTAATGCAGACGCTAAAGCACTCTCTTTCGTTGAACCTTTACCATTGGTAAAGCACATTGGCGCTTGTGCATCGCGAATATGTAAAGACCATACGTTTGGCACAATATTTCGCCAAGATGCAATTTCAATCTTCATTCCTAAGCCCGCCAAAATTGCAGACATATTGGCAATCGTTTCTTCAAGCGGTAAATCTTTGCCCGGAATAACAGTCACATTTTCCTTGGCAATATTTGGCATAAGTAAAGCTTGAGCATCCGCATCAATGCTTTCAACTTCCTCAATAACAAATTCAGGACCTGTTTGAATGACTTTTTTTACAGTGCAACGGTCGATTGAACGTAAAATACCTTGTCGATCCTTCTCAGAGATATCTGAGGGTAATTCGACTTGAATTTTAAAAATTTGTTTATAACGGTTTTCTGGATCAACAATATTATTTTGGGATAATCGAATATTTTCTGTAGGAATATCTCGTGCAGCACAATACACCTTTACAAAATAAGCTGCACATAATGCTGAAGACGCAAGAAAATAGTCAAATGGGCCTGGCGCAGATCCATCACCTTTATAACGAATAGGTTGATCGGCAATAACCGTGAAATCGTCGAACTTTGCTTCCTGTCGAAGATTGTCGAGATAATTGACTTTGATTTCCATGCGGGCACCTACAGAACTTATCCAAACAGCTAGATAAGTTAAAAATAAATTAAAACGCATTGTAATCAGAAATGCTTGCAAATTGAATGAAAGTTTTTTAAATCCTCCCCTTAAGCTCTCTCTAATTGGGCGTTATCAGTGTTTTATTTACAAAAATTTTAATAAAAAAAGCTGGTACCGAAGTACCAGCTTTTTTTAATCCGCCAAACTGAAATTCAGTTCAAATTAAGTGTTATTAGATGCTTGCAATAGCAGCATTTAAAGTTGCACTTGGACGCATAACTGCATTTACTTTCTCTTGATCGATTGCGTAGTAACCACCGATATCAACAGGTTTACCTTGAACTTCTGCAAGTTCAGCAACGATCTTCTCTTCATTTTCAGCTAAAGTCTTCGCTAAAGTAGAGAATGTCGCTTTTAATTCAGCATCTTCGTCTTGAGCTGCTAATTCTTCAGCCCAGAACTTAGCTAGATAGAAATGGCTACCACGGTTGTCTAACTCACCTGTACGACGTGATGGAGATTTGTCGTTGTCAAGTAATTTACCAGTTGCAGCATCCAATGTTTTCGCAAGAAGTTTAGCTTTAGGGTTGTTTTCTTTAATACCAAGCTCTTCAAGTGAAACAGCGAGTGCAAGGAACTCACCTAAAGAATCCCAACGTAAGTGGTTTTCTTCAACAAGTTGTTGTACGTGTTTAGGTGCTGAACCACCTGCACCAGTTTCGTACATACCACCACCCGCCATTAAAGGCACGATAGACAGCATTTTCGCAGAAGTACCAAGCTCCATAATTGGGAACAAGTCAGTGAGGTAGTCACGTAGAATGTTACCCGTTACAGAGATTGTATCTAGACCACGAGCAACACGTTCAAGTGTGTAACGCATTGCACGTACTTGAGACATGATTTGGATGTCTAGACCATCTGTATCGTGATCTTTTAAGTATTTTTGAACTTTCTTGATCAATTCGTTTTCGTGTGGACGGTATGGGTCTAACCAGAAGATTGCTGGCATACCAGAGTTACGTGCACGTGTTACAGCTAGTTTTACCCAGTCGCGGATCGGTGCATCTTTCACCTGACACATACGCCAGATATCACCTTCTTCCACGTTTTGAGACATTAAAACTTCGCCAGTTTCGATATCTGTGATGTTAGCTACACCAGCTTGCGCGATTTCGAAAGTTTTGTCGTGTGAACCGTATTCTTCAGCTTTTTGAGCCATTAGACCAACGTTAGGTACAGTACCCATTGTACGTGGGTCAAAGTTACCATTCCACTTACAGAAGTTGATCATTTCTTGGTAAATACGTGCAAATGTAGATTCAGGCATTACTGCTTTACAGTCGTAAGGCTTGCCGTCAGCACCCCACATTTTACCACCACCACGGATCATTGCAGGCATAGAAGCATCTACGATCACGTCGTTTGGAGAATGGAAATTAGTGATACCTTTTGCTGAATCCACCATTGCTAAAGCAGGACGGTGTTCTTGACATGCGTGTAGATCTTCGATGATCTCTTCACGTAAAGAAGTCGGTAAAGTTTCGATCTTCTCGTAAAGACCAGCCATACCGTTGTTTACGTTAATACCTAGTTCGTCGAACAGTTTACCGTGTTTTTCGAACGCTTCTTTGTAATAAATCTTCACACAGTGACCAAATACGATCGGGTGTGAAACTTTCATCATGGTTGCTTTAACGTGTAAAGAGAACAAGATGCCCGCTTCTTTACAATCATCTAATTCTTTTTCATAGAAGTCACAAAGCGCTTTCTTGCTCATGAACATTGAATCGATGATTTCGCCGTCTTGCAGTGCAACTTTGTCTTTAAGAACGATAGTTTCACCAGAATTCGTGATCAATTCCATTTTCACATTGCGAGGACGATCTAAAGTCATAGACTTTTCGCCGTGATAGAAGTCACCTTCATCCATGTGAGAAACGTGAGTTTGTGACCACTGTTTCCACTCACCCATAGAATGTGGGTGTTTTTTCGCATAGTTTTTAACAGCAGCAGGCGCACGACGGTCAGAGTTACCTTCACGCAATACTGGGTTTACTGCTGAACCTAAGCATTTACCAAAACGTGCTTTAAGTGCTTTTTCTTCTTCAGTCGTAGGATTCTCAGGATAATCTGGAATTGCATAGCCTTTTGATTGAAGCTCTTTGATACATGCAGTCAACTGAGCTACAGATGCACTGATGTTTGGAAGTTTGATGATGTTTGTGTCTGGATCTTGTGTAAGACGACCTAATTCTGCAAGATTGTCTGATACTTTCTGCTCTTCGCTAAGGTATTCAGAGAATTCAGCGAGCACGCGTGCTGCAACTGAGATGTCAGTTTTTACAATCTCAACACCAGCAGGCTTAGTAAAGGTCTCAATGATCGGCAGTAGTGAGTAAGTCGCCAGTAATGGCGCCTCGTCGGTCAGTGTGTAGATGATAGTTGACTTTCCACCAGCCATATATAGCCCCTTGCTTTGGATTGAGTTACAGAGCACCGAACTTTTGGTCCAGTCTCTTAGAACCGATTTGCTTAAATTAAAACGTTGAGAGTATCGTTCTTCGTCGCATTTCAGTCAATGAAATAAGCTTTTAGTACGCTATTTTGATGAAATAACATACAAAATAGTATCCATCTTTAGTTTGATAATACTGTATGAATTTCATTACTTCTGAATGAAAAGTGAAGAACTGGTAATGAACGTTGATCTCAACTTCCCTGTAATATGAACATTATACGTGTCTCATATTTAAACAGGATGGCAAAAGCGTACATTTCGGGCGTTATTGTAAGTGTTAATGTACCGGTATATTAATAAATTACGGAAATACCCAATATTTAGATTAAAGCATTTTGGGTATTTATACTTAAAATATATAATTTAATATCAAATTTAGAGATTTTTGAAACGAAATTTTTCTTGATAGAGTAAGTGATAACGAATACTTTACTTTTAAATAAAGAAGTAATGTCTTGCTTACGAAAAAAGGGCTTAAGTAAAATACTTAAGCCCTTTTTTTAAATCTTGGTAGGTATATCCAGACTCGAACTGGAGACCTCTACGATGTCAACGTAGCGCTCTAACCAACTGAGCTATACACCTAGAATGCTTCGCATCTTATGCAAAAATCACTTGGCTGACAAGCCTTTTTCATATTTAACCAAAAGATATGAACAAGTTTTAATCATTGACTTAAAATTTGCGAACTCTTGTTTAGAAATACTCGATTGTGAATAACTTAAGTGCTCGTACAGAATGATAATTTCGAGGAAAACAGCTCTATCATTTTGACTTAAAGGTGATGAAATTCTTTCTAACCATTGTCGAACCGTTTCGTAAGAATAACGGCGATTGTGAAGTCCTAATTTTCTATTAAAAACATGAAGTACCCAGTCGATTTGTGAATAGTGTTTTCTTTTTTTCCTCAACATCCATAGTGCATAACATCCTAATATGCTCAGTGAGCTTGCAAGGATAATCACAAACACTGAAGCAACTGAATGAATTCCAAATTTTGTCATCCAACTCTGCTGTTGATCAGCGTTATATCCAACAACTTTACTTTGCCATTGATAACTTGCGTAATCACTCCATACGCGAATTTTTGTCAAAAAAGGATATTTTGTAACTGACCAATTTTTATTCTCAGAGTAAAGTGTTTGATTATTTTGAATTAAACTTTGCATTCCCTGGTCAATACGCTCTGGAGCAATCATTGCAGTGGGATCAATCCTCTGCCATTGACCTCCAAAATATACTTCAGTCCAAGCATGTGCATCTAACTGCCTCACTTCCCAACTTTTTTGGTCTGGCGCAAATTGACCTCCTTGATAACCAGTCACGACTCGGGCAGGAATACCGACATAACGCATCAACATGACAAAACTAGAAGCAAAATGCTCACAAAATCCATGTCGTGAATTAAACAGAAATGCATCTATCCGATCACCATTCAAAACACCGGGAGATAAAGAATACTGAAAGCTATTTTGCTTAAACCAGTCTAAAACTTGCTGGATATAACGCTCTGGCTGCTCTCCACTTTTAATAAATAAGTCCCACGCTAAACTTTGACTTTTGATATCACTCTGATGGAGATACTGGGTGTAATACTGAGTTTGAAACTGACTAAGTTCATGATTTATTTTCGTCTCACGCCCTAACCAAACTAAGTTTATGGGTTGAGCCGTTTGAATAGGTCGTTGAGCTGAAATACCACCGTCATAACGGAGATAATAATTTCGTTGTTGAGGTACAGATTGCTCTAATCCCATGATCCATTCTACAGAAGAATCTTTAGCCAAATACTGATAATCAACTTTTTGATTTAAATTAGAAAGTTGATAAGAGTTTAACTCATTTAGCCCTCTATTAAATCCATGACTCGTCCATTTTTGACCATCATATTTATCTAAGACCAAAGCTCGCCAATACATTTCTGAACGCTTCGGTAATTTTGTGATATCACCAATAATACGAAATGCCAATTCATTTGACTGAGACAGCTCAGCAATGTCACCTGGGGACATAGAATCACTGATTCCTGTCATCCCCTTATTTTGTTGAATGGGGATATGCCAGAGCGGAGGTAATCGTGGAAAAAAAATAAAGAGTAGTATAAAAAAAGGAATTGCCAATCCGATGAATTTACCGACATGAATGACATCGTGCTTTAAGCCATTTTTAGTTTCAGGAGTGGACAGAAACTCCGCGGTTTGAATTCTATACAGTCCTACAAAACAGCTCACTAAGCACAGCACCACTCCCAAAGCAACATACAACGTTTGACTGTATAAAAACGTACTTGCCGCCACGAATAAGGCAAAATTAAAAACGATGATCAAATCACGTTTTTTTTGGGTTTCTAATGCTTTTGCAAATAGAAAAGTTGTCAGCGATGCTACCCCAGCCTCAACACCAACAAAGGTATGGTAATGCAGATAAATCGCGCCAAGTGCAATTGCTGTAAAACTAAATTTTATTGCTTTGGAGACATTTTTTTTACTTTTTTGAATATGCCATAAATATATAAGCTCAATACAGAGCACCAAAAATAAAGCATAAGGTAGATAAATAATCTGGATAAATAAAATGAGTGCCAAACTCAATAGCATGGATTGTGAAACTTTAGGATGTACCATATATCAAAACCTATTTTCTATTTCACACTTTATGCCTGAGCAAGCAGAATTTTAGCCTGCTTGATATGCTCAGCTCCAAATCCTTGATTCAATTCGGCATGAGGTAACACCAGCTTAAAAGGAATTTGTAATTGCTCACACTGCTCCACCACACCCATCATATATTTGAGCTTTTCTTCATGCTCGACTGATGGCATATGATGATAATGAATATCAACACATCGATCCTGTTGATGCTCTTCAAAAACTTTAATATACAAACCTTGTCCACGAGCAGCCTGCTTCCAAGATACACTTTGTAATGAGTCGCCGACCTGAAAACTTCTTAATTCTTTAAACTCATCTTTTTCCTGATCCAATACAAATGCATTTGAAAAGCTTGTATTCGGATTTATTTTGGCTTGAGGCGCAATCCATGCATGTCGCCCATGAAAGATAAAAGTCCAAGCTCGAACAAGACCAAATGGATACACTGAAGCAATGTGTATATCGGGATAGTTATACTGTCCTCGTTGATCAACCTGAATCTGAATAACACATTCAGACTGTTTTTGGTCAATGTGAATATGCTGTGTCTCAGAATCGATGGAGATCGATAAATAACGTGAATATGAATAAGGTTGATTCAAGTAGATTTTAAATAAAATCGAGTGCCCTACCTGTCCGACTTCATCAGTATTGATGTCTATCTCAAGACCATGCAATTGTTTAAAGGTGATATAAAAACTAATGCATAAGATCGCACTAATTAAAAAGCAGAAACCTAATATCAAATTATTGGCATAGTTAATACCCGCAATAAATGTGATAAAAATCAACACAAGATATAAGAAACCTTGCTGATAAATAAAAATCAAAATATCGCGTTGACCAATTTTTTTACTCTGCTCAAACCGAAATCTTTTTTCTAACCATTGCTTCCAGATACTGGTCACCTGCATAACCTCAAATCAATTTAACCTGATTCATTAGGGAGACCGTCTCATCCTCACTCAAGTTTAATCGATGAGCGCATACTGCTGAAAATACAGCTTTTACATCATCAGGAATGACAAAGGCTCTGGCATGCACGATCGCTCTCGCTTGTGATGCTCGTTTTAAAGCCAATAATCCACGCGTCGATAAACCATGCGCACTTTTTCGTGTTACCGCAGCCAAATCCAATAAATAGTCTTGAATTGCATCACTTAAATGGACTTGATGAGTCAAAGATTGCAATCTCAGTATTTCAGTCTCATTAAATACATGGATCAACTGTGCGATTAATTTGGCACGTGATTCTTGTTGAAGAAGTATTTTTTCTGCATGGCGAGATGGATAGCCAAGAGATAACCGCATGAGGAATCTGTCTAACTGAGACTCTGGTAGTGCATAAGTCCCGCTTTGAAAGAGTGGATTCTGAGTTGCTATCACCCAAAAAGGCTGAGGTAAAGCATAACGCTGTCCATCAATCGTGGCGTAGCCCTCTTCCATCGCTTCTAGCAATGCACTCTGTGTCTTAGGACTACAGCGATTAATTTCATCTGCCAAAAGAACTTGGGTAAAGACAGGTCCGTACTTAAATTCAAACTGATGCTCTTTTTGATTAAAAACATTCACGCCAATTACATCACTGGCGAGCATATCATTGGTAAATTGGATTCTTTGAAATGATAAACCTGATAATGATGCCAAACTACTGGCCAATGTGGTCTTACCCAATCCAGGTAAGTCTTCAAATAAAATATGACCACCTGCAATTAAACTACATAAAGCCAATTCAGTTTGCGTATTTTTATCCAAAACAATTTGATTGATTTGTTCTAGAAATAATGAAATTTTGGGAGTAAATGATTGAATCTGAGATTCTAACTCAGGCTGTATAATATCTTTTGATTGAACACTCTGCTTCATTCCCCAAATCATCATTTACATTTCCAAAACTATATATTTCTACCATACAGGTTTTTTTTATTTTCTCAAATATTTCTAATAATCAGTGTATTAAAGAATCAGTATCAAACTTAATGCTGAATAAGCTTCAACTGTGTGAGCATCTCTTCAGGTCCAATTTGAAGGCTTGAATTATTGTTTTCCGCCAGCTTGATCTGTTCAATAAAATAGCTGTTGATCGGTGCATTCCCCCCGAGTGTATTAGCAAGTCTGACCACTTCACCATTAATCCAATCAACCTCCGTCGTGCGCCCTAAATTCAGATCATCCTGCATAGATGAACGAGCTAGTGGATCAATGGCTAACATTTTGCGACTGATCAACTTAAACAACCAATTAGGAAGTCGAAGAATATGAGGAATGATGTTCGCTGTTACAGGCGTTAATTGTGCGGGTTTAATATTTGCCTGCTTTAAAATTTGAAGCGTCTCTAACTGTGCCTGAGCAAGGCACTTTCTATACATTCGATTAGTAAGTTGATTTCTTAAAGTTAGACCAGATAAAGCGTTAATCGAATTGTTCAAGTTGAATAAGACTTTAGCCCACTGTACCTCTAACATATCATCACGGAATTCAACTTGCAGTTTCGCCGCATCTAACACTATTTTTAGCTGATTACTTTCTACAAATTTTTTTATCATTAATGTTCCATCAGAACCTTGATGGAAATGAGACGGTTTGAGTTCTGCGACATTAAATGGAACCATTCCTTCCATAATCTCCCATTCTGGCAGCATTTTTTTTAACCGTGGAACATTACTCACCCCATTTTGAAAACTGATGAGACTCGGTTTATTGAGAGTGTCACAGCTTCGTATTTCAGATGCCACTTGCTCTGTCGCTGCTGATTTTACACAAATCATGACTAAGTCCGTGTCTAAGACTTCTGCTAGATTTGTTGTAAGTCTTAATTGATCTGGAGTGAGCTTATGATGGTAGCCGTTTAAATCACTGAGCTCCAATCCATTTTGGCTTAATTTTTGATAGCTTCTTTCCCTACAGTAAAATGTCACCTGATGGCCTGCTGCGACCATTCTTCCACCGATATAACAGCCAATCGATCCTGCACCATAAATTCCAATTTTCATGTTTTTATCCTTTGTTATTGATCAAGAGTATACGAGTTTCAGAACAATAAATTTGTCAGGTTTTATACAATTAAAACAAATAAAAAACGACACCTCAGTGCCGTTTTTTATTTAATATTAGAAAATTAACATGGACATTTTTTCATACCGCCTGCTGCACTTGGATAGCGTGCATCGACACAATAGCGATGAAAAGTTTTTTCATCCATTGGCTCTAGGTCAGGGTGATGCTTTTTCATATGCTCTACATAGTTTTGGTAATCTGGGACACCCACCATTAAACGAAAACTTTGTTGTAGCCGCTGCCAAATCAGTTGAACTGTTTTGATTCCATTCAACATTAAAAACTTCTTCGGCTGAGCCAAAATCGTGAATTTAATGATTTTACCCAATGCCAGCTTTTGACGAATTTGTTCTTTCAAACTCATTTGGTCTCTCCTGCAGGGACTTGATCAGTATAAATTGCTTCAGCTTCCTGAGCCGTTGGCTGCGGATTTGCTAAAGCACGACGAATCACTTTAATGGCAGCAAACAACATCACCACAGCAACAATCATAAAGAATGCACATAACGCAGCATTAATCTGATTAGATAAAGCAACAGTTTGCATTTCCGCAATGGATTTCGCAGGCGCTAAAATTTCGTTTCGCTCAATAGCCGCATTGAAACGATCTGCTTGTGCCAAGAATCCGATTTTTGGATTTTCATGGAAGATTTTTTGCCAACCAGCAGTCATCGCTGTAATGAATAGGAAAATCGTTGGAACAATGGTGACCCACACATATTTTTCTTTCTTCATCTTGAACAAAATGACAGTTCCCAGCATCAGTGCCATCGCAGCTAAAATTTGGTTACCAATACCAAATAATGGCCACAAACTATTGATACCGCCCAGTGGATCAACTACGCCTTGATATACAAAGAACCCCCAGCCTGAGACTGCAACGGCAGTACCAATCAAGTTGCCCACAAACGACTTAGAGTTTTTAACCGCAGGGACAACGATACCCACAGTATCTTGAACCATAAAACGGCAAGCACGTGTTCCTGCATCAACAGCAGTTAGAATAAATAGCGCTTCAAACAAGATCGCAAAGTGATACCAAAATGCCATCATTTCACGACTATTAAAAATTTCAGTGATGATGTGCGCCATACCAATCGCAAACGTCGGTGCACCACCAGTACGAGAAAGAATTGTGCTTTCACCAACCTCTTGAGCAAGTAGTGTTAAAGCTTCAGGTGTAACCACAAATCCTAAATTACGTACCGCCTCTGCGGCACTTTCAACCGTCGTTCCTATCACCGCAGCTGGTGAGTTAATGGCAAAATAAACACCTGGATCCAAGATCGTTGCACAGATCATCGCCATGATTGCGACAAATGATTCCATCAACATACCGCCGTATCCGATCATCCGGATATCGCGTTCATTATTTACGAGCTTAGGTGTAGTTCCTGATGAAACCAATGCATGGAAACCTGAAATTGCACCACAGGCAATGGTAATAAATAAGAATGGGAAAAGTGATCCAGAGAATACAGGTCCCGTGCCATCTACGAAGTGGGTAATTGCAGGCATTTTTAATTCAGGCATCGCAAATACGATACCCAATGCTAAACCTGCAATCACGCCAATTTTCAAGAAAGTCGATAAATAATCACGTGGAGCCAATAACAACCATACTGGTAATACAGAAGCGATGAAACCGTAGATAATCAATGCCCATGTTAACTCTGTACCCGATAAAGTGAATAATTGCCCCCAATAAGGATGTTGAGCAATATTTTCACCGTAGATGATACCGAGCATCATCAGTACAAAGCCAATGATTGAAACTTCGGCAATCTTTCCTGGACGGATATATCGCATATATACGCCCATAAATAATGCAATTGGAATGGTAGCAGCAATACTAAACACACCCCATGGACTATTGGTTAATGCTTTAACCACTACGAGTGCAAGCACAGCAAGGATAATGATCATTACCCCTAATGCACCAAGCATCACAATAATTCCTGCAAATGAACCCAGTTCTTGTTTTGCCATTTCACCCAGTGAACGTCCGTCACGGCGTGTAGAAATAAATAAAACTAGAAAATCTTGGACTGCACCAGCCAGTACAACACCGACTAACAGCCAAATCGTTCCTGGTAAATAACCCATTTGCGCAGCAAGAATAGGCCCAACTAACGGACCAGCACCTGCAATCGCAGCAAAGTGATGACCAAACAAAACACTTTTATTTGTAGGCACATAATCTAGACCATCCGCTAGACGGTGCGCAGGTGTTAAACGCCGAGCATTTAACTCGAATACTTTATTAGCAATAAATAAACTATAAAAACGATATGCAATACTGTAGACACAGACTGCAGCGAGTACGAGCCAAACTGCGTTGACATGTTCTCCACGACTAACCGCTAATATTCCAAAGGATACTGCACCGATTATGGCCACAATAATCCAAATCAATTTCGAAGTCATGGATGACTTCGGTTGTATTTGATCCATATCAAACCCTCATTATTTCGTATTTGCAATCAGCTCAATTTTATTATTCGTGTTACTGCTGTTTTCCCTTGCGACTATACTCCTCAATAATTCTTCTTTACCTTAGACCTTGGCATTAAAAAAGGGATGATTGTCATCATCCCTTTCGATAATAGTATAAATTTACACCATTATGCACGTTCTAAGTATTCACCAGTACGTGTATCAACACGAACGCTTTCTTCTTGTTGAACGAATAATGGAACACGTACTACAGCACCTGTTTCAAGTTTCGCTGGTTTACCACCACCGCCAGAAGTATCACCACGTACGCCTGGATCAGTTTCAACAATTTTTAATACCACGAAGTTAGGTGCATTCACTGTTAAAGGAACACCATTCCATAACATGATTGTGCATTTTTCGTTTGAATCGTCTTTCAACCATTTCGCAGCATCACCCATTGCAACTTTGTCAGCCGCAATTTGCTCGAAAGTCACAGGATCCATGAAGTTCCATAGTTCGCCGTCGTTGTATAAGTAGTCCATTTCTACTTCTACGATATCTGCTGCTTCTAAAGAATCACCAGATTTAAATGTTTTTTCTAATACTTTACCTGATTTAAGGTTACGTAATTTAACACGGTTGAACGCTTGGCCTTTACCTGGTTTAACGTATTCGTTTTCCATGATTGAGCATGGGTTACCATCAAGCATTACCTTAAGGCCAGACTTGAAATCGTTCGTAGAATAATAGGCCATGAGAGGCTCACTCCAAACTTACTAACTTTAATCTATTAATGCGATGGGCTGCTACACTGTCATTTAGCAAGGCTGACAGGTGCATGATATGCCACATGCACATGCATTTATGTTGCGTATTCTAAATGACCAACCTACTCTGCCGCAATGATAAATTCCGAAATACAACGTTTAAGCTGTCTAAGTTCCATGCAGAACTACTGTTGTAGACTTAATTTGATCATCTTTAGGCTTGAGTATTTTCATCCCAACATTCAATAAAGAAGGCTTAATCAGGACACAACTGAGTTTTTCAATGGGTTTTGATTTAAAATGAAGCCTTTCATCTCCCTCTAAATTTAAACTGTATGACCCACTATTTGTATCAAGAGCAACATTGGCAAAATCAACTCAGCGATTTAATCACTGACCCACATGAGCTCATTGAACTCTTGGAATTGCAACCTGAAGATTTAATACATGGTGCAATTTTGGCATCAGCCCAATTTAAATTAAGAGTCCCTCGCGCCTTCGTCGCGAAGATGCAAAAATCTAATCCTGATGATCCACTGTTACTTCAAGTACTCCCTCATCATCTGGAGTTAAATGAACATCCTGATTTTGTGACAGACCCCCTTGATGAGGAGGCTGCCAATTTAATTCCAGGTGTATTACATAAATATCAGTCACGTTTTTTACTGACTTTAACAGGTGCATGTGCTGTTCATTGTCGTTATTGTTTTAGACGTCATTTTCCATATCAAGAAAATTTACCTAAAAATGACGACTGGAAAAAAATACAAGACTACTTACTCACTCATCCAGAAATCAATGAAGTGATCTTAAGCGGAGGGGATCCCCTAACACTTTCAAATCGTAAACTTGCCGTTTGGATCGATAGATTAAGTTCAATTCCACATCTTAAAATTTTGCGTATTCATTCTCGAGTTCCAATCGTTATCCCAAATCGGCTTGATGATGAACTTATTTCTCTGTTAAAAAACAGTAGGCTACGTATTATTCTAGTGGTACACTCAAACCATGCTACTGAAATTGATGACTTTACCGCTTCGAAATTAATGCAAATTTCACAACAAAATATTTTGGTGTTGAATCAAGCTGTGTTATTAAAAGGTATTAATGATCATCCTGATATTTTGGTTGATCTAAGTCATCGATTATTTGATGCGCGTGTGATGCCTTATTATTTACATGTGTTGGATAAAGTGAAAGGTGCTCAGCATTTTGAATTACCAAGTGAATCTATTGATTCAATCTATAAAGAGGTTTTGGCAAGGTTGCCTGGATACTTGGTTCCAAAGCTGGTTAGAGAAATTGCGGGAGAACAGAATAAAACACCGCTTTATGGAGTTGCCACTTTTTAGAGACTCATTCACATGCTTCAGGCTCAGATTTCAGAAATTTTTCACTATCCTACTGCCTTGACTCGAGATCAACTGAGTTTTGCAAATGCAAATGTTCAGGACTTGGGTTTTTGGGCATCTCAACTTTCAATTATGCAATTAGGTGACACCTCTGAAGCGGTGTTAAAAGCCCTATATGAAATCGCTGAACTCAAATGTTCGGAAACATTGCGCTTTGATCTTATTCAAGCGCTACACCCTTTGATCGAAAATATTTTAGAGAGACTTGAAAAAAACTTTTTAAATCAAGGTCTTTTTCTATCTGACCGTAACAAAGATATTATAGAATTAACCACTCGCTTGAGAACATTATTTGCTGATATCTACATAGATATTGCACAGCGCAGTGAAATGCAGCTAAAACAACAAAAGTTTTCTATTTTGAAGTTTGCTCAAAAGCGTAATGTGAAAACTGCACGACTCCTTTCCAGTTATTACGCTCTTCAACAATTGGGTTTATTGCTAGTACAACAACAGATGCTTTATCGTTCTGCCTTGTCTAAGCAATGGTTAATGACCCATTATCTGTATGATTTGGCATTAAAAAACCAAGAACACACGGTCAATATTAATTTATTGCAAGGCACTCATCACGCTTTAAAAAATATTCAACAGTGCTATGCCCAAGTCTTATTATTAGAAATATTTAATACTCACCAAATTCGTCCTTCTGAGATCTACGCGCTCTATCAATGCACAGCGGATTGGGCACAATTAGTGCAAGTTTTACCACGCGAAACCGCTTTATCTCGTTACGTCATTGATACCACTAAAGATCATCCGCCAGTTTACAACCGAAAACACCATGAGAGTTTTAAACCTAACATTTTCGTGGCGACACAATCGTTGCTTGAGCATGTCAACTTAACCATTCAAAAGGACAATGAATATTTATCTAAGAAAGAGAAAGCATATTTAACTGCGCCTCTTAAATTTCATGTACAAAATGTTTTAGGCTCGACCATTGAACGCAGACATGAACGTTATGAACATTCCGCTCAGTTACAACTCTGTTTCAGTTTACTTACCGCTCATTATTATCTCTCTAAAACCAAAACTTTTAGCGAAACCTTACGACTAACACCGCCTAAATCAAAATCAGAAGACGAGTTTGCATTTACATATTTAAATGACTACCCAGATGCCTATACAGACAAATCAAACAAGGTTCTAGATAAACAGGCACGTCAAATCCATGCGGCTCAAGTTTTAGATATCAGTTTAAATGGTTATCGCGTACGTTGGTTAGAAGAAGAAGCACCTCCAAATTTAAGAACTGGTGAATTTATCCTGATCAATGAGGGAGTGAACAGCAAATGGAAAGGTGGTGTAATTCGTTGGATCAAACAATCTGTTAAAAAAAGCTATGAACTTGGGCTTGAAGTGATTGGACCCGACATCCACCCTTGCGCCGCAAAAGTTTATACAGATCGAAGTTCTTTTAATTATCATCCATGTTTATTTGTACATACCTTGAAGATTGATGCTCCAGAGCATTCTCTTATTTTGCCAAATTTACAGTTTTTCAAAGAACAACAATCTATTTATTTACGCTTAACTGATCAAGATATCAAAGTAGAATTGATAAAGACCATGCTCATCACACAAAGTTTTGTTCAATTTGAATTTGAATTATTTAACGATGAGCAGCAATATCTGATTGATGAATTTTTACAACATCAAAACCTTGAATCAAATCGTTTTCAAGATGTATGGGAAGCATTGAAGTGAAAAACCTACTTCTATCAACACAATTAAAACAATCTGGAATGCGCTTACTCATTGTCGATGATAACCAGATTCGTTATAACCATATTATCTCTTTACTCGAAAAACGCGAGTACAAGGTAGAAGCAGTGCTACTCGATGATCAAGTGAGTCTTGAAAAGCAACTTCATTTAGATTGGGATTTAATTCTGTTTGGTCGTGCCTATGAACTGACCTTAACTCATTTTCTTCGACTGCTTGCAGATTCTGATAAAGCTTTTACCCCAACACTTTATCTAGCTCCAGAAGCGCTAGAAATGTCTGAAGTAAAACTCATTTCGATGGGCATCTACGATGTTTTAAATATTGATCAACCTGAACAATGTTTACTTAAAATTATTCGAGCATTGGCTTTTAGTCGCTTACAAAAAAATCAGATGCAATTAACGGATGAACTGAAACACAATGTTCAAATTAAACAAAATTGGATCGAAGAGCATAAAAAAGCAGTTGCAATCATAGAAGAAGGGATTGTCGTTGAATGCAACCATGAGTTTACGCATTTATTTGGCTTCAACACGTTTGATGACGTTATTGGATCCCCGCTCATTGATTTAATACAACCTGAGGATATTCAATCTTTTAAAGCACGATTTAAAAAATTAGCTTTCGGTAAATTTGAGTATGGACCTTTTGAACTGATTTCTCTTAATCCACAGTTAACACATCAAAATCCAGTCCAAATTGAATGTAATCCTACAGATCAAAATCAAATCATTGAAATTACGATTTCAACGCATTTTCAACAGGATGATCAACCATTTAGTCCTCAACTTGAGACTGCACCTCACCAAGACAGTAGAATTGCACCACACACAACATTGGCAAAAATTTTACAACATCTTGAAGAACACCCTGCTCAAGAAAATGCTTTAGTCATCTTCAGCCTAGCCAGTTGTCCAGACTATATCTTGAGTTCTGATTGGGATACTTTTAAAGGCTATTTCGGCAAACTTTCAGACTTTATTCTCGAACAGACCAATGGCGCTGTATTTAAAATTGAAACAGCCCTGTATGCCACTATCATTCAAGCTGAAACGATTAAAGTTCTAAAATCAAGACTCTCTGCGCTACATGCGCTTGAAAAACCTAGGCTCGTCAATCTGGGAGATCAAACCTATCAACAGCATGTCAAAATTGGTTATAGTCTCTTCAAACTGTCAGATTTAAATGTAGTTAATTTTGAACAGCTCATTGCAAATGCTTATAACACACCCCTACCCAATTTATTGAGCAATGATGCTGCTTTAGAGACAACGCTTGAAGAAATTGAAGAGATTCATTTTGAAGTTACTCAAGCAGATGAGCCGACCTCTATTCAGTTGAATACACCTTCTTCTGAAGTAGAGCCTGATCATTCAACAGAATTTGTATTTCAAGCAATTGAAGAACCTGTACAGTCAGACGAAGTTCACGGCGATATCCTAGTACATCTTCGTAAAGTTCTTGAACGCGATCAAATTACGCTAAAGTTCCAACAAATCTATGATAAAGAAGACACTAGTCTTAATACCTATGAAGTAAGCAGTGGGTTTATTTTTGAAAACCAATGGATTCAATTGGATGATATTGAAGAATTGGTGGATGACCCTGAGTTGTCTATTAAAATTGACCGATGGATTTTGGTTGAAGCAGCAAAGCAACTGCACAATTTTTTAACACAATATCCTGAAGCTAAACTGATTATTAATTTACGACACCATGTTCTTTTAAAGCATCATCAATTGGCAGAATTAATTTCAAAACTGCTCATGATTGTAGGCGCAAAAGCACCTCAACCACTGATTTTACAGTTTAAAGAAAAATACATTGCTCAACATTTAAATGAAATTCTGCCTGCGATTGAGGTATTGAGAGCGCAAGGTGCAGATATTGCAGTTTGTGAGTTTGGATTAAGTAAATGTAGCGATCTCATTCTCAAAGTTGCCAATATTCATAATTTCACGCTGCATGAAGAATTCACAGATGATTTAAATACTGAAGAAGGTATTGAACGTTTTAAACAAGCGATTGAATACTTCAATAGTCATCGATCAGTCAATTTATTACTCAAAAATCTCAATGATATGAATAGCTTTGCCAACGCGTGGAATGTCGACGTGAGATTTTTACAAGGTGATTATTACCAGCGTAAATTGGATCAGCTCATGAATGTTCAAGATCAAAGTTAAATCCGAATTTTGGACATAAAAAAACAGGCTGAACGCCTGTTTTTTATTTTGGGTATTAACGTTTGATAGAACGTGACATACCAGCAAAACGTTGTTTGAACTTGTCGATACGACCGCCAGTGTCAACGTTCTTTTGCTTACCAGTGTAGAATGGGTGGCAAGCTGAGCATACGTCTAGGTAAAGTGTTTCTTTACCAACAGCTGAACGAGTTTCGATTACGTTACCGCAAGAGCAAGTAGCAACTAATTTTTCGTATTTTGGGTGAATATCGGCGCGCATGGTCGATTCTCCATAGAGTTAAGAAGGCTTTAGCTGTCATCGCAATTGATCACTCTCTTCATCCATTACAACAGATGCAGAGGAAAGGCTGAAATACAGCAGATCAACACCATAACAGACCATTCTTTTGGCCCACCGAGACGGCTTCCGTCAGAGCTAAGCACAACAAGTGGACGATATTATACGCCACTTTATTTCAGATAGCGAATTATTCCTTTAAGACTTTTCAATTTGCTTGGACCAATGATTCGCAATAATTCCGCACACCATTAATTGGATCTGATGGAAAATCATAATTGGTAATATGATCATCCCCATAGGTTGTCCAATGAAAAGAATTTGCGCCATAGGCACTCCACTTGCGAGTGTTTTCTTAGAACCACAAAAAAATACGGCGATTTGATCGGCACGATTAAATCCAAACCACTTTGGGGCGTGATAGGCTAAAAGCATAATCAAGGTCAGAAGCACAGAGCATGCAATAATTAACCACATTAAGGTCACCCCACTGACTTCATTCCATAGACCTGCTACGACTGCACTACTGAATGCGCCATACACCACCAAAAGAATTGAGCCTTGATCAAAAGTTTTGACAATACTCGGGGCTTTTTGAATCAGTGGAAAGACGATAGGACGCAATAATTGTCCCAAAATAAATGGAACCAATAACAGCAGAATAATTTTGACGATCGCACTGGTTGGATCAAACCCATGATTAGACTGACCTAAAATAAATAAGGTGACTAATATAGGTGTGATAAACATACCAATAATATTAGAGAATGAAGCACTACATACAGCACTTGCGACATTACCACCTGCTACTGAAGTAAATGCAATAGAAGACTGAACTGTTGAGGGTAAGAAGCACATAAACAAGAAGCCCCAATACAGTTCTTGTCCAAGTAGCGGTAGCAATACAGGTTTAGCCATTAACCCTAGAATTGGGAAAACTGCAAACGTCAGTGCAAAGACCAAACTGTGTAATTGCCAATGTTTAATGCCTTGAATCACCGCCTCACGTGATAACTTTGCACCATGTAAAAAAAATAGGATTGCAATTGCAATCGTGGTGAAATAAGAAAAATAGTGAGCAGCAACACCTGAAATTGGCATCAGTGACGCTAAAATCACCATAACAAACAGCAATATCGTGAAACGATCTAACGCTAAGAGCTTTAGCACCCCATATCCCTCTTTTTATTCTCTAATTTGAAAATAAGCCCAATACTCATCGATTGGGCTTATCTTTAAAATTTTACTCACCAATCAGCGAGTGAAACTTAATTATTTCTCGCATTACTGTCTTGTTGAATAAGTTCAATCTTGTAACCATCTGGATCTTCCACAAAAGCGATTACGGTTACGCCGCCTTTCATTGGTCCAGCTTCACGGACAACGTTACCACCACGTGCTTTGATTTCTTCACACGCTTTATACGCATCATCCACTGCGATCGCAATATGACCATACGCATTACCCAGCTCATAGCTGTCTGTATCCCAGTTATGCGTTAGCTCAAGAACAGTATTGTTTTCTTCATCACCATAACCTACAAAGGCTAAAGTGAATCGACCTTCTTCATAATCGCGTTTACGAAGCAAAGTCATACCGAGTACTTCAGTATAGAACGTCAATGAACGCTCTAAATTGCCTACACGTAACATGGTATGTAACATTCGCATAAAATTTACCTATTGATTGAAAGATGTACTTTTCAACTGATTTAACAATTTCGCCACCCAAATAACAAGTAACAAAATAGGTAAACCCATTAAAAAAGTCATAAAGAAGAATGATGAATAACCGAAGTTTGTCACTATTGTACCTGAATAGCCACCAATCATCTTTGGAAGCAATAACATCAATGAACTAAAAATTGCATATTGCATTGCTGTAAATGAAACGCTAGTCAAACTCGATAGGAATGCAATAAATACTGCACCAGCAAGTCCTGATGCGAGATTGTCAAATACAATGCCCATCACCAGCCACACCTTGCTATAAGGGACAACCACTTTACCTTTGAGTTCGACTATTTGATCACTATCAACTTGAACAGCTGGAAGATCAGATAAAGTCATACGTGATTTCGGCTGGATCGTTGAAACTGTTTTATAAATATGCTCTTGGGTTAATTCATGCGCCTGACCTGCATGCTGCACAACCGCTTGCACCGTAAATTTAGTGTGGTCTTTTAGACTGTCTCCCGGGACGACCACGCTCCAATTATTTTGATCCAACTTCGCAGGTATCACTTGCTGATTTGAAATATGAATATTCAGTATTTGTAGTGTGCTGTCAGCTTTTAAGTTCGAGAGTTGACCGCGAATAATGACATCCTTGCTTAACTCATCTTGGTAGAGAATATCGTCCCCTCCAATGGCTTGGATGAAAATCTGAGAATCATCTTGACTCGAATAGCGTTGAAGCGGGATTTCAACACTCAGGGCTTTATCATAACCATCAGGGGTGGATAACACTTGAATACTATGATGTTCAGCAAAATTAGATGCAGGGAGCTTTAAAGACCAGTTCCCTACTTCATCAGGAGTCACTTGATGCTGTTGACTTCCCATTTGTACCAAGACTTGATTAATCGTTGGTCCAGATTTTACGAGCCCCACAAAGATGAGATTGGTCGTGCTGGCAACAATAGCGCCCACCAACATCATTTTCATAATGTTATAACGCTGAGCTAATAAGCCTCCAAGGAAGCCACCTAAAATTACAAAAAAAATGGCGAAAAACTTGTTAAACCAAGCGATTTCTTCTTTATCAAAATTCAAATCAAGATAAAAAAGATTGGCGACCACCCCAGCGACAATATCTGAAATTCGATAAAAACCAATGAGTAATAAAATAGCTAACGCAACTTTCAAACCATAACGTTTGAAGAAATCTAAAATCGGTGATAGCCATGTCTCGACGACTATTTTTTCATCAATGAGTTTTGCTCGGGTTAATCCAAAAACGACCAACACAGCCAACGCCACACTCGCGAAGAAACGTAAAACTTGCCCGATAAATGACAAAAAATTACCATCAATATTTAACTGTGAAATCCAAGCACCAAATTGGAGAAACCCACAAACGAAGACTACTGTTGAAATCACAAAGACGATAAATAACTGAAAATAATCCTTTGCTTGATATTGATGAGGTTCTTGATTTACTACCGGTTCATGAATCACTAAAGTCGTCATAATCCCGATCATCATCAATCCAGCCATGAGCAAATAGGTGGACTGCCACGCCTCATAAATATAGTTACCCATGGCTGTACCAAGTGATGCAGCGAAGAGTAATGCACCGAGCTGAGTTACGATGGTCGCAATTCGATAACCTGCGTTATAAGTCGAAGCCATAACCGTCTGAACACTCGTATCTTGTGTCAACTCAATACGATAAGCATCCACAATAATATCTTGTGTCGCTGATGAGAATCCGAGAAAGATTGCGGATATCGCCATGAACGTTAAACTTGAAAATGGCCCTACACTTCCTCCATGAATACTCGGATCAGTAAATGCCATTGAACAAATAGCAATTGCGACCAAAATCTGTGAAACCAACAACCACCCTCGTCGTTTACCCAATTTCCTTGTTAAATAAGGCAATGGTAATCGGTCAATCAAAGGTGCCCAAATGAACTTGAAGGCATAAGCTAAGGCTGCCCATGAAAACATGGTAATGGTACTACGCTGAATACCGGCTTCACTCAACCAGAAAGATAGAGTTGAAAAAATCAGAAAAATTGGGATACCTGATGAGAAACCCAAAAAAAGCATAATGATCGCGCGTCGATCAAGAAAGGCTTTAAATGCCGAAGTCCATCCAGCTGATTCTGGTGACGAAGATTGTGATGTCATTGCGTTGTTATTTTCAGTGAAAAGTACTCTCGCTATTCAACTCTGTAATGCGCTTGGTTTCAATATAATTTACGCAAACTTCACCGAGTATTTCATCAATTTGATCTATCTCAACTTGATATTTTTGGCTAAACCTGTATACCTTAAACTATCAAATGTAAATTATAGTTTTGGATTTCACCTGTGACCCAGAGACACGATCAAATTAGTTCCACCGCAGTAGCTTTAACCACGACATCCACAAACTTAGAACAAAACTCGCAACACAAGCTCCTATCCGTATTTGAACTTGAAGCCACGCAAAACACCTTGAATGCAACAGCACTCAAACCAGAACAACTGACGCATATTCCAAATTATGACAATATTCCTGCGTCTACAAAACGTATCAAGCCTCTTAATAATTTTTTAGGACAAGATCGTGCTAAAGCATCTGTAGAAGCAGGCATTGCCCTTCCATACTCAGGTTATAACATCTTTGCTGTGGGTACGGCAGGGTTGGGTAAACGCACCATGATCAAGCGCTTACTCCAACAACATGCCAAAGATATGCCTACACCGGATGATTGGGTTTATGTATACAACTTCAAAAATGCACGCAACCCAATTGCGCTTAACTTTCCTGCAGGACAAGGCGCAAAGTTTCAAAGTACGCTACATCAAACATGGCAAACCATTTTCAAACAGCTCGAACGTCGTTTTAGTGCTGAAACGTATCACAATCGGATAGAAAAAATTCGTTTAACGACAGGTCATGAACAACAACAAGCTTTGATTGAGCTCACCAAAGAAGGTGAAGAGCTTGATTTAAAGTTGATCAGTCGTAATGAAGAACACTGCTTTATTCCTGTTCATATTAAAGACAATAAAATTCAAGAGATGTCTCAAGATGACATCAATGCACTGAGTAGCAAAGAACGTTCTGAAATTGCGTCCAATATCCGTTATATGGATAAAAAGCTTGAGCGTTTAGGTTTACAAATTGGTGATCTTGAAGATGAAGCACGTGATATGGTGTCTGAGTTGAATCGTGACATTGCAAAACAAGTCATTATTCCTCGCATGGAACATATTTTAAATAAATTTCCAGATATCAAACATCTTGAACAATACTTAAAATTATATGCTCAAGATATTATCGACAATGTGGAAACCGTACTAGAACAGGAAGAAAGTGATTTTTCACCTGCATTATTTAACCGTGTCCCTGCGCGTTATCAAGCAAATTTAGTCATTAGCAACAAGCCAAATTCTGGGGCACCAGTCATCTTTGAAGATTTCCCCACACATTACAACTTACTTGGCCATGTTGAACAATTAACGCAAAATGGCACTATCAGCACTGATTTCACTTTAATACGACCTGGTGCACTGCATCGTGCCAATGGTGGTTTTTTAATGCTTGAGGCTGAGCAGCTTTTAGAACAACCTTATGCATGGCAAGGACTCAAACGAGCGATTAAGTCTGGTCAAATTAAACTCTCATCTCTAGAGCACATGCTAACGCTGACGGGCAGCATTTCAATTGAGCCAGCATCGATTCCATTACAATTGAAAGTCATTTTAATGGCTGAACCAGAAATCTATTATGAGATTCTGGAGGTGGAGCCTGAGTTAGGAAGTATCTTTAAAATCAGAGCTGATTTTACTGACACATTACAACGTAATGACGAAAATGAACAAGCTTATATGCATTTGATTGCAGACTATGTTCAATCCTCTAAACTACTTCCATTTGATCGTTCTGCCTTGGCTGCTTTACTGACCGACTCAAGTCGTCAAGCAGAGGATCAGAGTTCGTTGTCACTACATGCCTTAACTTTAGGTGATCTGATTCATGAATCTCATCACCATGCATCCAAATCTAATGCAACTATGGTGACAGCAGAACATATCGGCACTGCGCTCAAACACCGCCAATATCGTCTAGGTTATTTACGAGAGTTGTACTGGCAAGATTTATCTCGTGGTACACAGCTTATCGAAACGCGTGGTCATCGACTCGGTCAGATAAATGCTTTGTCCGTGATTCACTACGCCGATGTCGAATTTGGCCTACCATCACGCTTGACTGCTTCAGTGTATCAGGGTGGCGGCGATATTTTAGATATCGAACGTAGCGTGGAGTTAGGCGGTTCACTTCATGCTAAAGGTGTACTATTAATGTCGTCTTTCTTAAAGGCACATTTCGGACGTGAACAAACCTTGCACTTCTCTGCCGCTTTGGCTTTTGAACAAAGTTATGGTCAAGTCGATGGTGATAGTGCAACCGTTGCAGAACTCTCCGCTTTAATTTCTGCGATCAGCCAACTGCCGATTGATCAGTCATGGGCGATTACAGGTTCAATGAATCAACTGGGTCAAGTACAACCGATTGGTGGCGTCAATGCCAAAATCGAAGGTTTCTTTGATGCATGTAAACTTCAAGGTTTAACAGGCAAACAAGGTGTCATTATTCCACGTCAAAACATGCAGCATCTAATGTTACGTCAAGATGTGATTGATGCTGTCGAGGCCGGTCAATTCCATATTCATGCCATCAACACAATTGATCAAGCACTTGAGATTCTCATGGCGCGTCCTGTCGGAGAATTAAATAAAAAAGGTCGCTATACCAAAGGATCAATTTACGCTGCTGTCATGGAGCAGCTAGAATATTGGCAAGCCATTGAAGATGGCGCTGAAATTGAAGAAGAGCCAAAGAAAAAGAAAAAAAAGAAGAAAAAAGACAAAGCTAAAAAAGATAAAGCGATCAATGCTGAAGAACAACCTTCTCAACTCGCTGATGAGACTTCAAACTAATTTGAAGTTTTCAAAATAAAAAAAGCACCCATCGGTGCTTTTTTTATTGCCCTTAAATTAAGCTTCAGGCGCTGGGCTATATTGCTCCACGAGCGTTTTTAATTCGCCTGTTTGGAACATTTCTAGCATAATATCACTACCACCGATCAACTCACCATTGATCCATAATTGTGGGAATGTTGGCCAGTTTGCAATTTGTGGCAAAGTCGCACGAATGTCTTGGTTTTCAAGAATATTTACATAAGCAAATGGGCGACCAATTTGGCTCAATGCTTCAACTGCACGTGCAGAGAAACCACATTGTGGGAACTGTGGTGTGCCTTTCATATAAAGAAGAACTGCATGTTTTGCAATTTGATCACGAATTAACGCTTCTGTATCACGCACTTGTTCAGTCATTGATTAAATCCTCAACTATTCTGCCTGCATTATACCTAAAACCGCCGTAAAGAGTATGGATTGCTAAATTTTTCCAGTTTAATTTGCAATTAGGCTTTTAATCTTAAGCAGATTTTGCTTAGATAAACTTTTATTTTCCACCTAACAAATACGAGTTAGACATGAACAATATCACCCTCGCTCCAGTTCAAACTGATCAACCATCTCATTTGATGCCTGTATTCAGCCGTCAACCGATCAGCTTTGTGCGTGGCCGAGGTTCGTATCTTTATACAGCTGAAGGTACAGAATATTTAGATGCGCTGACTGGCATTGCAGTATGTGGTCTAGGTCATGCACATCCAGTTTTGGCAGAAGCAATTGCAGAACAAGCGGCGACGCTTATTCACACCAGTAATATTTATGAAGTACCTTGGCAGACTGCAGCTGCGCAAAAGTTAGCTGAAGTATCTGGTATGGAAGAGATTTTCTTCTCGAATAGTGGTGCTGAATCAAATGAAGGTGCAATTAAAATTGCGCGTAAATATGGTCATATGCAAGGTATTGCTCTTCCGAAAATCATTGTAGCTGATCATTCTTTCCATGGTCGTACAATGGCAACACTTTCTGCGACAGGCAATAAAAAAGTACAAGAGGGTTTTGGCCCGCTCGTTGAAGGTTTTATCCGAGTACCTTTTGGCGACATTGAGGCAATTGAAGAAGCAGCAATCAACCATCCAGATATCGTCGCGATTCTCGTTGAACCGATCCAAGGTGAAGGTGGTGTAAATACTGCCCCTCAAGGTTTTAGTTATCTTGAAGAAATTCGTCAAATCTGTAATCAACATAATTGGTTGATGATGCTAGATGAAGTTCAAACAGGTAACGGTCGTACAGGAAAATATTTCGCGTATCAACATACCAATATTATTCCTGATGTCATGACGACAGCTAAAGGCTTGGGTAATGGTTTCCCAATTGGTGCAGTGATGACTCAAGGTAAAGGTGTAGGTATTCTTACTGCAGGTAACCACGGATCAACTTATAGTGGTACTGCATTAGGTTCGCGCATTGTCTACACGATTATCGATTTGATGCAAAAAGAAAATATTGTTGAAAATGCAGCAACAATTGGCCAATACTTAGCCGATCAATTCCGTACACAACTTGCAGATCAAAACGTTATTGTTCGCGGCTTTGGTATGATGATTGGTATTGAATTACCAAAACCATGCGCAGAGTTGGTGGATATTGCACGCATAGAGCACAATCTAATTATTAATGTCACCGCAGGTAATGTCGTTCGTTTGTTGCCAGCGTTGAATATGAATCAAGAACAAGCTGATGATTTATTAAAACGCTTAGTTCCAGCGATTAAAAACTTCTTGGCTTAAGCCAAGATCAATAAAAAAGCCGCATATTGCGGCTTTTTTATTAAGAAGAACACTTAAGATGCTTCTTGGAATACTCGACCACCAGGCAACTGGCTGAAATATTGTTTTAAAGCATCTAGGCAGCGATGAATTTTCATTGGTTGTTGTTCACGTTTTAATGTCATTGCATTCAAAGTGTATGCAGGTAACTTCCATTCAGGTAAAACTTCAACCAATGTGCCATTCATTAATTCTTTTTGCACATCCAGATATAATAATCGCGCAATGCCGTGACCATTTTGGCACAGTGATTTAGCGACATAAACATTGTTTGTCTGTAAACGATTTTCCATGGACACATTTACCAATTCACGCGATGTACTGTGTTCAAATGTCATCATTTGCTGATTTTTTACAATATTTACTGGAATCAAATCATGCTGTGCTAAATCTTCAGGTCTTGAAATAACTGCATTTTGATTCAAATAACTTGGTGAAGCCACCAAGATTTGATCCACACGTGCAAGCGGCAGACAAGATAAGTGATTAGACTCATCCACGCGAGAACACATTCTCACTGCAATATCGATTCTTTCTTGAATCAAATCGACAAATTGATTTTCAACTTCAAAGTGAACGGTTAAACCACGATGTGCCGAAATCCAATGCGACAACGCAGGAACTACATGGGTTGCACCGAGTTCTGGCGTTGTTGCAATACGTAAATCACCAACTAAATCGTCTCGTAACTCATTAATTCGAATTTTACCGCGCTCTGCTGCAGCGAGCATTTCTTGACAGCTATGAAAAAAGGCCTGCCCTGCTTCCGTTAAACTTAGTTTTCTTGTGGAACGGTGCAGAAGTGTTACTTCCATTTCTTGTTCTAGTGAACGAATTTGCTGACTAACCGCACTCGTCGTAATGCCTAAATCTCGAGCAGCACCACTGAAAGAGCTTTTTTCAACAACACATGCAAATACGCCCATCGAGCGAAGTTGATCTAACATAAATTTCCCTCTGAAATTATGAGATGCTTCTCTAATTAACAAAAATTAACAAAAGCAACTCATTGTATTATACGAAGAAATTGTTAAATTGCACTAAATATCTTCAGTTGATTGGCAAAATATTTGCTGGATTGATTGGCTTACCATCTAAACGAACTTGAAACTCAAGCATCGTACGGGTTGCACCACTCGAGCCCATTTCTGCAATTTGTTGCCCTGCACTTACGTTTTGCCCACTCTTCACTAACATCCGGTTATTGTGCGCATACGCAGTGATATAACCATCAATATGTTTAATGAGCACCAAATTACCATATTCTTTTAAACCATCAGCAGCGTAAACCACTTGACCATCAGCTGCTGCAAAAATTGGATCACCAACATTGCCACCAAAACGTAATCCCTTGACATTACTTGCCACATTGAAGTTTTCGATGACTGGACCATTCGATGGTTTCACCCAGCGTAATGAAGTTGCTTTAGTCGAAGTCGTCGGTACTGCAGCAGTTACCGCTGGTACTGGTGTGGTTTGTGGTGGTGGCGTAACCACAGCTGGTTTTGTTGGTAACTGAATGGTTTGACGTTGAATCTGAGTTTCAGTCGCTGTCAAAGGACGCGTGGTCGAACGTGTCACTTGTCGATTGCCAGAGGGTTTTAATCTTAAAGATTGATTTACATAGATGCGATAAGGCGGTGCAATATCATTCATCTCCGCAATGCTCAAATAGCTCAATCCATAACGTGCCGCAATTTTACTTAAAGTGTCGCCAGAACGAACTGTATAGAAGTCAGGAGCAACCGCATAACGAGCAGAATTGTGGATTTGGGGTTTCGATGCACAGCCCGACAAACCAAGAAAAGAAGCGACAGCAACCGCGATCAATGCTGAGTGAATAGATGGTTTAGACAACTTCAAAACTGTTTTGGGTCTGGCCAAAAGCATGATTTCCCTCTCTGACAAAAGATTAAAAAGACTGAATTCGGCTTAAGAGTAGCAAAATTAATGCTAAATTCACCGTTTCAAATATATTTTTCACAAAGTTATAACACATCCTACATGTGGTCATTCAATTAAAGCTCTAACTGAGATTCAAGTGAAGCCAACACCTGATAGTTGGTAGCATCCATTTGGATCGGTGTCACACTGACATATCCATTTGCAATGGCATAAAAGTCTGACTGATAACCCAGTTGGCTTTTTTCGGGATCTGTTACGGCCTCTCCAGCCAAACCAATCCAAACAACTTGACGGCCTCTCGGGTCAACTTGTGTGGTAATCGGTTTCGTTTGTTTTCTTCTTCCTTGATAAGTCACTAATGTCCCTTTTATTTCAGCCGTATCCGGAATATTAATATTGAAAATATGACGCGGTGGTAACTCAGGCAAACCATTTTTAATAAACTCATATACCCAATTTGCAGCTTGTGCATAATCTTGAGCATCTTGATACGAACGAACATTTGGACCAGCCAATGAAACTGCGATTGCAGGTTGTTTCATGAGTCGGCCTTCAAACGCGGCCCCAACTGTACCTGAATACAACACATCATCACCTAAATTCGCTCCACTGTTGATCCCGCTTACAACTAGATCAAATTCAAAATCAAATAGACCATTCATGGACAGATAAACACAGTCCGCTGGCGTGCCATTAATTGCCCATACATCCTCTGAAATTTGCACGGGTCGCAATGGACGATCAAGCGTTAATGCACTTGAAAAACCACTCCGCTCACTTTCTGGAGCAACCACGACTACTCGACCCAAAGGTTTTAATGCTTGTGCTAATGCTTGTATTCCTGGTGCGAACACACCGTCATCGTTGGCAATCAAAATATTCAAAACAATTCACTCAATTCATGTAATCCCATCTGTTCGATAGCCTAATCAAAATCCCCCAACACAACAATGAGTACACGCATAGATGTTGAGGTTTTAAACGCCTTTAATCTTGAAAATCTGCTTACCCTTTAATCTTGAAAACTCGGCATGTAGTCATCCCCCTGTTCATACCTGAACTTTTCTTCTTTACTTTCTGAGTTCCAACAGCATTAATACACTTTCTCTATTTTTTAAACACGAAAAAAGATTATTCTATTCTTATAACTAACTTACTAATTTTTGAGTCATTTATGCAAAACCGTTTTTTACAATTGATTTCAACCGCATTTATCAGCAGCTCAATGTTATTTTCAAGTTTCACTTTCGCCAATGCTCAAGACTTAAAAGAAAATATCGAAGTTACTCAACAAAAAGTGACTAAAGATGAACTCGCTGCAATCTATGTCTTTTCAGAATCATGCCCAAGTTTAGTGGAAGAAGATGCGGCGTTTAAAGCAGGCTATCAAAAGCTATTAAAAGACTATTTACCTAACGAAAATTCACCTCAAACCACGCTGAACAATCTAATTAAACAACAGGATTATCAGCAAGCATTAGCTCAAGCGAGACAAGATGCGAAAAACGCTGGAGATAAAGCAAATCAACAAGTGTGCGAGGATATAAAAAAATATCAGTCTTCAGTTAAATAGAGCACGAAATAGTTACAATTCGATTGAAATAAGCCGACTCCACTGCTAGAAGTCGGCTTTGCTTTGTCCTAGAATGCAAAGCTGATTTTTGCGTTCATACAAGATTGGAACTACATAGAATGACCCGAAAAAGCGCCATTGCTGCATTATTACTATTACCTTCATTTACTTATGCAGCAACTGTTTTATCTTCACCACCAGAACTCAATAACAAGTCTTACGTTTTGATGGATTATGAAACAGGTCAAATTCTCGCAAGTAAAAATGAAAATGAAAAACTTGCGCCTGCTTCAATGACCAAAATGATGACCAGTTTCATTATTGAACAAAAGTTGTTGAACGGTGAACTCACGGAAGATGAAAAAGTTCGTATGAACGAGTCTGCTTGGTGTCGTGGTAGTAGTACAGAATCTTGTATGTATGTACCTCTCAACGGCACAGCAACCGTATTGGAAATGTTACGCGGGATTATCATTCAATCTGGTAATGACGCATCTAAGGCGATGGCTGAGCATATTTCTGGTAATGAAGGTACATTTGTACACAGCATGAACCAAGAAGCTAAGCGTATTGGCATGACCAACACGAACTTTATGAACTCAACAGGTATGCCTGCTGAAGGTCATTATTCTACTGCGAAAGATATGGCTACTCTTGCGAAGCACATCATTCATGACAGTTCAAAGTATTATCCAATCTACTCTGAAAAAGAGTTTACTTTTAACGGGATCAAGCAAGGTAACCGTAACGCGTTGCTATATACAGATCCGAGTGTAGATGGTCTTAAAACAGGTCATACTTCTGAAGCTGGTTATTGTTTAACGACTTCAGCTAAACGTGGCCCGATGCGTTTAATTTCAGTGATTTTTGGTGCTCCATCAATGCAAGCACGTGCAACGCAAACACGTGATTTGTTATCTTGGGGTTATGCAAACTTTGAAACTGTCAGTGTTCAACCCGCTCACAAAGAGTTGACCACTTCTAAAGTTTGGTTTGGTCAATCTAATCAAGTGAGTGTGGGTCTTGCTGAAAACTTCAACGTGACTATGCCAAAAGGTCAAGCAAATGCCATTCAAACTCAAATCGCGGTTCAACCGAACTTAAATGCCCCTCTTCAACAAGGGCAAGTTGTAGGTAAATTAACAGCGACACTTGACGGCAAAGTTATTGCTGAGAAGCCGCTTGTTGCTTTGCAAGCTGTTGAAGAAGCTGGTTTCTTCTCGCGTATGATCGATCATATCAAACAGTTCTTTAGTAATTTGTTTTAAGTCGCAGCTTGACTAAAGATATAAAGGCACTCAAATTCTTTTGGGTGCTTTTTTGTTTATAATGAGTAAAAACAGGCAATTTTTTATGACTGAAAATATCCGCAAATACTTAGAGACTTACCCAAAATTTGATACAACAAATTATATTGATCCAACTGCGTTAGTGATTGGTGATGTTGTCTTGGCTGAGAATGTTTCGGTTTGGCCTTATGCTGTGATCCGTGGTGATGTTAATTTTATTCGGATTGGTAAAAATTCCAATATCCAAGATCATTCCATGTTGCATGTTAGTCATAAGAAAGCGGATAAACCTGAAGGCTCACCGCTCATTATTGGTGAGGACGTCACCGTGGGTCATCATGTGAAATTACACGGTTGTACCATTGGTAATCGTGTTTTAGTCGGGATTGGTACGATCATTTTAGATGACGTCGTTGTTGAAGATGATGTGATGATTGGTGCAGGTTCGCTTGTTCCGCCAAATAAAGTTTTGGAAAGTGGTTATTTGTATGTGGGTAGCCCAGTGAAAAAAGTGCGTCCACTGACTGATAAAGAAAAAGCATTTCTGCCGTATTCAGCGCAGAATTATGTAAAGGTTTCGGGGAATTATAAATAATTTTGAATTCGCATAAGAGATTTTATGTTAAATAGATATTAAGAACATTTGGAGAATCAAAGAATAATGCTTACATTTTTAGAAATTCAACGTAAGGTTGATCAAATTTGTGAAAAAATTGGACTGGAAAAAAAAAGAGTTTGGCCCGCAGTTCAGAATGATGGAGCTCCATATGTATTAATCCATGAAAATAAATATTGGTATATTTCTGAAGAAAGAGGAGAAGTTTTTTTTGAAAAAACAACTAAGGATTTTGAAGAGTTGCTTTATTGGATAATGGATAATTTTATATCTAGCTATTCGTTTGAGTTTGAACTTAAGAATAGAACTAGAGGACAAGATTCCCGTCGACTCGCTTTTTCAAAACAAATTGAACTTTTTGGTTTAATCAGTGATCAATGGAAAGTAAAAAAAGAAAATGAGATAAAAAAAGTATTGGAAACAGCTCCTTTTAGAGATGTTTGATTTATAAATATTTATTTTCAAGAGAATTAAAATATCTATGGATGTTATTCACCAATTAAAATGTCTATGTGATAAACCATTTAAAATGTCCTGTTTTTAACCACAAGAGTCAAGCATAGGATTTAAATTTCT
>NZ_JBWYIY010000003.1:0-193483 GCF_056779975.1 Acinetobacter sp. ANC_7511
GTAACACAGGTGAATCTCAGCCAGAGAGCTTCGAGGTTGACACAGTAGCGCCTGAATTAACCATCGATGAGCTTAAGCCAACAAACGATACCACTCCTGAAATTACTGGTAAAACAGAACCAGGAGCGATAGTTGATGTTGTGATCAAAGACAAAGACGGTGAAATTGTCTCTGAAGGTAAAGCAGAAGTTGATCCAGAAGGTAACTGGACGTATACACCGACTGAAGAATTACCAGAAGGTCATTACGATATTGAAGTAACTCCGACTGATAAAGCGGGTAACAAAGGTGATACTTCTAAAGAACAGTTAGAAGTTGATACAACACCTCCTTCTGACATTACTATTGATCCAATTGGTGGTGATGATTTCGAATCGAATGATCCTCAACCTGAAATTACAGGAACAGGTGAGAAAGGTTCGCTAGTGGATATCGTGATCACCGGTCCAGATGGCTTCGAAGAGAAGGCCACTGTTGAAGTTGGAGAAGATGGTAAATGGTCGTATAAACCAGAAGCTGAGTTGGAAGAAGGTGACTACAAAATCGAAGCTACTCCTAAAGATGAAGCTGGAAACGTAGGTAATCCAACGGAACAAGATTTTGTAATCGACTTGACACCACCAGATATCGATATTGATCCGTGGGAAGATGATAATGATCCTTGGTTAGATATCGATCCTTGGGATGATGAAGAAGCTGCATGGGATGTGAGTGAAGCTGCATCTGTACAGGCAGTATCATTAGCTGCTGAGCCTCAAATTGCTGCATTCTCTGCTTTCGCTGCACGCTCATTATTTATTGCTGAACCAGTAGTAACAGCATCTCAAGTAACGGCGGTTGATCCAAGTATTAATTATACTAATGATCCACAACGTACGATTAGTGGTAATACAGTAAATAATCCTAAAGAGGTTGCTGTAGAGATTAAAGATGCTAACGGTGCTGTGGTATCTAGTGGTTTAGCAGTGTTGTCTGCAGGCCGTTGGAGTTATAAACCATCAGAACCTTTAGCAGATGGTATATATACACTTGTAGCTACTGCACGTGATGCTGCTGGTAATACTAGCCGTACAGTTTCTTTAAAATTTGGTGTAGATACACTTTCACCTGATTTGTCAGTTGAAGAGTTATATCCTACAAACGATACTACTCCAGCAATTTCTGGTTCAACTGAACAATATTCTAAAGTTCAAGTCGTGATTAAAGATAAGAATGGAAATACTGTTGTAGATGCACCAGCTTCTGTAGATAGCTCAGGCAATTGGACATTTACACCGCCAAGAGATTTAGCGGATGGAAATTACACAGTTGAAGTAACATCTACTGATTTAGCTAAGAACAAAAAAACTGAAACTCAGCAATTAACAGTTGATACTCAAGCTCCTGATGCTGTGATTATTAATCCAATTACAGATCCAAGTGACTTGAAACCAGTATTAACAGGTAAAGCTGAAGCGAATACTACTGTCGAATTAGTGATTAAGGACTCTACAGGTCGAATTATTGATTCTGCACTTGTTCCTGCTGATCAAAATGGTAATTGGACATATCCAATCAACAATAATTTACCAGAAGGTACAATTATCGTTGAAGCTAAAGCGATTGATGAAGCTGGAAATGTCGGTCCTTCATCAAGCATCGGCTTCGATTTGGATGTGACTCCTCCAGATGCGCCAACGGCAACATTTAATGCAGATGGTTCATTAGTAACAGGTACTGCACAAGCTTTATCAACTGTTAAAGTAAAAGATGCAAACAACAACGTGATTGGTACAACCACTGCGGATAGCAATGGAAACTACTCAATTAAGTTGATACCAAGTTTAAACGATGGACAAAATGTATACGTGACAGCTTCTGATGTAGCGGGTGAATCTGCACCACGTCAAGTGACTGCTCCAAACATTCCGTTGGATGCCATTGATAATGTTGCTAAAGCTGGTATTGAATACGAGTATCCTGTTACAGAGAAATTCATTAAAGATGCGATTTCATATAACTGGTTGATTGGCTTCCTCGGAATTACGCTTGGTAAAACGAGTGGTGCTACAGAGTTTACAATCGGTGCTAATAAAACAGCTGACGTACAGCTTCAAGTGAAGTCTGCATCTTGGGCAACATTGTTTGACTCTGTGAAGATTAACCTTTACAAGCAAGATAGTTCAGGTAAATGGGTGCTGATTGCGAACGACAAGTCTTCTGGTTTATTTGACTTTATTGGAATTTTTGGTGAGTACGCACATATCAACTTAGATGATTTATCTACTGGTAAATATCGTATTGAAATGAGCAACGCTAATCTGGCTTCTTTACCAGGTTATGTACAGACTAATTTAGTAATTAAAGAAACTGATACAAGTACAACGCCTGTTGTGAAGTCAATCACTGAAGCGAAAGGTAATGTGATTACTGATCTTGATGCTGTACATGGTAAAGATCTTGTAGTTGCCGGTGCTGTTGTGAAAGCTGTAAATGGTGTTGCGATTAATGGTGCAACAACAATTAAAGGCGAGTTTGGTACATTAACTATCGATGCAAACGGTACATACGCTTATAAGCCAAATGCAAACTTAAACGCGATTGGTAAAACGGATGTCTTTAAATACACGATTACTGATCCTGTAACTGGTAAGTCTGATACAGCTCAATTAGTACTTCAAATTGATTCTAAATCAGGTTCACCATTGGCTTGGAGCAAATTCACACCAGAAGCAAATGCGAATGATGCTGATGCATTGGCGAATGAAACAGCAGGTAAGTTTAATTCTACTTACTTGAATGAAACAGTTTCTGCTAAAGGTTTGGATAAGTTGATCTTTAATGTGTTAAATGACAACAGCCATAACGGTGGTAACGGTGTTGACACAATCAATGACTTCCAATTAGGCAGCAATGTGAAGATTGATGTTTCTGAGTTGTTATCTGATAGTGCAACTGCTCAAAACATTGATAAATTCATCTTTGTCGAGAAAGATGGAAACAATACGAAGTTAAGTATTGATCGTGATGGTGCAGGTACAACTTATAACAAGGTTGACCTCATTACTTTCAACAATACTGATGTTTCACTTCAAGACTTGTTGAACAAAAACCACTTGTTGTTCTAATAGACTAATGTGAAAAAGAGGAACTTCGGTTCCTCTTTTTTTATTCAAGAATAAAAAAAATGGGACATTTAAAATGTCCCATTCATTGTCTATAACTTATTTGAGTAGATTAAGAAAATTTAAATAATGTTGTACGAGGATTTGTTCTTGTTCCAATATTGGTGTATGACCTACACCTTTTAAGATGATAGGCTCTTGAGCATTTTTCAGTAATCCTTTCAGTTCAGCTGCAGCTTCTACATTAATAATTTGATCACGATCTCCCCAAATGATGAGTGTTGGTTGATCGATTGAACGAGCAGCTAGCGCAAATGTTTCAGGTGTAAATGATTTGGACATGAGAATAAGTTGCTCAACGAGTTTCGTGTTATTCGTAACATTGGATATCATGAGCTTTTCTTGTTCGACTTTCAGTTCGTTCGGTATAAATGGAGGTTGCTGCGTAGCAATTTTAAATAATCGATCAAAATCTCCAGGTTTAGAAACGATAAAATTTTTGAGTAAGTTTGGGTCTTTTAAGTAAGGCGTATTGGCAGATTTAAATACACCTGCACTGTTAATGAGTAGTAATGATTTAGTATCGATTGGATACTGAGCTGCATAAAGTAATGCTACAGCACCGCCCATGGAGTGACCGGCAACATTTAGATTTTGATCAACATGAATGGCTTCCGCAAAGCGACGTAATTTTTCGGTTAGATTTGGAATTGAATAATCAAAATCTGCAGCTACTTTACTATCACCTTGTCCAGGTAAATCAGGGATAATGACGTGATAATGTGGTGTCAGATAGCGAGCGACTCGGTTCCAATTATCCCGACTGCCTGCAAGACCATGCACAAGCATAAGTACTGGTTTGCCTTTGGTTCCACCTTCACTGTAAGCCCAATCGATGTCGGAGACTTTAATGCGCTTGGTATTCAGTCCAGCCCAAGCACGTTCTTGTTGTAAAATATTTTGTATATTTATACTGCTTGGCGCGGCTTGAGTTGTCGATGTAATAGAGATTGTACCGACTGCAATTGAAGCAGCAAGTAAGTGTGAAAATATCCTTTTCATTGTATTTCTCTGTGTATTGTTATTGTGCAAATTTAGATTAAGTGAGTCTGTTATGAAATGCATTTGCTCAAATCAATCATCCGATAAACTATAGGTCAATTATTGATGAATCGATCAGTATCAGCGGAAATGGCACAGTTGATCTTGGCCACAGTATCACAAATTCCTTATGGGAAAGTAGCCAGTTATGGTCAAATTGCTGCGATGTCAGGACTGCCTAAACATGCCCGTTTGGTTGGTCGTGTTTTGAATCAATTAGATGTGAGTAGCGACTTGCCTTGGCATCGTGTCATTAATGCGCAAGGTAAAATTAGTCATCTGCGTTTGGATGATCAAGGTTTTAATTGCCAGCAAGCTAGATTGCTTAAAGAGGGTATTGTGTTTAACAATGGCAAAATAGATTTTAAAGTTTTTGGATGGTTCGAGTAGCTCCGTATGATGGTATACGGAGCTATCCGTTATTATTGCTTTACGACAAAAACAGGTACATTGACTTCAGTGATGAGGCTTTGTGCGACACTGCCCATAATTAATTTCTTGAATCCTGAGCGACCGTGCGAGCTGATAACAATCAGATCAATATTAAGCTCATCAATTGACTTCATTATTGTGCGGTGAATACTTTCTCCTTCGAGTATTTTAGTCTCTACGTCTACTCCATATTCATTAAACTTTGCTTTAGCTTGAGCTAGGTTATCTTCAATAAATTTTCGTGCTCGTTCTATTAAAAGATTCGACTGCCCATCTGAGAGATATTCTGCTGCGATATAGGGATCGAGTGTCATCACTTGAACAACAGTAATGTTGCTGTTAAATGCTTTAGCCAAATCAACAGCATGCTGAACGACGTTGAGTGCTACTTCTGAACCATCCACTGGAACGAGGATATGTTGATAACTCATGTTGTTCTCCTTTTTTAACCGTTTTAATTAAAAGTGTATAAGTTCATCATAGACCTTAATTGTTCAAAATAAAACCAAGTGTAAAACTATGGTTTTTTATATTAAGTTATTGTTTTTGATTTATTATCTTAAATTTTAGAGATATAAGATAGTAACGAACTATGAAGAATGAAATTTGATTAACTGAATCATAAAAAGATCAATTTGAAAGTATTGTAATGAGTAGAGATGTAATTATGGGTGTTTCAGATCTCTATAAACTCTAGAGTTGATATTTAGAATTAAAAAAAGTATTAGCCTTACTTTAGCGACTATATTTTGAAAACCCACTCCGTTTGAGTGGGTTTTTTTATGTCTTTAAGAGTGATAATGATAAGATATTTGGAAAATAAGCAACTGAATTCTATATTTAATGAATAAGAAGTTTTTTGAATGGATTAAAGTGAATATTGGAAGTTGTTTATCATGGGCGATAACTTTTGGTTGGTTAATTTTTATCTATTTAAAAATTCACAACGGTGTAATACCTAAAGATTTAAATGAATTTGGTGATTTTATTGCGGGAGCTTTTGCTCCATTAGCATTTTTTTGGTTGGTTAGAGGTTTTTATCAACAGGGCAAAGGCCTTAAGCAAAATTCAGAAGCTTTAAAACTTCAAGCAACTGAGTTAGGAAAAACGACTCAAGCATTGGAATTGCAAGTAAAAGAAATGCAGGCTTCTGTAGAGCAGCAGTCACGTTTGACTAAGGTGTACGAAGAAGAACTTCAGCAAAAGCATTTTCAAGTGCAACCTTATTTTGAATATGCTTTTAAAGTGACGAAGAATTATTTAATTGATGAGCCTATATTTGATGTAGATGATAATGTCATTGATATTTATGAGGAAAGAAGAATCGAGTTTACTTTAACAATTAAGAACTTTGGTGATAGGGCAAGAAATTTGATAATTAGATCTCGTAAAGGACAACCCTATATTCAAAGAAAACAGTATAAACTTGAGAATTCAGAAAACTTTATTATAGTTTTTGAAGTTGATGGTAAGTTCGCGCAAGAATTAAGTGAGGGAAAACACAATTTGGTAAGGATGTTCAAAGTTCAATACCAAGATATATATGGTAAATCTTACGATGAATACATTAAGTGTACTGTCAACCCAATTACTTTCCATGATGATGACAATATTTATTTACATGAAGAAATTAATTTGGTTGCAAGAGAAGAAGCACTACAATCTTAATATAATTTTACGTAGATGATGTAATGTACTTCACTAAATTTTCAATATTATCGGTCTGCAACTGTTCACGCATTTTTAAAAACTGCTTTTCGTCTAAATCATAAAGTTTTAGAGAAAGCAGTTTTTTAATATCTTGTTCAGAAAAGCGATATTTAATAATTTTCGCAGGTACACCACCTACGACAGCATAAGGTGGCACGTCTTTGGTGACGACAGCACCAGTTGCCACCACTGCGCCTTCACCAAGTTTTACCCCTTGCATAATCATGGCACGACTACCAATCCAACAACCATCACCAATGACAGTATCGCCAGCAGGCACAAAACAACGCGTATCAAAAGGAAATGCCGAAATCCAGTCGGTACGGTGTAACTGATTTCCGCCCATCATGATGACGCACTCAGCACCAAAACAGACAAAATTGCCAATATAAAGCTGATCGATGGGTTTTTCTGGTGTCGAAGCTTTGTCATGTAGATAACGCACCACACAACGCTCAAAACCTTCATCCCAATATGCTGAGTAATAGCTATAATTGCCTTTGATATGAATATTCGGATTTTTTACCGTTTTAGAAATAAATTCGAACTCACACCAATGATTGACAGGCGAGTTGATCAGCTTTTCAGACATGGTGAAATAAAAGGAGAATATTTTAGGGCATTATATACCAATTAAAACTTACATCCTGAATAAAAACTTTTATATTCATTGAGCATTAGAAGAATGGAAAAGCTATGTTTGTTGAAACAGAATTTAGAGAAGATAGACCTGAAGAAATATATAGAATAATAAAGGAGTATCCTCTTGCATCTTTGGTCGCACAGACCCAAACAGGGTTAATTGCTGAACATATCCCGCTCATATTAGTAGATGAACAAACATTGAGAGGACATGTTTCATTGCAGAATACACTATTCAATCATTCGATTTTGAATAATCAAATACTATGCATCTTTAAAGCAGAGGATGCTTATATTTCACCGAATTATTATCCTTCAAAATTTGAAGATCACAAAAAAGTACCTACTTGGAATTATCAAGTTGTACACATTAATGGTGAAATTCAGTTTTTTCATGATCAGAAAACTAAACTTGCAGTATTAGGTCAACTCACCCAACAACATGAACGTATCACGAATGGTAAAAATGCTTGGAAAATGGCAGATGCACCAAAAGATTTCTTGATGGAAATGCTCAACCATTTTGTTGTATTTGAAATTAAAATTGAAAGAATCATTGCTAAATCAAAACTAAGTCAAAATAGAGAGGAAAAAGATTTTCGTAATGTTATTACGAAGCTTCATGAAGCTGGAAAAGTGCATCTAGCAAAAACAATGAATCAATTAAAATGAAAATAAAAAACCCCTCATCAGAGGGGTTTATAGCCTAAAATATCAAGAATTAAAGATATTCTACGCTCACAATTTCGTATTCAACTTCACCTTGAGGTGTCGTAATTTTAACTTCATCGCCTTCGTTTTTACCCAAAAGACCACGCGCGATAGGGGAATTCACAGATATTTTGTTAATTTTAAAATCTGCTTCGTCGTCACCAACAATTTGATACGTTTTACGTTCTTCAGTATCCAAATTTTCAATTGTGACAGTCACGCCAAAAACAACGCGTCCATTTTGCTCAAGTTCTTTAACGTCAATCACTTGTGCAGCACCCAATTTTCCTTCGATATCTTGGATACGGCCTTCACAGAAACCTTGTTGCTCACGTGCAGCGTGGTATTCCGCGTTTTCTTTGAGATCTCCGTGTTCACGTGCTTCAGCAATCGCTGCTGTAATACGAGGACGATCTACAGTTTTAAGTTGGTGTAATTCTTTCTCAAGCGCTTCTTTGCCTTGAGGTGTCATAGGATAACGTTGCATAGTTGTCCCTCAAAAAAGTAAGTATGAAAAATACTAAGTCTATAAATGAAAAAAAGCCCGCCACCAAGAGGTGGCGGGACTTCTTGGTAGTGTATTAACCTACTGTTTGTAAGTCTTGCAAACGATATACATCCATTGGCAATTTGATTGCTAAAGCTTGGCAAACTGCATCTGCACCATTAAGGGTAGTCGTATGATAGACCTTACCTTGAAGTGCAGAACGGCGGATTGAGAACGAATCCTGCTGAGCTTGTTTACCTTCTGTTGTATTGATAATGAGGTGTATTTCGCCATTTTTCAAGCGGTCCACAATATTTGGACGACCTTCAGTCACTTTATTTACACGTTCACATTCAATACCAGCAGCTTTAATCACGTCATACGTGCCGCCAGTTGCAAGAATTTTGAAACCAAAATCAGCAAGTTGTTTTGCAATACCTGCTGCACGTGGTTTATCAGAATCACGTACAGAGATGAACGCATGTTTAACTTCACCTTCCGTTGGAAGACCTGGTAAACGCTCATTTGCACCTAATACAGCTTTATAGAATGCTTCACCAAATGTTTTACCAACACCCATTACTTCACCTGTAGATTTCATCTCAGGCCCAAGGATTGGATCAACACCAGGGAACTTGTTGAATGGGAACACTGCTTCTTTAACAGAGAAGTGCTCAGGGATAATCTCTGTAGTGAATCCTTGAGATTCTAAAGATTGACCCGCCATACAACGTGCAGCGACTTTCGCTAAAGACTCACCGATACACTTAGATACAAACGGAACTGTACGTGATGCACGTGGGTTCACTTCTAAGATGTAAACGTCTTCGCCTTTAACAGCAAACTGTACGTTCATTAAACCAACAACACCAAGCTCTTTCGCCATCGCGATAGTTTGACGGCGCATTTCGTCCTGAATCTCTTTAGAAAGAGAGTAAGGAGGGATCGAACATGCAGAGTCACCTGAGTGGATACCTGCTTGTTCGATGTGCTGCATGATACCGCCGATCACCACGTCTTTACCGTCAGATACGCAGTCTACGTCAACTTCGATCGCGTCGTCTAGGAAGCGGTCAAGAAGAACAGGGGCATCGTTAGAAGCTTGAACAGCATCACGTAAATAGCGACGTAACTCTTCATCGTTGTATACGATTTCCATCGCGCGACCACCAAGTACATATGATGGACGTACTACAAGTGGATAGCCAACTTTCGCTGCTTCAGCCATACCTTCTTCAGCAGATTTTACAATGCTGTTGTTTGGTTGACGAAGTTGCAGACGTTGAATCATTTGTTGGAAACGTTCACGGTCTTCTGCACGGTCAATCGCATCAGGAGATGTACCAATAATTGGTGCACCAGCTTCTTCTAAAGCACGAGCCAATTTAAGTGGTGTTTGACCACCGTACTGTACGATGATGCCTTTTGGCTTCTCAATACGTACGATTTCTAACACATCTTCGAGTGTAATTGGTTCGAAGTACAGGCGATCAGATGTGTCATAGTCAGTAGAAACCGTTTCAGGGTTACAGTTCACCATGATTGTTTCATAACCGTCTTCACGCATCGCAAGCGCCGCGTGTACACAGCAGTAATCGAATTCGATACCTTGACCAATACGGTTAGGACCACCACCGATCACCATGATCTTGTCTTTGCTAGACGGGTTTGATTCACATTCGTCATCGTAAGTTGAATACATATACGCTGTGTCTGATTCAAACTCAGCAGCACAAGTATCTACACGTTTGTAAACTGGGGTTACGCCCAAATTCCAACGATGTTTACGGAATTGTTTTTGTGAAATACCCATCAAGTTCGCAATGCGAAGGTCAGATAAACCTTTACGTTTAAATGAACGGATGTTGTCCGCATTTAGATCGCCAAAACCTAAAGTTTTGATTTGGTTTTCTGTTTTGATGATGTCTTCGATTTGGATCAAGAACCATTTGTCGATCTTAGTCGCTTGGAATACATCTTCTAATGTAAAGCCGTGACGGAAAGCATCAGCAACATACCAAATACGCTCAGGACCCGGAACACGAAGTTCTTGTAAGATTTTCTCACGCGCGCCTTCCGCACCCACTTCGATTTTTTCATCAAAGCCAGTTGCACCCACTTCAAGACCACGAAGTGCTTTGTTCATAGACTCTTGGAAGTTACGACCAATCGCCATCACTTCACCAACAGATTTCATCTGTGTGGTTAAAGTTGCGTCAGCTTGTGGGAATTTCTCAAAGTTGAAACGTGGAACTTTAGTTACAACGTAGTCAATCGCAGGTTCGAAAGATGCTGGAGTTGTACCGCCAGTGATGTCGTTTTTAAGCTCATCAAGGGTATAACCTACAGCAAGTTTTGCAGCGATTTTCGCAATAGGGAAACCAGTTGCTTTTGAAGCCAATGCAGAAGAACGAGATACACGTGGGTTCATCTCGATCACAACCATACGGCCAGTATTTGGACAAATACCAAACTGTACGTTAGAACCACCTGTTTCTACACCAATCTCACGTAACACTGCTAAAGATGCATTACGCATTAACTGATATTCTTTATCTGTTAATGTTTGTGCAGGTGCAACAGTGATTGAGTCACCTGTGTGTACGCCCATTGGGTCAAAGTTTTCAATCGAACAGACGATGATACAATTGTCGTTTTTGTCACGAACAACTTCCATCTCATATTCTTTCCAACCAATTAAAGATTCATCGATCAATAATTGTTTGGTTGGAGAAAGATCGAAACCGCGTTCACAGATTTCAAGGAATTCTTCTTTGTTGTATGCGATACCACCGCCTGAACCACCCATGGTGAATGATGGACGGATAATCACTGGGAAGCCGAAACGTGCTTGAATTTCTAGAGCTTCTTCCATCGATTCAGCGATTGCTGCTTTTGGACATTCAAGACCAATTTTACGCATTGCTTGGTCGAAAAGTTTACGGTCTTCCGCTTTTTCGATCGCTTCTTTCGTTGCACCAATCAATTCAACATTGAATTTTTCTAAAATGCCATGCTCATCAAGGGCAAGGGCACAGTTCAATGCAGTTTGACCACCCATTGTTGGAAGAACTGCGTCTGGGCGTTCTTTCTCAATGATCGCTGCAACAGTTTGCCAAGTGATTGGCTCGATATACGTTGCATCTGCCATTGCAGGGTCAGTCATGATCGTTGCAGGGTTAGAGTTTACCAGAATTACACGGTAACCTTCTTCACGTAATGCTTTACATGCTTGTGCGCCTGAGTAGTCAAACTCACACGCCTGACCGATAACAATTGGACCAGCACCAATAATTAAGATGCTTTTAATATCCGTACGCTTTGGCATTATTTGCTCCTCAATTACTTCTTAGATGCTTCAATAAGTTCGATGAAATGATCGAACAATGGTGCGCAGTCATGTGGACCTGGGCTTGCTTCCGGGTGACCTTGGAAACTAAACGCAGGCTTATCTGTACGATGAATCCCTTGAAGAGTTTGATCGAACAATGATTTGTGCGTCGCTTTAAGGTTTGCAGGTAATGTTTCTGCATCCACTGCGAAGCCATGGTTTTGAGAAGTAATCATCACTGTACCATCTTCGATGTTTTGTACAGGATGGTTAGCACCATGGTGACCATGAGGCATTTTCACCGTTTTAGCGCCAGAAGCGAGAGCAAGAATTTGGTGACCCAAACAAATACCAAATACAGGTACGTTACGAGCATCTTCAACAATTGTTTTTACAGCTTCAATTGCATAGTCACATGCTGCAGGATCGCCAGGACCATTCGATAAGAATACGCCATCTGGATTTAGAGCAAGAACTTTTTCAGCAGGAGTTTGTGCAGGCACAACAGTTAATTTACAACCGCGGTCTGCGAGCATACGTAAGATGTTGGTTTTGACACCGTAATCATATGCGACAACATGAAATTTTGCTTCTGGTTGGGAGAAACCTTGACCTAATTTCCAAGAACCTTCCGTCCATTCGAAACCGTTTGGATCACAGCATTCTTTCGCAAGGTCTAAACCATTCAGACCGCCGAATGCACGAGCTTTTTCTAAAGCTTCTTCTTCTGTAATATTTTCACCAGCTAAGATACAACCGTTTTGTGCACCTTTAGCACGTAAAATACGTGTCAGTTTACGTGTATCAATGTCAGCGATAGCGACAACATTGTGAGATTTTAAGTATTCGCCTAAAGATTGCGTAGATCGGAAGTTGCTGTGCAATAAAGGTAGGTCACGAATGATCAATCCGTTTGCCCATACTTTATGAATTCGACCTGACTCAGCGTCTTCATCATTACAACCTGTGTTACCAATGTGTGGATAGGTAAGCGTAACAAGCTGTTGTGCATAACTTGGGTCAGTCAAAATTTCTTGATAGCCAGTCATGGCAGTGTTGAAAACGACTTCACCAGTCGTACTACCCGATGCACCGATTGACGTTCCTTTAAAGATCGTACCATCGGCAAGGGCTAAAATTGCTGGGGTGCTCAAACCAAAGCTCCTGAAATTTAGGCTGTAAAAAAGCGAGTAGACGAAAAAAAAGGAAGGCTACTTTAAAACCCACCCTCCTTACATCTGCTCGCTTGAACTTAACACGGCATTATACGCAAACACCTTGATAAAGTCCACGTAAATAAACCTGAATTCGTCAGATATATACCTTGTAATTTGTTTAAAAGTCTGCTTTTTAAACTTTGGACAAAAGTCTAAGAATGTAAGAATTGTTTAATAATTCAAAAGTTAAGTTTTATCACGATTTATCAAAATTTATGTAGACTTACAATTAATAAGCTAAGTTTCTGAAACAGAATAACAAAGCTTCTGAAAAGCTGATTTGTTAAATAGAACAAATGTTGAAGTTGCTCCAAATGCTTCCTAAAAGTTCGAAAAAAGTACTAATTAGGTCAATTTACAAGTATTTTAGAAAGGACTGATTAAATATGGAAAATAGAGGTAAATATTGAATTGCTTGTTAAAAGCGTAGGTTCAATTATTCAAAGATGAAATTGGTAGTTAGCATGCTGGGTTTTAAAAATTAAACCGAGATCGAATTTAAAGAGATTTGACGCTACTTCGGTGTTTGTGAAGAAATATTTAAGAGCAGATTTGGCTGTTCAAGTGATTAAGGACAATTTTGAAATTAGAAATGAATAACAGGAATTACAAATATAACTAGATATAACACGTTGAGATCAGCTGTATAAAACTTAACTCTAAAAGAGGTGGGAAGAGTCTACAACTATAGAACTTAAATATTGGGGTAAAAAAAATAGTGAGATTAAATCTCACTATTTTTTTAAAACTGATGCAACCAATCGCGCTTGTTATGGAAGTCAGCCTCAGGACTACTATGCTGCATCGCATAATAATGTTTAGCTTGCGATGTGTTTAATACAGCGGATAAGCCAATAAAAATATCCTGCCATTTCAATTTATGTTTTAACATAAACTCCGTTAGATCAAGGCTCACATTTAAACCATAGTGCGTCTTTTTGAGTGAATTCAGTTCTATGTCATAAGCTGCTTGCGGTGGCATATCTTCAGGGTAACGATACTCTTCAAATTGATACGCTTGCCAAGCTTGAGAAGGGGAGAGATTGACTTCACGATAAAAGTCCTGATCTTTCACCCCAATGAAAATTTCAAAGCAGGTTTCTTCCCAAAGAAAATCTCGTCGTGGATGTCCAGCTACAATTTCCGGATAGACTAAGTATTGATTTGGGTCACGTAACCAATAGCCCACATTTAGTGTATATGGACTCACTTGTTCAATTGCACCAACCAGGGAGATATCAAAGTAACGGTCAAAAGAATTTAGTTCGTAACTTGCCATTCAATGCAACTCAAATTAATTAGAAAGATGTGCGTGGCGAACAAGATTCGAAAGTTTAGGATTTTGTTTTGCCGCTTTCTTATATAAAAGTGCAATCTTTCCAATGGTTTGAACAACCTCTGCACCAGTGACTTCGGCGATTTCAGTAATGACTGCTGCACGAGCATCACGATCTTCACCGCCAATTTTTACTTTAATTAACTCATGATCATTTAAAGCACGTTGAGTTTCTTCAATGACATTTTCAGTTAAACCTTGACCACCTAACATTACCACTGGGTTAAGTGCATGTCCGATTTGACGCAAACGTTTGCGTTCCTGAATTGATAAAGCCGCCATAAAGATAACCTAATTTTAAAAACGACTTAGTATAGCAAATCAAGAGATCAAACGCTTATGTTTCTCAGAAATAATCGATCAACTTAAATCAAAAAAACATAAACGATAATCTTGAATTAGATACAGATGAATACTGCAAGGGGGATAAAATTCACGTACAATAAAAAGTTAGATGATTACGTGTATTTAAAGAGTTATGGCAACACGCATTACCAATCAGAAGTTATCCAAAAGTAGTCGTGCGTGGATGAGAGAGCATTTAGATGACCCGTTTGTGAAAAAAGCACAAAAGGAAGGTTATCGTGCGCGTGCTGCATATAAATTGCTTGAAATCCAAGAGAAATACAAAATCATTAAACCTGGTATGACTGTCGTGGACCTTGGTGCTGCACCTGGTAGCTGGTCCCAAATCGCCGGAAAATTAGTGGGTGATAAAGGTTTAGTGATTGCATCAGATATTTTGGAAATGGATGCACTTCCAGATGTGACGTTCCTGCAAGGAGACTTTCGAGAAGAGGAAGTTTTCGAAAAATTGTTAAATATTTTAAATGGACGAACTGTAGACGTTGTAATTTCAGATATGGCCCCCAATACATCAGGTAATAAGGCCGTTGATCAACCTCGACAAATTTATTTGTGTGAACTTGCATTAGACTTTGCCAATAAAGTTTTAGGTCCGAAAGGACAGTTTGTTGTCAAAGTTTTCCAAGGAACTGGTTTTGACGAATTCCGTAAGGAAGTTGTAGACAGTTTTGAAGTATTAAAAACTGCAAAGCCTGCTGCCTCGCGTGCTCGTTCGAAGGAAGTTTTTTTAATTGGACAGGGCCGTAAAAAGAAATCGCAATAAAGTGACTTGCCAAGTCGCTAAAAAATGTGCATTTTGTACCTTTTGAATATTTTATTGCGAAATTGATTTACTCGCTTTTTGTTAAAGGTCACCCAATTTTGGGCATGATCAAATTAGATTGATATGGGAATAAAGCTTTGAGCGATCTCTTTAAGAATGCCGTTTTATGGCTTGTTATACTTGGTGTGCTGATATTAATTTTCAGCAACATTAGTGACCGTGATAAGCCTGCTGCATTGAACTATTCAGAATTTGTTGCAGCGGTTAATGCTGGTCAAATTAAACAAGTTACCATTGACGGTGAACGAATTAGTGGCGAAAAAGTAAATGGTTCTCCATTTGAGAGTATTCGTCCTGCGGTTCAAGATCCTGAGTTAATGCCGAATCTCATCAAAAATAATGTCGTTGTTGAGGGCACTGCTCCGCAACGTCAAGGTTTATTGATGCAGCTTTTGATCGCAAGCTTTCCAGTACTTTTAATCATTTTGTTATTCATGTTCTTTATGCGCAACATGGGTGGCGGTGCTGGTGGTAAAAACGGCCCGATGAGTTTTGGTAAGTCAAAAGCAAAAATGCTTTCAGAAGACCAAATCAAAGTCACTTTCACAGATGTTGCGGGTTGTGACGAAGCGAAACAAGAAGTCGTTGAAATTGTTGATTTCTTGAAAGATCCAACAAAGTTTAAGCGTCTTGGTGCGAGCATTCCTCGCGGTGTCCTGATGGTAGGTCCACCGGGTACAGGTAAAACTTTACTTGCGAAAGCGATTGCTGGAGAGGCTAAGGTTCCATTCTTTAGTATCTCAGGTTCAGACTTCGTAGAAATGTTCGTTGGTGTTGGTGCATCACGTGTACGTGATATGTTTGAGCAAGCGAAACGCCATGCGCCGTGTATCATTTTCATTGATGAAATTGATGCGGTGGGTCGTCATCGTGGTTCAGGTACTGGCGGTGGTCATGATGAGCGTGAACAAACCTTGAACCAGATGTTGGTAGAAATGGATGGTTTCGAAGGTAATGAAGGTATCATCGTTATTGCTGCGACTAACCGTGCTGACGTTCTAGATAAAGCTTTGCTTCGTCCGGGACGTTTCGACCGTCAAGTGATGGTTGGACTTCCAGATATTAAAGGTCGTGAGCAAATCCTGAATGTGCATTTGAAAAAATTACCTTCAGTGACTGGTGTGGATGTCAAAGTATTGGCACGTGGTACTCCAGGGTTCTCTGGTGCGCAATTGGCAAACTTAGTCAATGAAGCTGCGTTATTTGCTGCACGTCGTAATAAAAATACGGTCGATATGCATGACTTTGAAGATGCAAAAGATAAGCTTTATATGGGGCCAGAGCGTAAATCAATGGTTCTTCGTGAAGAAGAGCGTCGCGCAACGGCTTATCATGAAGCAGGTCATGCGATTGTAGCTGAAATGCTTCCAGGCACAGACCCAGTACATAAAGTCACGATCATGCCACGTGGTTGGGCATTAGGTGTAACTTGGCAGCTTCCAGAGTTTGATCAAACCAGTCATTACAAAGACAAAATGTTGAATGAGCTTTCTATTCTGTTTGGTGGTCGTATTGCAGAAGAAATTTTCATTAATCAGATGTCGACTGGGGCTTCTAATGACTTTGAACGTGCAACAAAAATGGCGCGTGCAATGGTGACTAAGTACGGTATGTCTGACAAGATGGGTGTCATGGTTTATGAAGAAGATGCTCAACAGTCATTTATGGGTAGTCTAGGTGGTCGTACTATTTCTGAAACGACTCAACTTGAAGTTGATCGTGAAATTCGCCGTATCCTAGATGAGCAGTACAAAGTTGCACGTGATATCTTAGAAAATAATAAAGATATTGCCCATGCGATGGTAAAAGCTTTGCTTGAGTGGGAAACGATTGATCGTGATCAAATCCGTGACATTATGGAAGGTCGTGAACCTCAACCACCTAAGGTATATGTGGCTGAGAATCCAATTGTAGATGTAACCCCTACAGATGGTCCTTCAACGCCTCCACCTTTACCAGCAAGCTAAAATGAAGGAGCCTCTTATGAGGCTCTTTTTTTTGTGTTGAAATTATCCCTCATGTTTAAATTTTACTTGATATCATGTGAATAGATTTTCTAGGAACATCAATATGCAACTTATCTCTTTACCTAATCAGATTCTTAAATGTGGTGCATTGGAACTTGATTTGTCAAAGCCTCATGTAATGGGTGTGTTAAATGTAACGCCAGATTCGTTTAGTGATGGTGGTAAACACAATAGTGTAGAGGCGGCACTAGAGAGAGCAAAGCAAATGATTGCTGAAGGGGCGAGTGTTATTGATGTAGGTGGTGAGTCAACTCGCCCTGGCGCATCTGCTGTTGATGTTCAAGATGAAGTAGATCGTGTAGTTCCGGTCGTTGAAGCGTTGTCAAAATTGAATGTAGTGATCTCAATCGACACTTCTCAACCAGAAGTGATTAAAAAGGCGGTTAAAGCTGGAGCGCATATTTGGAATGATGTCAGAGCATTAACAAAGCCACATGCTTTAGAAACAGCTGCGGAATTAGATATTCCAGTCATTATCATGCATATGCGTGGTGAGCCAACCACAATGAACCAGTTGGATCAATATGATGATATTACTTTAGATGTGATTTCAGAATTGCAAACTCGATTAGATGCAGCATTAAATGCAGGAATTAAACCTGAAAATATCATGATTGATCCGGGTTTCGGATTTGCAAAAAATGCACATCAAAACCTGAAATTATTAAAAGAGTTGTATAAATTAAATGAGTTGGGCTATCCAATGCTTTCTGCATTATCTCGTAAGCGATTTATTGGTGAAGCTTTAGGTGGTGTACCTGCCCATGAACGTGCAGTGGGTTCGGTGACGGGGCATCTGTTAAGCATACAGCAAGGAGCATGTATGGTCAGAGCACATGATGTAAAAGAAATGGTGCAAGCTATTCAAATTTGGGCAGCAATGAATAGTGTTAGTTAAATTAAAGGCAGATTTAAGACGGTTAAAATCATCAATGAAAATATTAGCTTAGTTATACTTTGATTAAAAGTGAGATTTACTCCTCGTTTTTATTGTTGGTTTAATGTCTAGCTTGTGTTATATAAGCTCGGTTTTTGTTAATGCTATTACTTGAGCTTTAATATGTTGAATGATGTACTTCTCCCGATGTTCGACGATGAATATTATCCTGATATTCTCGTGGCTGAAATTCAGCAACTCATTGAAAAATTCTCAAAGAAGGTATCTAAGGTGAATTCCGATGCTGAGATTTATCAAATCGCCAATGATATTGTGGCGGAAATTAATGAGATGAAACCTCAGTTCGAAGATCTTGATTCTTCTCTTGATGATGCAGCAGCAGACTATATTGCTGAGGCAATGATGATGGTCGTTCAGGAAGAGGGATTCTTAGATATCGAAATGGAAGAACTTGTTTCAAATAGAGAGTGGTAAATCGCTCTCTATTTTTTTTGTGTTGTTATTGTTGTGGCTAAACGCTAGGCATAAAAAAACCAGCTTACGCTGGGTTCTTTATTTACACCATTATTCTCTATCAGAAGAATGGTGCCCGAGGCCAGACTCGAACTGGCACGCTTTGAGGGCGGGGGATTTTAAATCCCCTGTGTCTACCGATTTCACCACTCGGGCATGTGCGCAATAATAGAGGACACTTTTAAGCTTGGCAAGAGAAAATCGTATTATTTGCTTTCTTTTCAATCAACTTGCATTTATTAGATTAAAAAATATAAATTTTGGGGCGATGGTTTATGATATTTGTACATTAAATTGTCATCTGATTGCAATTTTAGCTTCATAAATACGGTTTAAGTTCGAAGTTAAAATAACTCGCCAATTCGTAAATAAAATGAAAAATAAAATCTCAAGACGCGCATTAATTAAAAATTCATTGGCTGGATTAGGTGCGATTTCACTGCCTGTTCTGATTACAGCATGTAATGGCGATGGTCAAACCAGCAATGAGCATAAAGTTGATTTTTTGCATGGAGTGGCGAGTGGAGATCCATTACAGGATCGAATAATTCTTTGGTCGCGAATAACACCTACAGATGTGGCGGCAACATATGAATTAGATTGGGAAATTGCACTTGATGAGAATTTTTCAAATATTGTTCAGATGGGGAAAATCAAGACTTCTGCTGCTAAAGACTTTTGCTTGAAAGTCGATGTACTTAATTTGAGTGCCGATACTCGTTATTATTACCGATTTAAATATGGGCAGATACATTCTCCAATTGGTCGTACGAAGACCTTAGCAACCAAGTCCAATGCGGTTAACTTTGCGGTATGCTCATGCTCAAATTATCCTGCTGGTTATTTTTATGTGTACCGTGAAATTGCGAAGCAGGACGTGGATGCTGTGCTGCATCTGGGTGACTATATTTACGAATATGGCAAAGATGGGTATGCAGCTGAACAAGCCGAAAAGCTTGGTAGAACACTCGATGTGGATAATCAAAACGAGATTTACCGTCTAGAAGATTATCGAAAACGTTATGCAAAATATCGAACAGATCCTGATTTACAAGCGGTTCATCAACGTCATCCATTTATTCTGATTTGGGATGATCATGAGCTGACAAATGATGCATGGAGAGCTGGTGCGCAGAATCATCAACCTGATTTAGAGGGAGATTTCGTAGCACGAAGAACAGCAGCCCTAACCGCTTATTTTGAGTGGATGCCAATCCGCGAAAAAAGCAATAACGATATTCTTCATATTTATCGTCAGTTTAATTTTGGTGATTTAGTTCAACTTAATATGCTAGATACACGTATGTTGGCACGAGATGAGCAACTGGCTTTTGCTTCATTTATGGATGGTGAAAATCTAAATGTTGAGCAATTTAGAGCGGCATTATTGAATGAGCAGCGACAGCTAATAGGGATAGATCAGTTAAATTGGTTGGCGAATAGTCTTCAGAGTTCTCGTGCAATATGGAATGTATTGGGTCAGCAAGTATTGATGGCGAAAATGTTGGTACCTGCTGAAGTATTGCAAATATTAAATGTTGCCAAAAGTGGAATGGTAGATGACAACTTTTTAATAGAAGCTCAAAAACGTCTGATGGAGTTGGTCGCGATTAAATTGCGTTATAAAAATAGTGACCCGAGCTTAACTGAAGCTGAATTATTAAGAATCCTTACCGTGATTCCTTATAATTTAGACGCTTGGGATGGTTATTATGCTGAGCGTGAGCGTGTTTATGCTTTGTATGAGCAGTATCAGAAGAAAGTTGTTGTGTTGGCTGGAGATACCCATAATGCGTGGGAGTCTGCATTACATCAACAAAATGGTGAGAAGGTGGGGATTGAATTAGCAACAAGTTCAGTTTCTTCACCAGGTATGGAGAAATATCTCAATTTACCTGAAAACTTAATGCAACAATTTGAACAAGTGTTTATCCAATTGATTGATGAATTAAGCTTTTGTAATTTGAATCAACGAGGCTATTTAAAATTGAGCTTTGATTCTACGCAATTGAGTGCAGATTGGTTGTTTTTAACAGATATTCATTCACAGAAGTATCAAGTTGATCAACTCAGATTGCACTCAACAACGTATGATACCAATTTGAATATAATTAAAGTAATGCAGCAAGCAAGTTGATCGTAGCGCTACATGATGCTATCGATATATTTTTCTATATCGGTATGCTTGTAGCGCATACACAATTTGTTTTCATAGTTCATCAAATGAACATAAAGTTGCGCATTTTTTTGTTTTTGTTCAATCAATAATTGATGCTGCTTTGAGTTTTTGGATAAAAAGATTAGTTTTAAGTAAAGCTTAAAATTTTGTTTATAACTCCAGAAAGCCACTCTACGAATTTCTTGAATGTAGTAATAGTTTTCTTTAGAAGTGTTTTCTCGGAATAAATTCTCTTTATAAAATTTAACGAAACCAAAATTCATAGCGAAATAAAACAAAACTCCCTGTAAGAACCAACTTTCCATAAAAGCGATATTTAAACTTTGTAAAAGAATGAGAATGGTCAGTTTGAAGGGGGTGTTTTTAAGTTGCTGGTAAGTTGAGATGCTACTGTGCTTGATCTGTTTGAGGATGATTGGCGTAATCAGCATAAAAAATAACATGATACACAGCACAGCACTCCCGCCAGATTGAAAGCCTTCTAAAAAAACAATGTGTTGTTTAAGCAAAAGGGTTAACAAATATGAGCAAGGGAGGAAAATCATTAATGCAAGTGCAAGCGGGATCAGTTCTTTACGCTCATCTAGAATCCCTTTGGTCTTTAACTGACTATAGAGCAAGAAGTTTTTTTTAAACGCTTGAGGATATTGTTGTTTTAGTTCTTGAAGATATTGAGCAACTTGCTGATTTTGATTCATTTGAATATGAAATTCTGAAGATGAGTGATTATAGCAGATGAGTTTAAAGAAAATGCAGACATAAAAAAACCAGCTTACGCTGGGTTCTTTATTTACACCATTATTCTCTATTAGAAGAATGGTGCCCGAGGCCAGACTCGAACTGGCACGCTTTGTGGGCGGGGGATTTTAAATCCCCTGTGTCTACCGATTTCACCACTCGGGCTTAACAAGATGGAGGCGGAGGTCGGAATCGAACCGGCGTACACGGAGTTGCAGTCCGCTGCATGACCACTCTGCCACCCCGCCATGTCTTGTTGATGCGTATATTAACAAGCTCTGAAAAAAAAACAATAGTGCTTTTATTCGTATGTGCAGAAAAACAGCATATAACGGAAATTATTTAAAATATTCATGTAGAATGTGCGAAATTGATTCATATCAACACTTGGGAGATGTGCCGTGGCATTAGTTTTAGATGGTCGTGCATTGGCAAAACAAATTGAGGCTGATTTGTTAACTCGCGTAGAAGCGTTAAAAGCAAAATCAGGACGTACTCCAATTCTTGCGACGATTTTAGTAGGTGACGATGGTGCATCTGCAACTTATGTGCGTATGAAGGGTAATGCATGCCGCCGTGTTGGTATGGATTCACTTAAAGTTGAACTACCAAAAGAAACGACGACAGAACAATTGCTTGCTGAAATTGAAAAACTCAATGCAAATCCTGATGTTCACGGTATTCTTTTACAACATCCAGTACCTGCGCAAATTAATGAGCGAGCGTGTTTTGATGCGATCTCACTTGAAAAAGATGTGGATGGTGTTACTTGCCTTGGTTATGGTCGTATGGCAATGGGTGAAGCGGCTTACGGTTCTGCGACACCTGCAGGTATTATGACGATTCTGAAAGAAAACAACATCGAAATCGCAGGTAAGCATGCGGTTGTTGTAGGTCGTTCTGCAATTTTGGGTAAACCAATGGCAGCTATGCTTCTCGAGGCGAATGCTACTGTAACGATTTGTCACTCTCGAACACAAAACCTTGCTAGCTTTGTGAAGCAAGCGGATATCATTGTGGGTGCAGTCGGTAAAGCTGAATTGATTCAAAAAGATTGGATTAAACCTGGTGCAGTAGTTGTTGATGCTGGTTTTCATCCACGTGATGGCGGTGGTGTGGGCGATATTCAACTTGTTGGTATTGAAGACATTGCTTCAGCTTACACACCAGTACCGGGTGGTGTAGGTCCAATGACAATCACAACGTTGATTCGTCAAACAGTTGAAGCAGCTGAAAAAGCTTTAGGTTAATAGTATCTCCCTCTCTTGCGCCGTATACGGCTCAGGGAGAGGGTCGGGGTGAGGGTATTGAGTTAGATAAATCCTCTCACTAACCCTCTCCTTTAAAAAAGGTAGAGGGAACTCTCTTTATTAATTTAGGTTTCGTATTTGAAACTCAAATTTTGGCATGTTTAAAAATAAAATCCAATGAGCTGTACTTTCCAATTTCCTAAAGCACCTGAACATTTACTCAAAGCCTTACATGATGTGATTCCAGGTTGTGAACTTCATGCACAGCAATTGCCTGATACACCAATTTCACTTTGGCTCATTCCACCTGTTTTTCCAACCGATAAGCTGGATGATGAAGTTATTCGTCGTATATGGAATGATACGCCATATTGGATTTTCTGTTGGGCATCAGGTTTAGCAATGGCACAATGGTTATTGGCTGAACCGCATCATGTGAAAAACAAAGTGGTTTTAGACTTTGGCGCAGGTTCAGGCGTAGTCGCGATTGCAGCGAAAATGGCAGGGGCAAAGCGTGTCATTTGCTGTGATATCGACCAAGTTAGTTTGGATGCGTGTCGTGCCAATGCTGAATTGAATGATGTTGAGCTTGAATATTTGGATGACTTATATAAAGCTGAGCAGGTTGATATCTTGTTGGCGGCTGATGTGTTGTATGACCAGTGCAATCGTTTCTTCTTGGATGAGTTTTTAAAATTTGCTCCTGAAGTGTGGGTGGCGGATAGTCGTGTAAAAAACTTTAGTCATCCGAAGTATGAAAAGCTTGATGAACGCAGTGCAACGACATGGCCAGACTTGGATGAATCACCTGAATTTAGAAATGTCAGTTTTTATAAGACACTCAATGAAGTACATTGAGTGTCCTAAGTTTAGAGTGTGCAGTTAAAGCGAACGACTTGTAAGAGGCTAGGCTTAGTTTCTAAAGAAAGACGTGTATTGTAGTCTTCATTGCTGTATAGGCTTTGAGTGTTTGAGAGTCCGAATGATGTTCGTGATTGACCAATTTGAACCTGTTGAGTTTCTTGTGTTTTATAATTGGGATTAGCAATTTCATTTACACTCAAAATGGTGGTTTTGTATTGTTGAGTGTGCCCTAGAACTTGTTGGCAAGTACGTTGTAATTTGTGTTCATCAATATTTTGGTTGGCGCGTGCAGAGAGGGTATACGAAATAGTGGCAGAATTCTCTGATTTATTTTCAATTTGATATCCTGTAGCTCCATTGTGCTGTCGCGGAACAGATTGACAGGCTGTAAGCATAAGGGCGATTAAACAAGAGCCAATCATTTCTATTTTTTTCATTATCTGATCCTAATAAGCTGTTTAAATCAGTATGCCATAAGTGTGACAACTTATTGGTACTAATAAACGTTACTAAATACACTTTATTCAGTTTGTTTGAAGTAAAAAAAAAGGTCACCGAAGTGACCTTTTTTCTCATCATGCTTAAGCAGATTTAACCGCTTCTAAAAGCTCAGCTTGACGTTTTTTCAACGCTTCTGGTAAACGATCACCAAGTTTGTTAAATAATTCAGTATGGCTTTCAAGTTCTTTGATCCATTGCTCTTTGTCTTGAGAAGTCACAAGGTCAAATTGCTCTTTCGTAAAGTCTGAACCAGTCCAGTTCAACTGTTCGTAAGTTGGAACACGACCAATTGGAGTTTCAACAGCGTCAGCACGACCTTCACAGCGATCGATAATCCACTCAAGAACACGCATGTTTTGACCGAAACCAGGCCATACAAAGTTGCCTTCAGCATCACGACGGAACCAGTTCACGTTGTAAATACCAGGAAGCTTGTTACCAGCAGCTGCAGCTTTCTCGCCAACTTTCTCACCCATTTCTAACCAATGTGTGAAGTAGTCAGCCATGTTGTAGCCAGCAAATGGAAGCATCGCAAATGGATCGCGACGAACAATACCTTGTTGACCAACAGCAGCAGCAGTTGTTTCAGAACCCATCGTTGCAGCTTTATAAACACCGTCAACCCAGTCAAATGCTTCTGAAATTAGAGGTACTGTGTCCGCACGGCGACCACCAAAGATGAACGCAGAGATTGGAACACCTGCTGGATTTTCCCAGTCAGCATCAATAGAAGGGCATTGACCAGCTGAAACTGTGAAACGCGCATTTGGATGAGCCGCTTTTTCTTCACCAGTGTGTGGTTGACCTTTCCAGTTCGTTAGGTTGGCAGGTGCTTCTTTAGAAAGACCTTCCCACCAAACTTCACCGTTGTCAGTCACAGCAACGTTTGTATAGATCACGTCTTTATGAAGCGTAGCCATACAGTTCGGGTTGGTCTTCGTATTTGTACCAGGAGCTACACCGAAGAAACCTGCTTCAGGGTTGATTGCATATAAGCGACCATCTTCACCTGGTTTGATCCAAGCAATATCGTCACCTACAGTTTCAATCTTCCAACCTTCATAACCTGCTGGTGGAATTAACATTGCAAAGTTTGTCTTACCACAAGCAGATGGGAATGCAGCTGCGATGTAGTGTTTTTCACCTTGTGGATTTGTCACACCAAGGATGAGCATATGTTCAGCTAACCAGCCTTGCTGACGACCCATGAATGATGCGATACGTAATGCTAAGCATTTTTTACCAAGCAATGCGTTACCACCATAACCAGAACCAAATGACCAAATTTCACGAGTTTCTGGATAATGAACGATGTATTTTTCTTTGTTGCAAGGCCAAGCAACGTCTTTTTGACCTTCTTCCAATGGTGCACCTACAGTGTGTACACATGGAACAAATTCGCCATCAGTGCCTAGAACGTCATAAACAGCTTTACCCATGCGAGCCATTTTAGACATGCTGACTGCAACATAAGGAGAGTCAGTAAGTTCGATACCAATGTGAGCAATATGAGAACCTAAAGGTCCCATAGAGAAAGGTACAACGTACAAAGTACGTCCTTTCATAGAACCGTCAAATAAACCGTTTAATTTTTCACGCATAACCGCTGGAGCTTCCCAGTTGTTAGTTGCGCCAGCATCTTCTTTGTTTTCAGAGCAGATAAAAGTACGGTCTTCAACACGAGCAACGTCAGAAGGATCAGAGTTTGCAAGATATGAACCAGGGTGCTTTTCTTGGTTAAGCGCTTGCATTGTGCCGTTAGCGATCATCAAGTCGATATAACGTTGATATTCTTCTGCGCTACCGTCACACCATTCAATTTTTGCTGGTTTTGTTAGTTTAGCAATCTCTTCCACCCAAGCAATAAGCTTAGGGTGACGAACGAATTCTGGTGCGTTCACTTGGGTCATGGTGAGGCCTATATCAAAAGTGTACAATGTGGTGTACAAATAATATCTAGATGCTGGTTTGCAGACTCTAGATTCAGTATGAAAAAAAAGTGGCTGTATTAAAGCATATTTTCTTAAAAAAAATAAGACCAAAGGCTTAAATAGTGCTTAAGACTTGTTTGGTGTTAAGTTTATGTAATTATTTGATATTTTTTTAAAAAATGAGTAATTTCTTTTTTATTTTTAAATTTTATGTTTGGTATTTGTGGTTAAAATATTTATTTAAAATAAAAACTTAATTAAATTATGAGATCAATTCTCATCATCGAAAAATTAAATGAACATCATTTAAAAATTACATAAATTGGCTTTTAATTGAGTAGTAAATAGACGAAATTTTAAAGTAATTCAATTTTTAAAGCCATAAAATGAATTCAATGCTTAAGCCTTTGTCTATGATTTTTAATGAAAAATCTGGATTCCATGCCACCAATAATGATCAAATTTATGAGCAACTCATGCATTACTGGACAGATCTAGGTTTTGAAATACAAGTTTTTGATATTGCATCAGAAATGAGTGTTCAAGCACTCATTGAAAAAGTTCATCTTCGACATTTAAATCACGATAATCAGGGGGTGATTGTGGTTGCTGGCGGGGATGGAACGTTAAATTCTGTGGCTAATTATTTATTACATCAAACCATCCCTTTGGCAATTTTACCTTTAGGGACGTTCAATTATGTTGCACGAGTTTTGAATATTCCTTTAGATATTCTCGAAGCTGCAAAACTGGTGGTTGAAGGTAAGCCTAAAGCGGTACATGTGGCAAAAATTAATGATGCCATTTATCTAAATAATGCGAGTTTGGGTCTTTATCCATTGTTTATTAAAAAAAGAGAGTTATATAACCAAAAACTAGGGCGTCTACCATTACATGCCTATACTTCTGGCTTAGACGTGTTGATTCGTGATCGTAAAGAATTAAAGTTAGAAATTGAGGTGGATGGTGTAAATTATGCAGTTAAAACCCCTTTATTATTTTTAGGTAATAACCAACTTCAATTAAAAGAAATGAACCTCAATATCGCTAAAACGGCAGAAGAGGGTCGGGTTGCGGGAGTTGTACTTGCTCGCACGGATAAGCTGAGTATTTTTAAAACACTCATCCAACTCGTTCGTGGAAAATTAGATCAGGCAGCAGACGTATATAGTTTTAGTGCGGATCATGTGCGCATACGTTCTCATCAAAAAAAGATGACTGTAGCAATCGATGGAGAAATTATTCAACTGGATTCACCATTAGATATTCATGTTGAAAGAAATGCACTGACCTTAATGGTGCCACAATGATTTTACATTTGTCTGATTTGCATTTTGGAACTGAGCAACAAGACTGTTTAGATGCAATTGCTCACTTTGTTGCAGAACATTTGATCGAAGCTATTGTGGTCAGTGGTGATCTCACTCAAAGGGCAAGATTTTCACAGTTTTATCACTGCAAAAAATTTCTAGAAGAACTTAATCTTCCTTATATTGTGATTCCGGGTAATCACGATATTCCTTTGTTTCATTTATGGCGCAGATTTTTGAGTCCGTTTCATCGGTATAAGTTGTTTTTTGGTGACATGGAGCAGACTTTAGAAACTGAGCATTTTTATATTATAGGAATCAATACAATTCACCCTAAGTACCATACCAAAGGTCGTATTACTGAGTTTCAAATTCAGGATGTTGATCAAAAAATTAAGGAAGCTCCTCAAGATAAATTAAAAATTCTGCTTACGCATCAACCTTTCTATAGTGGTGATCACGGTATAAATATGTCTAAAGATCGTCCTAAAAATACTGAAAAAGCCCTAAAGACATGGGCAAGCTCAGGGTTGAATGCAATTCTACATGGTCATTTACATGTATCTGATGTTTATGATCTGAATAAGATTTTCCAACTTAATGCTCAACATCCAATATTGGATATTCATGCAGGTACCGCTACGTCACATCGTTTACATCATGACTTTTCTAATAGTTTTAATCTAATTGATGAAAAACTGAAGGTGCGTGAATATCGCTTTGATTCGAGATTCAAGAAATTTTATTTGGTTGCAAATTGGAATGAAGGCTAAATTATCGGAATGCCTAAAAAAAATACAAAAAATTAAATTTTTTTTTATTTTCCCCTTGAAGCAATTTTTTCCATCCCCACAAAAGTGACATCAAATAATTTTGGTGGTGATCTAAGGAAATTAAGATCACGACTATTAATCAAAAGACTTAGTCTGATGGAGTATTTTTATGAGCAACATTCGTCCATTACATGACCGTGTAGTAATTCGTCGTGTTGAAGAAGAAACAAAAACAGCTGGCGGCATTTTATTGCCAGGTTCTGCTGCAGAAAAACCTGCTCAAGGTGAAATTATTGCAGTTGGTAATGGTCAGATCACTGACAATGGCGTTCGCGCTTTAGATGTAAAAGTAGGTGACAAGGTATTGTTTGGTACTTATGCAGGAACAACTGTGAAAGTAGATGGCGAAGAACTATTAATCATGAAAGAGTCAGATATTTTAGCTGTTTTAGAAGGCTAATTGATTCTTTTTAATACTACTCATTTAATCAATCAGATTTAGTAATTTTAATAATATTCGGAGTCAAATATGTCAGCTAAAGACGTTAAGTTTGGTGATTCAGCTCGCACAAAAATGATTGCAGGTGTGAATATCCTTGCAGATGCGGTTAAAGTTACACTTGGTCCTAAAGGCCGCAACGTAGTTATCGATCGTTCATTCGGTGCGCCACACATCACTAAAGATGGTGTTTCTGTAGCGAAAGAAATCACATTAAAAGACAAGTTTGAAAACATGGGTGCTCAACTTGTTCGTGAGGTTTCTTCTAAAACAAATGACATCGCAGGTGACGGTACTACAACGGCAACTGTTTTAGCTCAAGCAATTTTGAACGAAGGGATCAAGTCAGTAACTGCGGGTATGAACCCAATGGACTTGAAGCGCGGTATTGATATTGCAGTTAAAGCTGTTGTTGCAGATATTAAAGCAACTGCTAAACCAGCATCTGATTCTAAAGCGATTGAACAAGTGGGTTCGATTTCTGCGAACTCTGATACGACTGTTGGTTCACTGATCGCTCAAGCGATGGAAAAAGTGGGTAAAGAAGGTGTAATCACTGTTGAAGAAGGTTCAGGCTTTGAAGATTCTCTAGATGTTGTAGAGGGTATGCAGTTTGACCGTGGTTATATTTCTCCATACTTCGCAAACAAACAAGATACATTAACTGCTGAATTGGAAAACCCATTTATCCTTCTTGTTGATAAGAAAGTAAGCAATATCCGTGAGTTGATTACTGTTCTTGAGGCAGTTGCGAAAACAGGTAAACCACTTCTTATCATCGCTGAAGATGTTGAAGGTGAAGCACTTGCAACGCTTGTTGTAAACAATATGCGTGGCATCATCAAAGTATGTGCTGTTAAAGCACCAGGCTTCGGTGATCGTCGTAAAGCAATGCTTCAAGATATCGCGATCTTAACTGGTGGTACTGTGATTTCTGAAGAAATCGGTATGCAGTTAGATCAAACAACACTTGAACATTTAGGTACTGCACACAAAGTAACTGTATCTAAAGAAAACACAGTGATTGTTGATGGTGCAGGCGATGCGAATCAAATTGCTGAGCGTGTTCAACAAATTCGTGCGCAAATCGAAGAATCAACTTCAGAATACGACAAAGAAAAACTTCAAGAGCGTGTTGCTAAACTAGCAGGCGGTGTAGCAGTGATTAAAATCGGTGCTGCAACTGAAGTTGAAATGAAAGAGAAGAAAGATCGTGTAGACGATGCTCTTCATGCAACTCGTGCTGCTGTTGAAGAAGGTGTTGTTGCGGGTGGTGGTGTTGCATTAGTACGTGCAGCTAAAGCACTTGACGGTGTAACGGGTATTAACGATGATCAAAACGTAGGTATCAACATCCTTCGTCGTGCGATTGAAGCGCCACTTCGTCAAATCGTATCTAACGCAGGTGACGAACCATCTGTAGTGATTAATGCAGTTAAAAATGGCGAAGGCAACTTCGGTTATAACGCTGCGACTGGTGAATACGGCGATATGCTAGAGATGGGTATCCTTGATCCAGCGAAAGTTACTCGTTCTGCACTTGAGCATGCTGCGTCTGTTGCGGGCTTAATGTTAACAACTGAGTGCATGATTACAGAGATCCCAGAAGATAAACCAGCTATGCCTGACATGGGCGGTATGGGTGGTATGGGCGGTATGATGTAATTCATCCCACAGCCTAAAAAATCCCCGCTTTAAGCGGGGATTTTTTTGTCATCTGTCTGATAAATATTTGAATACTATTGTAAATATTGAATAAAAGCCTAGTAGAGCGCTAATCTAAAGGAACATTAACACCATGATTGGGGGTGATGATGTTAACTGTTCAAGAAAATCAAATCATAGAAGAAATTTATGAGGCTGCCTTAAAGCCACATCACTGGGAAAATGTTTTAAAACAGGTCGTGGAATTTACACAGAGTTCAACGGCGATCTTTACTTACTTTGATCAGCTTCGGCCCGAACAAAATTTTATTTACACCATTAATATCCCGATTGATGGAATTCAAAATTATCAAACGTATAACTTAGATGTCGTAGACATGCGTATTCATGGTCAGTTAATGAATACCTATGGATTAGAGCATGCCTATCAAATTGATTGTCGATCATATGCTGAAACAGATAATGAGGATTTGAAGAACTTTTATGAATATTGTTTAATTCCTTCAAACATCTGTTATCTCAGTGGGGTATTGTTAGAGTATGGAAAATATAAATGGGGCGTGCTTGCGGTACATCGACCATCAGATGAAGCTGCTTATGATACTGCTGAATTACAAAGTTTAGAAAGACTCGCAAAACACTTTAGAAGAGCGATTCAAATTCATCGACAAATTAAGCTTCTTCAAAATGATAGAAGTAATTACACCGAAATTTTAGATAAGTTGAATGTGGGTGTGCTCATCGTTCAATCTGATTTAGAAGTTAGATTTGTGAATCAGTATGCGAAGGATTGTTTGAATGATACGAGTATGATTGAAATAGATTTGCATAACAGATTAAAAATAATCGAGCCTTATAATGCTCAATTAAAAAAATTGGTGCAGAGCACATTCAAAAAGAATGAGCGTTATTCATTAGAGAGGCATGATCAAGAAGAAGTTGGGGGTGCAATGCAGTTATATAGCGATCGACATCAATCAGCTTACTTAATCACAGTCTCACCACTTAAGGTGCTGTCAGATTCAATGATCTTAGACAATAATCAAGTTGCATTATTCTTATCAAAAATGCAGGATCGAAAACGCTTGTCTAAAATATTACTGAAGTCAACATTCCAACTGACAGCTCGAGAAATTGAAATTTGTCAGCATTTTATGGACGATCAGTATCTTGAAAATATTGCTTTGAAATGTGGGATTACGCTGAGTTCACTGCGGACATATCTGAAAACGATTTATCAGAAGTTAGGATGCTCCTCACAAGCTGAAATGATGCGGATTTTGATCGAATTTATTGATGCTTTTCAGCATATTGAATAATCCCCCTTTAACGAAGATGTTGAAGGGGGATAAAATTAATTCATTCTGGTCAGTGTAAATGTGCCTTCATCTGCTACGGTAAAGCTTAAACTTTGAGTAGAAATTTGTAATGGTAAGCCTAAATGCGCGTCTGTATTGGATAATCCAGCACAACCATTTGTATCAATGCTGAGGGGCGTGGTAACAAAGAGCTTGTTGTCGCGTAATTGATAACGACCATACTCAATACCAGGGCCACCACAAGGTCCGTCATATGGATCTGGTTGATCATCGCCAACAGCATCAACCATAATAAAAGTGTTATTAGAATTAAATACGAAAATTTGTTTACCACTTGAGGACTGCCATGCGCCTACAATTCCACTATTATTTCGAGGAACTCGCGTAAACTCTGCACTTTCATCAGGATTTTCAGCTTCAGAAATCTTAAGTATAGAACCATCAAAAGATAGTTTCATTGAACGCGATTCCCCATGATCGAGAAGTCCCCAATCTTCATTGGTATCAATCACAGGCGTAGTAATATTTATTGAAGAAGCGTATAAACTTCCACTTAGGGCATCTAGATTTATTTTGGCGTATTCCATGCCATTTGAAGAACTATTAGGCTCGTTCGGGATTGGTTCACCGAGCATATATTCGCCATTCTCTCCAATAAATAACACAATTTCAGACTCATCATTTTTTGCATACCATACGCCTTGAATATCTTTGAGCAGTGAGCTGCTAAAATGTTCTTTAGCTTGCTCTTCACTGACTACTGTATTGGAGGCAATTTCAGGAATATTGATAATTTGAGCTTGAAGTCGCTCTCTAAAATCACTTGTCGCATTGCTGAAATCAATCGATGTTGGCGAGAAATTTGAAACATCATCTGGGATTTGTATGGTCTCTTTATCCTCATCGATATCCAATGATTGTAAAAAAATCAGTAGATTGATAATTCTCTTGTTACGTTCATCTGCATTTAAATCTTCATTCACGAGTTCATTTGGTGTCACACGAGCTAAACCTTGTACGGTACCAATTTCGATATCACCAATTTTAAATGTAATGACATCTCCATCTCGATATTCAAACTCCCCATTTGCATTGGTCTTCTTCGCATTGTCATTATTGCCATTCACGATATATGTCGCACCTGCTACTGGGCTGTCAGTCAGTATTCCAATTTTAATCTGATCATCATTTTTTGCGGATTTATCCGAACCACCACAAGCTGCTAAACAGGTACTGAGCGCCAGTGTTATAAGAGCTTTTTTCATCATTTCCCCCAAATCATTCGTATTTTTGTACCTCGAATATAGTTTTAAAAAATTGAATATGACTATCCTCAAATTGGGAGGGGGGGATGGCATTAATGCTGCGTAATTTTAGAAGTTTTTTACTTTTGAGAAATTGCGCATATTTTTTTTTGAAAGATCAGATAAGCGGTTCATAGGTGAGGGCTTCATATTTTCTTCTTAATTCGATCAATGTTGATCGTTTCTGTTATTAGTTCTTGTTTTTTTATTCATAGTCACTGAATATCAATTAAATTTTTATATATTTTAATGAAAACACTTTCTAGAATTCTTTTGACGGCTTAACGACTATGTTATCTAAGTTCTTTATTGAACGACCTATTTTTGCTGGCGTACTTGCGATTATTGTCATGGCAATTGGTATATTTGCGGTGATGAGCTTACCGGTAGAACGCTATCCTGATATTGCTCCGCCAAGAATTACTGTATCAGCAACTTACACAGGAGCTGATGCCGAAACAGTTGAGGAAAGTGTCACACAGGTCATAGAACAACAAATTAAAGGAATTGATAACTTACTTTATTTTAGCTCTACCAGTAATGCATCTGGGAATAGTCGAATTAGTTTAAGTTTTGAAAACGGAACTGATCCAGACACAGCACAAGTCCAAGTTCAAAATAGCATTAATGGGGTGATCAATCGTTTGCCTGAAGACGTGCAGCGTCAAGGGGTCAATGTCTATAAATCCTTAGGTGACACCTTTATGGTGGTGGGGTTATATGACACTACGAACCAAAGTAATAATATTGCGTTGTCAGATTATTTGGCTGATCACATTGAACCAGAAATTGCGCGTGTAGAAGGTGTTGGTGAGGTTGATGTCTTTGGTTCTCAATATGCCATGCGTATTTGGCTAGATCCGAACTTATTGAAACAATATCAGTTGATGCCTAGTGATATTCGTGCCGCAATTGAAGCACAAAATACACAAGTTGCTGCAGGTGGAATCGGAGATTTACCGACAGTAGCAGACCAGTATCTTAATGCAAAAGTTACCGCTGGATCACGACTAAGAACAGTCGATGAATTTAAAAATATCATTGTCAAAGCGACCCCTGATGGAAGTTTTATTTATTTAAAAGATGTAGCACGCATTGAGTTAGGTGCTGAAAATTATCAAGCTTTTAATACCATTAATGGATCACCTTCAGCAGGCTTGGCTGTTTCAATGTCATCTGGTGCAAATGCTCTTGCAACCTCAGCTAAAATTAAAGAAGTACTTGAGGACATTAAGAAAAAACTTCCTGAAGGCTATCAAATTGTCTACCCACGAGATAACACGCCGTTTGTTCAAGAGTCCATTAAAGAAGTTGTAAAGACCTTAGTTGAAGCCATTATCTTGGTCGTGTTGGTCATGTTTATCTTTTTACAAAGCTGGCGCGCAACACTTATTCCAACGGTCACGGTTCCAATTGTTATTTTGGGCACTTTCGCCGTCTTATTTGCGCTCGGAATGACCATCAATACATTGACACTTTTTGCATTAGTTCTTGCGATTGGATTACTTGTAGATGATGCAATTGTGGTGGTCGAAAATGTCGAACGTTTGATGCATGAAAAGGGGCTATCTGCAAAGCAAGCGTCTATCTTATCTATGCAAGAGATGACGGGGGCTTTAATTGGAATTACAGTGGTGCTAACTGCAGTATTTATTCCGATGGCTTTTTTTACAGGATCGACAGGAGTTATATACCGTCAGTTTTCAATTACCTTGATTGCAGCCATGTCACTGTCATTGTTGGTCGCTTTAATTCTCACACCAGCATTGTGTGCGATTATTCTTAAACCTAAACAACAAGAAGCAAAATGGGCGACATGGTTTAATACAAAAATGGAATCATTACGATTGCATTATCTAAAGTGGGTTGAAAAAAGCCTGTCACTAAAATGGATCGTTTTAACCAGTTTTGCTGGGTTAATTGTGATTTTTGCTTTGTTTTATAAGTCGCTTCCAACCAGCTTTATTCCAAGTGAAGATCAAGGTTTTATCAGTGTCCAATTCAGTTTACCTGAAGGCGCACCTATGACAGAAAGTCAGCTTGTTGGTGAAAGTATTCGAGAGTATTTTCTTGAACAAGAAAAACAGAATGTTAGGTTGGTTCAAATTCGTTATGGACGAAATTTTTCAGGAACGGGTCAAAATTTAGGAACAGGATTTGTAGCATTACATCATTGGGATGATCGTCCAGGTGAGGCAAACTCTGCACAATCCATTCGTGAACGAGCGATGGAGTTCTTTAGAAAAGACAGTCGCGCTCGGATTATGGTGAGTTTGCCAGGTTCTGTAAGTGGTCTTGGCGATACAAACGGCATCGAGTTTTGGCTGCAAGATTTAAATGGACAAGGACGACAGTATTTAGAAGATCAATTTCAAGCGCTAGAACGACAGGCAATCAACTTCACGACTTTTGAAAATTTGGGCAAACGCTCTAATCCAGATAAAGCCAAATTGAAAGTGAATATCAATCAAAAATTAGTGATGGCGAATGGTCTTTCACAATCTGCGATTAATAGCACTTTGGCTGCAGCTTGGGGTGGTTCTTATGTGAACGACTTTATTGATCGCGGACGTATTAAACGCGTCATGATGCAGGGGGATGCCGAGTATCGTTCAAAGCCTGAAGATCTCAATTTATGGTCTGTACGAAATAATCAAAATCAAATGATTTCATTTGCTAATTTTGCCACTGTGGATTGGGATGGAGGCCCTGATGTGGTGACTCGTTTCCAAGGTTATTCCGCGCTACAAATGGAAGCAGACACTGCAAAAAATGTGAGCAGTGGTGCTGCAATGCGTGATATCAAGTCTATGGTTGATCAATTGGACGGGGTTGGGCTAGCGTGGAGTGGATTATCGTTTCAAGAGCAACAATCGAGTACACAAGCCATTTGGCTTTATCTCATCTCTGTTGGCTTTATCTTTCTATGTTTAGCTGCCTTATATGAAAGTTGGTCGATACCTTCTGTTGTGATTGCTGCTATTCCATTGGGTATTGGCGGTAATATTATTTTTAGTTGGTTGGTCGGATTTCCAAACGATATCTACTTCCAAATTGCGTTACTTACGACGATTGGGTTGTCATGTAAAAATGCCATCTTAATTGTTGAATTTGCGGCAATGGCTCAGGAGCGTGGAGCTAACGCGATTGCTGCTGCTTTACAAGGTGCAAGTTTACGCTTACGTCCAATTTTAATGACTTCACTTGCTTTTGGTGCAGGGGTTATACCTTTGGTATTTGCATCAGGTGCAGGTGCTGCCAGTCGTCAAGAAATTGGTGTCAGTGTCCTTGGGGGGGTAATTTTCGGCACAATTTTAGTTCTTGTCTTTATTCCCTTTATGTTTGTTATCGTTCGGAATATTTTCAAATATAAATCAAAATCAGCATCTGAAACTTAATATGGTATCCGCAGTACAGCGAATATTGTACTGCGGTTGATCTAATCCATTTTTAAATATTAGTTTTTGACAAGACCAATACGCACTAACATGTTCAATCAGTGTTAGCATGCCTTGCGTAATTCTAAACGATAATAAATGAAGCGATTATGGATCAAATTAAACAAGATCATAAAATTGAAGCATTACAACAAGCATTGATCAATTCTGATGTCGCTCAGATTGATCATATTGCGGATACGATTAATCCTGCAGATTTGGCTTTGTTTTTACAGCAATTAGAAATCGATCAATAAATACAACTTATCCACCATTTAGAAAACGCGGCATATGTATTTGAGTTTTTGCCACTCAATCATCAAGTACAGTTGGTTAAAAAAATGGACGGCAAAAGTACAGTCCAGTTAATTCGTTCAATGCATTCAGACGCTCGAACAGATTTGTACAAAGCTTTACCGGATCAAATTAAAACATTTATTTTTGCGAATTTAGATCGAGAAACGAAGCAGCAAGTTCAATCTTTGGCACTGTATGCTGAGGAAACAGCTGGTGCGATCATGACATCTGATTATGTCACTTTGCCATCAGACATCTCAATGCAACAAGCTTTAGAGATTTTGCGCCATTCCGCCAAAGATACTGAAACCTTATATCTGATCTATATTACCAATCAATTTCAGAAACTTGAGGGTGTAATTTCTCTTAGAGAAATTGTGCAAGCACCTTTGGATAAAACAGTCCAAGAAGTAATGACCACTGACGTCATTTACGGACGGGTGGATGAGGATCAGGAATCAGTGGCAAAAAAATTAAGCCACTATGATTTTATCGCCTTACCCATTTTAGATCATGATGACCATTTACTCGGTATCGTCACTTATGATGATGCTATGGATGTATTCCAAGAAGAATTTACCGAGGACTTTTTGAAAAGTGGGGCGGTAGAGCTTAAAGAAAATATCAGTATTCGTTCAGCACCAATATTATTGTTATTTAGACAACGTGTTTTTTGGCTAGTGTTTCTGGTCTTTGGCAGCCTACTTTCGAGTATTGGGATCGCCCATTATGAAGACATCATTGCTGCGCATATTGTTTTGGTTTTCTTTTTACCGCTATTGGTTGGGAGTGGTGGTAACGCAGGCTCCCAATCTGCAACCTTGATGGTTCGAGCAATCGCAACTGGCGATGTAAAAGCCAAGGATTGGTTTGTGTTGCTTGGTCGTGAAGCGATGGTTGCTCTATGTTTGGGTGCAACGATGGCTGCAGCTGTTTCAATTCTTGGCTATATCCGTGGAGATATGATGGTCGCTTTAGTGCTTGCGATCAGTATGATGGGTATTGTCATGATGGGCTGTCTGATCGGGATGAGTTTACCATTTGTACTCAATAAACTAGGACTCGATCCTGCAAGCGCATCTGCACCCTTGGTCACTTCAATATGTGATGCAACAGGTGTATTGGTCTATTTATTTATTGCTTCACAACTCTTATTCTAAGGCTATGACTGATGGAGAATCTTTGCAGGATGTTGCTTAAATGACAAGTAAAAATAGATTAACCCAAGCTGAAGTCATCAAAATGGAACGCGATCTTGCCAAGTTCGCAAACATGATGGATTCCGTCGTAAGAATTCCATTCACTAAACAAGGGGTAGGGGCTGATGCAGCATTGAGTACGATTCCTGTGGCGGGTGACGTAGCTGGATTTGTGCTTACGTGTTATGCACTATTACAAGCTCGAAAAATCGGTGTGCCCCAATATAAATTGAATGGCGTGCTTAAACTTGCTGTGATGGATGGTGTAGTAGGTTTAATCCCTGTTGCAGGTACACTTTTTGATGTGTTTATTCGACCGAGTCGCAAGGCTTTAGATGTGGTTCATGATCATATCCGTGAAGAATATCAGATTCATTCAGACCATCATGTGGTACACCCATTTTTACATGAAAACTTAGAGCGTAAACAGCAGAACTCAGCCTTCTGGCGAAATCCTGTCGTGGCATGGATTTGGATTCATATTCCTGATTTACTGGGTCTTCTGTTTTTAATTATTTTTGCTGTTGCCTTATGGTTTGGCGTCACGTTCTTATGGCAATGGTTTCAATCTATTTAAAGTCTTATAGATTGAGTCCATTAAAAAAGCCTCCCTATGGAGGCTTTTTTTAGAAGCAGATTAAGGACAATCAAGTTGTTGTAATGCTGCTACACGTTGCTCAATTGTTGGGTGTGTTTGGAATAGTGCAGCAAGGCTGAATCCTTCTTCACGACCTGATGAAATTGAGAACGCTTTCATTTCTTTAGGCATTTGATCTGGCATTTCAGTTTCTGCTTGTAAGCGAAGTAATGCACTGATCATCGCTTGTTTACCCGCTAAACGCGCGCCAGCCTCATCAGCACGATATTCACGATAGCGAGAGAACCACATGACAATTGCCGAAGCAAGAATACCGAATACGATATCTAACACGATTGTAATGAGGAAATAGCTCCAGCCCGGTGCTTCACCTTCTTCACGACCAAATACGTTGCGATCTACAAAGTCGCCGACGATACGCGCGAAGAACATCACAAACGCGTTGACTACACCTTGGACTAAAGCAAGGGTGACCATGTCACCATTAGCAACGTGACCAATTTCATGCGCCAACACTGCACGTAATTCATCTTTATTCATGCGTTCCAATAAGCCTGTTGAAACAGCGACTAAAGCATCGTTTTTGTTCCAACCAGTTGCGAAAGCATTTGATTGATAAGATGGGAAAATACCAACTTCTGGCATTTTAATACCAGCACGTTGAGAAAGTTGTGCCACTTCATTGAGTAACCATGCTTCCGCTTGGTTGCGTGGAGCATTGGGATCAATTAACTCTGTACCTGTGGTTTTCTTTGCAATCCACTTTGACATGAATAGGGAGATTAAAGAACCCACCATACCAAAGACAAAACAGATCACAAGTAAATTGCCAAGATTCAAGCCACCCGCGCCATGGTAACTACCGACACCGAAGAGTGACAAGATTATGCCAGCTACCACCAGTACCGCGAGGTTGGTCAGCAAAAACAAACCAATCCGCATCATCGAGAAAATCCTCTTATAAATAAAATTTAATAAGCTTTTTGAATTAAAAAACCTACGTCAAATATGCTTTCGAATAGGGAAAATTTCAAGAAAAAAATAAAAAATATAACGAAAAAAATTGAGATTAATTCGAAATATAGATCTTCGCTGATGCTGTGGCATTATTTGTAGAATATGAACCTGCTGGTGCGTCAGTAAAACTGCCATCAGCGGCCACAATAATTTGGCGAGGAGGTGACTTTGGTTTAGCTGGTGCAGTCACTTGAGCTGATAAATTCTGATTGTTATAGCTCGGTGAACTTAACTTAGAGGATACTGAAGCTGCATAACTATTGGTTGGATTTGAGCCTACACCATTGGCGTATAAATTATTGTAACGACTGAGTACACGTCTGACATAGTCTTGAGTTTCACGAAAGGGCGGAATTCCACCATATTTAGCAACATTTCCTTCGCCAGCATTATAACCCGCTAATGCCAATTGCGTATTGCCATTAAAGCGTTTCAATAGCCAAGCCAAATATTTTGCACCAGCGAAAATATTTTGTTCAGGATCATATGCATTATTGACATTAAATCGTTGTGCAGTCGCAGGCATCAATTGCATAAGACCCTGAGCACCAACAGGGGAGCGTGCATGTATATTAAAACCAGACTCTGTGTGCATCACCGCTTTAATGAGTCCTTCAGAAATGCCGTGTCGTTGAGCTGCTTGGCGAATATAGCCATCGAAGGCATTTCGATTTTTACTATGGCTTGGGAGAACAGATGCTTCATTACTTCCCCAATTGCTGTAACTATGAATATTGCTATCTGGATAGTAGGTTTTCTTTTCAACTTTAAGATGGTTGTATTTGTTTTTGCGGTTGGTCAGTACGGTAGTGCCGTTTGAATCTTTCAGCTGATAGATTGTTTGACCTGCAGAAGCCTGTGGCGAGAATATTAGAAAATTCACACACCCAAATAACGCTATGACTTTTATTTTATTTGTAGTTTTCATCATTCGAACACTATTTTTGTCCCTAAATGATATGTGGGTGATTTTCTGCAATGGAGATGTCTCTCGACTATGTAATGTTTTTTAACAATTCGTTGTAAAAAAATCAAGTCTTAATTGTTGGCTTAATATCCAAAAAAATTATTTATTTTTATTTATAAACAACTGCTTGACACATATAAGTTATTGAATTTTAAGGATATAGGATAGTGGTTAAAAAATGATCAATCTAAGGGAAAGCACCATCTTATCTTGCCAAAACTTTGTCAACCCCTAAAAAGTCCACAATTTTATCCACAGGTTTTGTGGAAAACTGTGGAAAAGTCCAAAAGATAAGCAATTCGACTAAAAAATGAACCCAAGCGTCCATTTTAGATGTGTGAATAAGACAGTGTTATGAAAAAATAAAAATTAGATGTAAAAAACAGATTCTTTAGATGCGATTAAGCACTGAATCAGCTAAAATTGCGCAGTATTTTTTTTATGGTTAATGTCGTCTATGTACTCGCCAGTTGAATCCAACCAAGGATTTAATTTTAAGCCAGAGCCACCTACAAGTTCTGCATATTATCGTTTATTAAAAAAACTTCGTCGTCAAGTAGGTCATGCAATCCGTGACTACAAAATGATTGAGGATGGCGATAAGGTCATGGTATGTATTTCAGGTGGTAAAGATAGCTATACCATGCTGGACATTCTCCTGCAGTTTAAACGCATAGCACCAATCAATTTTGATGTTGTGGCTGTGAATCTTGATCAGAAACAACCAGGGTTCCCTGAGGATGTATTACCCCGTTATTTAGAAGAAAATAACATTCCGTACTACATCTTAGAAAAAGATACATATAGCATTACCAAAAAGCTTACACCTGAAGGTAAAACCTATTGTGCAGTGTGCTCACGCTTGCGCCGTGGTTCTTTATATGGTTTTGCTCAAGAAATTGGCGCGACCAAAGTTGCTTTAGGTCATCATCGTGATGATATTATGGCAACGTTCTTCTTGAACCTATTCCATGGCGGTAGTTTAAAGGCGATGCCACCAAAACTACTTTCATCGGATAAAAAGAATATTTTGATTCGTCCTTTGGCGTATGTTGAAGAGAAAGACATCATCAAATACGCTGAAATGCGCAAATTCCCAATTATTCCATGTAACTTGTGTGGTTCGCAGGAAAACTTACAGCGCGCAATCATCAATGATATGTTACGTGAATGGGATAAAGCTCATCCAAAACGTTTACACAGCATTTTTGGCGCGTTACAGAACGTCTCGCCATCGCAATTGGCTGACCGAGATCTTTTCGATTTTGAAGCCTTAGATGGACAACGTGAAGTTGATTTTGATGTGACTTGCTCAACAGCCGAAGGGGACACACCAAATAAGCGTATTAGCATGGTCAATCTCGGTTTTGCTGCTGAGTAATTCGTCTAAATAAAAAAAAGCACTTTTCGAAGTGCTTTTTTTTATTTCTTAGATTTTACATTTTAATGAAGGTGTTGAGTCGATTTACAAAATGATGTTTTTTGTCACTTTAGGTCGTAGTACCGATACAAAAAATCATTGACAAACTTCTGAAAAAATAAAGATTTGATGATATTTAGGCGATTAGTTTTATTTACAAAAAAAATCGAACGCAGAGTACAAAAAAACGTATCGCATTTGGAAAATATCATGCTATAACTCTCTCAAGCGTAAAGCTTCTACATGTTGTTATCTTGGATAGGTAACGCAATAAATTGAATAAATACATCGAGGAAAGAACATGCCTGCATTTTTAACTGATGATTGGTTTGCAAACGTTGAGAAACTTACAGCTGAAGCTGGTGATTTGAACTTACCACCATCATTAGCAAATCTAGCATTGAATCTTGTAGTAACAGGTAGCGAAGGAACGACTGAATTAGCGCTTGATAGCGGTAAGATCCAAAAAGGCGCTTCTGCGAATGCTAAAACAACTTTAAACTTAGATGCGGATACTTTACGCAAAGTATTCTTAGAGTTTGACATGGCTGCTGCTATGCAAGCATTTATGACTGGTAAAATCAAAGTTCAAGGCGATATGTCTCAATTGATGGCTTTACAAACAGCGAAGCCAAGCCAAGAACAAAAAGATTTGTTCAAAAAAGTTTTAGAGCAAACTACTTAAGACTTTTTAAACAAAAAAAAGCTTACCTTTAGGTAAGCTTTTTTTTGTTAAATACTCACCAAACTTGGTGTCGTTTTAATATGTTCTAAATAAGCACGAATACGAGTGACGTATTGGATCGCTTGCTTATAACGCGTATTGTGCGATTGATTACGGTAAAGAAAATCATATACCTGTATCCAATCATTCGGATTTTTTCCTTGGGCTTTTAGGCGCTTCATAATCGCATCTGTGGCACCTGGCCCCATATTGTAAGCCACGAGGGCATACCAATAACGATCATGTTTAGGAATATAATCATATTTTGACATCATCAGATCAAAATACTTCGCACCACCTGCAATACTTTGAGCAGGATCAACACGATTCGACACACCCATTGCTTTTGCTGTGTTGTTGGTGAGCATCATGATGCCACGCACACCTGTAGGAGACACAGAATTCGGTTTTAAGAACGACTCTTGATAGCCTATCGCAGCGAGGAAGTGCCAATCTAAGTCGTATGTTTGGGCTGACTTTTTAAAGCTAGCTTTATAAATTGGCATACGTGTTTTCAGATTGCGCTGAATAGTATCCCAATCATCTTGTTTAACCACGTTGCGGTTGTAGAAAGATGCCATTTGACGGATAGCACCATTTTGCTTGCTTTGACAAACAAAACCGCTGGCAGTATCTGTTAAAGGATCAGCAGCATTTTTAAAAACCCAATTGATTTCTGGATTAAGCCCATTTTTGCGTAAGCTTTCAAGGTCACCACATGATGCGGAAAAACCTGAAAGATTCTTTTGCTCAATGGTCATGATCGATGCTGTGGTCACCGCGAAATGAGCTTTACCTTGCTGCACCATTTTCAAAGCGGCTTCATTACTTTGAACCGTTTTAAAATCGAGTTTTACATTTAAGTTTTGAGCGTAACTGCTCACCAAGTCATAGCCAAAGCCATGTTTGAAGTTACCGTCTTTAAAAACCACGGTGGGATTTGACACGGCCACCACTGTAAGCTTGTTCGAATTTACAATGGAGTTGTATTGGTTGTCGGTCTTTGTTGCATTTAATGCATGAAATGGGATAAATGCTGTAGCGAGGACCATCGCTTTAAACGAGAGAGAAGAAGTTAGTGAATTAAGGCAAAGCCTCGATCCAGTGTTTGAACTACTGCGCATGTTGTCTCCGCTACAAGTAATTTATGCCCAAAAAAAGCAAAAGCAGTACCGCCTTAAACTTTTATTTAAAGTTGATAAATTCAATTAGGGTGGGCGTCATGAACGTCATTCAAAATGACATGTGTGGGTGGATAAAATATTGAAGAAAAGATCTTCGTACAAAAAGTAATCAAGATAAAACATGGGCGCATATTAATGGTCAATTTTACTCATGTCAAATTTTGTACAAAAAAAAATAAAAAACATGGTTTTAAGATATTGATAAATAAAAAGAAAAAACTTTATAAAATTTTTCCATGTAGAAATGCGGTATAAAATGTTGCAATGTGTCGCTATAACGTAAGCAAAATACTCATTTTATCGCCTATGAAATCGAATTTAATTACCCGAAGTGGGCATGACAAATTGGTCGCAGAACTACAATACTTATGGCATGAGGAACGACCTGAAATCACCAAAAAAGTGAATTGGGCTGCCAGTTTAGGTGATCGTTCTGAAAACGCAGATTATCAATACAATAAACAAATTTTACGAAAAATAGACCGTCGTGTTCGTTACCTCGGTAAACGACTTGAAGAGTTGCGAATTATCGATTTTTCTCCTGAACAAGAGGGCAAAGTATATTTTGGAGCTTGGGTAGACATCGAGAACGAGGAAGGCCAACTAAAGACGATTCGGATTGTCGGTGTAGATGAAATTTATGATCATCATCCTCAACATATTTCAATAGATTCACCTATGGCACGTGCAATGTTAGGTAAGCAAGTAGATGATGAATTTGAGGTACATACACCCTTGGGAAAAAAAACATGGTTTATTAATTCAATTCGCTATGAAAAGCTCGAAAATTCATCAAAATAGTAATTTCTGATTTAAAAATAGGCAGGCGAGCAAAATTTCTTAGAAAAGTGTTTGCCAATTTTAAAAAATATTTATATGATAGCCGCCATTGGAAGCGTGGCAGAGCGGTTTAATGCACCGGTCTTGAAAACCGACGAGGGTGTGAGTCCTCCGTGAGTTCGAATCTCACCGCTTCCGCCAAATTTTTAAAAAGCCACTAATCATTAGTGGCTTTTTTTATTTTCTTCATATTCGTGCGATATTAAGACTGATATTTACTGTTTGATTTAATTTTTTGAGCATGGCATAAAAAAACCACCCTAAGGTGGTTTCTCTACAGCGTTTAAGCCACTTTTTCTGGAAGGTCGAACCAAATCACACGAGCATCTTCTGATGCTTCAATCTGCGCTGGATCAATAAATGCAATAGCATCTCCAGCATTCACAGTGTGTTCAGCGACTTGAATTGAACCACCAATTACATGTAGATAGCTGACATGTTGTGTTGCAACAACTTCAAGTGAATGACCTTTCTCCAAAACAGCTGTTTTAACCTCCGCATTTTGGCGAATATGCATGGGTGCTTGTTCTGTCGGTCCACAAATCAGATGCCATTGGTTCGGTTGTTCAGCAGGATCGAGTTGAATTTGTTGGTAATTCGGCTCTGCATTGCGCTGATTTGGAATAATCCAGATTTGCAGTAAATGAACTGTTTCATCACCTTGGTTGATTTCACTATGTTGAATGCCTGTACCAGCACTCATCAGTTGCCATTCACCAGCTTTGATATCACCGTGGTTACCCATACTATCTTTATGTGTAATCGCTCCCTGCAATACACAGGTGAGAATTTCCATATTGTCGTGTGGATGTGTACCGAAACCTTGATGACCAGCAATGAGGTCATCATTAATGACACGGAGAGCACTGATGCCCATGTGGTTAGGGTCATACCAGCTTCCAAATGAAAAGCTGTGTTTGGATTCTAACCAACCCATTTTTACATGACCACGTGATTCACTGCGATGTAAATAAGCATTCATGATGATGCTCCTTTCATTATTCTTAAAGATGATGTTATTTTAATAGTTTAAAATGAATAAGATAGTGGATTAGGACAACGTATCGTTCTAATTTTGAAACATAAAAAGGATAAAAAAGCCTGCTTGAAACAGGCTTTTTAAAATTCGATTATTCTAAGAATTTTACTGTAACACCAGAACGAACTTTATTACCCAAATCATTCGCATCCCAGTTGGTTAAGCGGATACAACCGTGTGAAGCTGTCTTTGAAATACTTGATGGGTTAGGTGTGCCGTGAATACCGAACGATTTTTTGCTTAAACCGATCCAGATATTACCTACAGGGCCATTAGGACCAGGTGGTAATGAAAGTGGCTTCAAATTTTTACCTTGTACAAAGTTACTTGGTGAATAGCTATACCAAGGGTTTTTCGCTACACCAGTAATTTTGTATGTTCCAGTCGGAGAAGGAGTGTCAGCACTACCGATGGTTGCTGGGAATGAGCCAACCATTTGGTTTTGTTGGTTAAACAAATAAAGTTGTTTAGCGCCTTTATGAGCCACGATTAAATGAATATTTTCTGGAAGTTCATTGCGAATGTTGGTCACAATAAGCTTTTCACCCGCTTTCTTAAATGTCGCTTTAGGATTTAGTTTCTTGAGAAACTCTTCATCCATATGGAATTTTTCAGCCAGCATTTCACTTACACGAGTGTAATAAAGACCTTTCATTTTCGCTTGTAAAGCATAGTCATGAGGAATTGAGGCTGCATAAGGACCTTTTAGGTCTGCTTCGGTAATCGTATATTCAACATAAGCAGGTTTACCAGCTTGGCGTGCAACTAGAGCATCCCAAGTTTCTTTCGTCAAAACACCTGTAGCCTTTAAACCGTTCATTTGTTGGAATGAAGCAATTGCTTTAAGTGTATTTTTTCCACTTGTACCGTCAATAGCACCTGGTGAAGCATGTGAATTATTTAACATTACGTGTGCACGGGCATATACAGGGAATTGACCTTTGCCAATATTTTCATACCATTCAGCATTATTCAGACTGTCTAGCGTCCATGAATTTGCTGTAGCAGGTGCTGATGTAGATGGAGCTGAATTTATCACTGCTGAAGATGCAGGTGCACTGCCAATGTCCGCAGTGCTATCCTCAGTTCTTTCTAAGTTTTGAAGCGTATCTGCAGCTTGATTTAGATCATTTTGCTCTTGCTGGCTAATTTGGGCTTCAGAGCTAGATTCTACCGCGAGAGGATCAATTGGATCTTGAATAGTATCTAAACTCGTTTTTGTAATTGGAGAAAGTGGTTGTTCAGCAGTACCAGAAGCAGCCAATGCAGTTCCAGACATAATACAACTTAAACTCAAAGCAAGAATTGAGCGAACGAACATGTAATTCAACCTTAAGAATTATTCATATTGATTTATAAAAACACGGATAAAGTATTGCAGAAAAAACACGGATATGCAGTATTTGTTTTGTTTAAATCAAATAAATTCCGATAGTCTCAATCTTTATTTTCATTCTAACTAAATACTTTAAAGTGCAGCTTTTTGGTATGATGAATGGAATTTCAATTTTGCATCGAGAAAGTAAATGACGACCTTAAAAAATGATCGTTTTCTGCGTGCCTTATTACGTGAACCTGTGGACTGCACGCCAGTTTGGATGATGCGTCAGGCTGGTCGATATTTACCTGAATATCGTGCGACACGCGCAACTGCGGGTGATTTTCTTTCTTTGTGCAAAAATAATGACTTTGCTTGTGAAGTGACTTTACAGCCGCTTCGTCGCTATGACTTAGATGCAGCCATTCTATTTTCAGATATTTTGACTGTTCCTGATGCTTTGGGCTTAGGACTATATTTTGAAGCAGGGGAAGGACCAAAATTTAAGAAAACAGTCCGTACTGAGCAGGATGTAGCCCAATTACCAAAAATTGATGCTAAATCGGACTTAGACTATGTCATGAATGCAGTGTCGACAATCCGCTCAGCATTAGGTGGTCAAGTACCGCTAATTGGGTTTTCTGGAAGTCCATGGACACTCGCAACTTACATGATCGAGGGTGGGTCGAGTAAAGATTTCCGCTACACCAAGCAAATGATGTATGCACAACCTGAAGTTTTACATGCCTTGTTAGATCATTTGGCTGATTCAGTCATAGATTATTTGAACGCACAGATTGAGGCAGGTGCGCAGGCGATTCAAATTTTTGACAGTTGGGGTGGTGCACTTGCACATCGAGAATATCAAGAATTTTCACTCAATTATATGCACAAAATCGTGAAGGGTTTAAAGCGTGAAAATGAAGGCCGCAAAGTACCAGTAATTTTATTTACCAAAGGTGGTGGTCAATGGTTAGAACCTATGATCGCAACTGGCGCAGATGCGTTTGGACTGGATTGGACAACCCCTTTAAATGTTGCACGTCAAACTGTTGCTGGTCGCGCTGCCCTACAAGGTAATTTAGACCCTGCAACATTATATGGCTCTCCTGCGAGTATCGAAAAGTCAGTAAAACTAATGCTCGATGATGCATATGCTGCTGGTGAAAAAACGGGTTATGTTGCAAACCTTGGACACGGTATCACCCAATGGGTAGATCCTGCGAATCCTAAAGTTTTCATTGATACGGTACATGAGTACAGCGCAAAATATTTAGGCTAAACATTTAGGATGAATGTGTGAGCTTTTTAAAATCATTATTTGAGTTTCATTATAAGGCAGCATCAGCTGCCTTATTTGGTATTTTATTACTGCTAGCCTTTGCTTTGACGGCTTCGATAGGGCATCAAGAATATTATGGATTGTACCGATACGACTACCTCTTGATTTATGCAGTGGTTATTCAGGTCTGTTTACTGCTTTTAAAGTTAGAGTCTTGGGCTGAAGCCAAAGTTATTGCAATATTTCATATGTTGGCAATGGTCATGGAGATTTTCCTGACACATCCACAGATTGCATCATGGCAATATCCGCAACCTGCGGCATTTAAGATTATGACCGTACCACTTTTTGCGGGATTTATGTATTCTGCCGTAGGCAGTTTTTTTGCTCGTTCACTCAGGCTCTATCGCGTAGAAATTGAGAACTTACCTAGTTTTTTCAATATGATGAGTTTAGCGATCTTGTCCTATTTAAACTTTATGACGAAGTTCTTTATCCTAGATATACGATACTTATTGTTTGCATGGAGCGTGTTGATATTTTGGAAAACTAAAATAACGTTCAAGCTTAAATATCATGAGATGACCTTGCCAATGCTTCCTGTGCTTTTGTTGTTGGCATTTATTATTTGGATTGCTGAAAATATCAGTACTTTTTATCAAATTTGGTTGTATCCAACGCAAGTGGAACAGTGGCATATGGTGGGATGGGGGAAACTTGGTTCTTGGTATCTCCTACTAATGCTGAGTTTAGTATTGGTGTTAAAAATCTTAGGTGAACGGAATTCACAGGGTTTGTGGCGATTGAAGGGCGAATAAGTTAATTCATCAAAAAAACTCAATACTTGATGGCATTGGTAAGATTTGTTTTGCGTTCTTGGCTTGATATCGCTATGTTAAAGAAGTTCGTAAAAGAACAAAATTGGAACAATAAAGAACACTTGAGCACATCAAGTTTGGAGTGATGTTATGTATAAAAAATTAGCTTTAGCTGCGGTATTGGCAGTAGGATCAACAGCTGCATTTGCTGACCGTGATGTTGGTTGTGGTATCGGTTCACAAGTTTGGGCAGGTCAGTCTGGTAAAGTTGCAAAAATCTTAGCAGGTACGACCAACGGTTTATTTGCTAACCAATTATTCGGTATTACTTTCGGGACGTTAGGCTGTAGTGGTACAGGTACAGTAACAGCACAAGCAGTAACATTTACAAATGAAAATGCCGAAGCTCTTGCACGTGATATGGCGGTAGGTGAGGGGGAAAGTCTTAACGTCCTTGCAGAGCTTCTGAATATTAAATCTGAAGATAAAGCACGTTTCTTTGCAGTATCAAAAGAAAATTTCTCTGAAATTTATTCAGCGGACAATCAAGATGCATTCCAAGTCCTTGCATCTCTTCAAACTGTTATGTCTCAAGACGAAGTATTAAAAGCTTACGTTTAATTGCGAAAACCCTGTCTTATGGCAGGGTTTTTTTGTTTCATCATTATTAAGTTCATTTTATGAAATTTGCTTTTTTTTCTGCCTTGATTGTCAGTAGCTTTCTGACACATGCATATACTTCTCCAGTTGAACAATATATTGCACAAGCACAACACCATCAGCTTGATAAAAATAAAACTTGGCAAAGATTAATGTATGCACATCAAGCGAAGAGTGAAGTCAGCTATTCAGGATTTTTTTTTAGTGCAAATGGTGCAGATAATTTACAAGATGAGCTGAATGCAAATATTCGTGAATTATTTATAGATCGAGGACAAGATCAATCCATTATATGTCGTTTCCCAGCTCGCTCTGCATGGTTAATAGAACAACTGAAAATAAAACAAGAGGAGCTTCCTAAAGCAGATTGTCCTGCTCTAGAGGAATGGATTGGACAGATTAAACCGTATCAAGCAACATTGATTTATGCGACAGATTTCATGGGAAATCCAAGTTCGATGTTTGGTCATACCTTGCTACGTCTTGACCCTAAAGATAAAAAAGAGCTTAATCTTATTTCTTATGCAGTCAACTACGCTGCGACGGTCGAAAATAGTGATAGTTTTTCTTTTGCTTGGAAAGGCTTAACGGGTCAATATCCAGGTGAATATTCGTTAATGCCCTACTATCGAAAAGTAAAAGAGTATGGTGATTTCGAAAGCCGTGATTTGTGGGAGTACGAATTAGCATTAAACCCAGAAGAAACCACACGTTTAGTACAACATATCTGGGAGTTAAAGCATGTCCAATTTCCCTATTATTTTATAAGTGATAATTGTGCCTACCGCTTATTGGGACTCATTGATTTGGTAAAACCCGATGCCAATCTACAAGCACAGTTTAGTCATATTGCAATTCCAGTCGAAACCATCAAAGCGGTGCAGCAGCAAGGCCTCATTAAAGATACTGTTTATCGCCCAGCACTTGAAACGCAGTTACTTCATCAAGCAAAACAACATGGTAATGACTTAGCACATTCGGCACATCAATTAACGCTGGTGCAACCAGCACCAATGCGTGAATTTTTAGCTCAATTTACGGCCAAGGATCAGGCGCGTATTCTTGAGATGGCATATGATCATTTGTATCTACAGCTCATTTCTCAAAAAATCGAAGCGAGTATTGCGCAACCTAAAATACGACAAATTTTGAGTTTAAGAAGCCAAATCCCTGTTGAAAAACAACGTACTGAAGTGGCAAGACCACGAATTGACCCTGTGGATGGGCATCATGCTCGAAAAACATCGATTGAATTTGGACGAGTGCAAGACGATACGTTTGTGCAGATCAACCATCGACAAGCCTATCACGATTTATCTGATCTTCAGGGGGGATACCGACTTGGAACGCAGTTGAAATTTCTTGAGGGGAGTCTTGAGTTTCGGAATGATCAACTCAAGTTGGCTGATTTGGATCTTTTAGAAGTGAATTCTTATAATCCAATTACACCTTTTAAGACGCCGTTGAGTTGGGGATTTGGATTCGGTTGGAAACAACTCTCAATTGATGATTCTGGAAATTTCAGTGATAGCGAGCAACATGGTGTTTTGAATCTATCAACACAGTTTGGATATAGTTGGGCAGATGCAGATCGTGAACACCTGTGTTATGCGCAGATGCAGAATCATATTCAAGCTGGAAAAATTTTAGAAAAGGGCTGGAGATTGGGGCTAGGGCCAACTGTAGGTTGTCAAAACTTATGGTCAGATCGAGTGAATAGCTTAGTGCAAATTGAAATCCCTTTTTGGGAAGATCAGCAGGCTTGGCAGCTCGGACTACGATCCTCAGTTCAGTATGCACTTAACTCGCAAAGTGCTATCTCTATTCACTGGAATTATCAATTACAAGAACAGCATGATTGGCATCAAACTAGTTTAGGATTTACACGCTATTGGTAAATACACAGTAGTAGGAAGTACTGTGTTGAAAGGTGAGGCTTGTTTTTAAACGATTACATTCACATAGTACTTTTTCACTTCCTCAACGACTTCGAATGTTCCAATGAATCCTGGTGGTATTACACCTGCTTGACCTGCCGAAACTTCGATAAAGTGATTTTTACTTTGAGTGTGGATGCGAACTTTTCCTTCTATAATTTGAAAGAATTCTTGTTTATTGTCGGCAAATTGAATATTCCAAGCACCAACTTCACATTCCCAAATCCCACATTCCATATGCTCGTGTTCATAAAGACTGTAGGTGTGACGTTCGGGATTGCCTTGGACGAGACGATCAGGACGCGGGAAGTCGACTGATTTTTCTGCGTGTTGTTGACCTTGACCTGCAACATGAAGAGATGTCATATATTCACCTTAAGAAATTGAGCCTTGGAATATGGTCTAAAAAAAACCTCAACAGGGTTGAGGTTTTTATGAATTAATAACTTTCTGGAACAGCGCTCAGAAACTCGCGACGTTCATCTTTGTTAGTTTTAAAGTCCCCAACAAATGATACTGTACGAGTAGTTGACTCTTGTTTGCCTACACCACGCATCATCATACACATATGTGCTGAATCAATGACAACAGCTACGCCTCTAGCACCAGTCACTTGAGCCACAGCTTCAGCAATCTGTTGAGTTAGATTTTCTTGAATCTGTAGACGACGGGCAAACATTTCAGTAATACGTGCAAATTTAGATAAACCTAAAACTTGACCTTCTGGTAAGTAGGCAATATGCACACGTCCATAGAACGGCAGTAAATGATGTTCACAAAGCGAATAGAATTCGATGTTCTTGACCAAAACCATTTCACGGTTGTCTGAAGGGAAGACCGCATTGTTGGTCACTTCTTCAAGCGTTTGGCTATAACCTGACGTCAAATACGAAAAAGCTTTAGCAGCACGCATTGGTGTATCTTTAAGACCAGGACGAGTAAGATCTTCGCCAACGGCAGTTAAAATGTTGGCGTAGGATTGCTGCATAGACATAAGACGTGTTCACTTACACAGATGTTGAACAAGGACGGCATTGTATCAGAAAACGATTACAATGCCGTATATTCAGAAAAAATTCCGATTATTGAGTAAATTTTGGATTCTTTTCTGCACGTTTAAGCAGAACTAAGACCGCGCCAGTGCCACCTTGTTTTTCAGGCGCACTGACAAAAGCCAAAACATCACGATGTTGTCTGAGCCAACTATTAACATAGGTTTTTAAAACAGCTTCAGGGCCTTTACCATGAACAATTTTAATGACGTTTTGATTTTGCTCTTTCGCCATCTGAATAATTTGCAATACAGCTGAACGTGCTTCTTCTACGGTACAGCCATGCAAATCAACTGCTTCAAACCAACGTAAATTTCCAGCTTTCAGATCTTCAAATACTTTATGTTGTAAGGTCGCAATTCGATAACTCAGACTAGCCTGACTGCCAACTGGATTGAGCATGGCTTGAGTATCAGACATCACTGTTTCATCAGTATGCATTGGACCTTCAGCAGCAGCACGTTTTGCTAAGGTTTGAGCATCCAATTTCTTTTTTACTGGTTTCTCAATTTTTGCAATATTACCATGATCAATTTTTTGAACGCCTTGCATCTGCTGACGAAAGAGTTCTAAATCTTCCTCATGCTCTTGTTCAACCGTCTTTTCAATAGGTTTAGGAGCTTCAACACGAGGAGCAGGATTACTGATTTGTTTCTTAAACTGTTTCAGTAAATTAAATTGATCTTTTGATAAAGAAGAATCATGTTTACTCATAACGTGCTTGTAACTTTAAAGTGGAAGAGGAATGAATGTGATTATAATCCGAAAATCCCTTAACTTTGTAGTGAGAAGTATTTAAGTTGATTTTAAGGTGTTGAATTAAGTGGAGATAACTTAAGGGATAAAGCAAAAAAAAGAGATTGATTATTAATCTAATTTATTTTGAATTTGTTCTAGCTATTGTTGTTGGCATTAATGGAGGCAAGAATGGATTCGGAAATCCATTCTTATGAGATTGAATTATTTTTAGTCGAACAATTTACCGCAGAATATTAGAGTTAAATATTCTGAGGTTCGCCAAACAATGCGGTAAAGGCATGATCAGGACGAGGCTGTTTCATAAAACTTTCACCTACAAGGAAAGTGTGAATGTCATTTTCTTGCATCATGGTGACATCCGCTGAGGTTGCAATGCCGCTTTCCGTCACTAATAAACGAGATGGTGCAAGTTGTTTTTTTAGACGAATTGATGTGTTCAAATCAACATCGAAAGTTTTTAAATTACGATTATTAACGCCTAATAAACAACGATCTGATAATTTGAGAGCACGTTCTAGTTCATATTCATCATGCACTTCAACCAGTACATCTAAATGATGTTCAAATGCAGTTTTCGACATTTCCTCAAGTTGTTGATCTGAAAGACATGCAACAATGAGAAGGATACAGTCTGCATGCAATGCACGAGCTTCAATCACACCATAAGGATCGATTAAGAAATCTTTTCTTAGTGCAGGCAAATCACAGTGAGAGCGAGCAATATGAATGTTCTCGTCGGCACCTTGGAAGAAATCAATATCTGTAAGTACTGATAAACAAGCTGCACCCGCTGATTGATACTGTTCAGCTATTTCAGCAGGATTGAAGTTTTCTCGAATAATGCCTTTAGAAGGAGATGCTTTTTTGATTTCAGCAATGACAGCAGGACGTTTGTGTTGTAGTGCTTGAGCAAAACCGCGAACAGGGCTAGCGGCTTGAGCGAGTTCTTCGACGTCCTTATAACTACGTAGTTTTAATCGTGCAGCAAACTCTTCTTGTTTACGGTCAACAATTTTGCCAAGAATAGTATTCGCGATATCTAACATAAGAATGTCCTGACTTAATTAAGCTTCATAATGTTTTATTGTTTTTGTGAATTCAGAAAGCACATCCATCTTTTCAAGTGCCTGACCACCATAAATGATGTCATGTGCTAATGCCACACCTTGTTTATAACTCGAAGTTAAACCTGAGACATAAATACCAGCACCAGCATTTAATGCAATCATACTGGCCGCTTTTTCACCTTTTGGTGATTTTTTCTTACCTAGTGCATCTTTGATCAGTGCCAAACTTTCAGCAGAGCTATCAACAGATAAATGCGTCAATGTTTGAGACTCAATCTCTACATCCTCAGGGAGGATTTCCCATTCAGTAATTTCACCATTTTTTAACTCAGCAACATAGGTGGATGAAGCAAGACTGATTTCATCTAGCCCATCTTTAGAGTGAACAACCATGACGTGCTCAGCACCAAGTTGCTTAAGAACTTCAGCAATAGGTCGACATAATTCTGTTGAGAACACGCCAATTACAAAGCGCTTTACACCAGCCGGATTCGTAAGCGGGCCAAGTAAGTTGAAAATGCTTCTGAAGCCCAATTCTTTACGAGGACCTGCTGCATACTTCATTGCTTTATGATGGTTTGGAGCAAAGAGAAAACCCACACCCAAATCGCGGATACAGCGTTCAGTCTGTGCCATATTTAGGTCGAGATTAATACCAGCTTGTTCTAATAGATCTGACGAGCCTGATTTTGATGACACACCTCGGCCACCGTGTTTGGCAATCGTTGCACCTGCAGCTGCAATTACAAAACTTGATGCAGTTGATACATTAAACAGGTTTTGTCCATCACCACCCGTGCCAACAATATCGACTAAGTATGGAAGATCACTGACATCAATCTTGATCGCATATTCACGCATCACGCGTGCAGCAGCAGTAATTTCGTCAATACTTTCGCCTTTTAAACGTAAACCCATCATTAATGCACCGATTTGTGCATCAGTCGCTTCACCATCCATAATGGTGCGCATAACAGCTTCCATTTGAGGCTGTGTTAATTCAATATTTTTCGTAATGTTGTTTAATGCTTGTTGAATATTCATGTCTTGCTCTTACGCATAAATTTCTAAGAAGTTTTGGAAAATTTTGTGGCCATGTTGGCTGAGTATCGATTCTGGATGGAACTGAACACCTTCAACGGGAAGGGTTTTATGTTTCACACCCATAATTTCTTCCATAGAACCATCTTCTTCATTGGTCCAACACGTCACCTCTAAACATTCAGGTAAAGTCGCTTGATCAATGACTAAAGAGTGATAGCGAGTCGCTGAGAATGGAGAGGGTAGATTGCTAAAGATCCCTTGATCAGAGTGGTACATGTCAGATAAACGCCCGTGCATTACTTTTTTTGCACGAACAATATCTCCACCAAATGCTTGCCCGATACTTTGGTGACCTAAGCACACCCCAAGCAGTGGAATCTTGCCTGAAAAGTGTTGAATCGCTGGGATTGATATACCTGCCTCAGAGGGAGAGCAGGGACCAGGTCCAATGACGAGATATTTTGGTTGCCATCGCTCAATATCCTCCAAAGTCACGGCATCATTACGGACCACTTTTACTTCCTGATTTAACTCGCCAAAATATTGGACGATGTTGTAGGTAAAAGAGTCATAGTTGTCGATCATCAGAAGCATTTTAAGCTTAACCTCTTGAAATTTATAATTTAACTTAATTTAGCTTTGTTATTCACATTGATAAGATGCATCACAGGGTGTTGACTGCATCCTTGTCTAGTAACTCAAAGCGATTAAGTGGCAGTTATCATAGCAGATTCTTTTATCAGCGCAGGTTAAATTTTGGGGTTCAAAACATCAGCAATATTGATCACTTAAATCAAATTAATGTGTGAATGAATGGTTCTAGGTGAATAGCGCTAATAAATGAAATATTGATCTGAATCTAAAAGCTCATACGTGTTATTCATAAGTTTTTTTAATCATTGTGTTTGATGAGTGAGATTTGTGTTAAAAACAAACAAACAAAATGCACTCAGTAAATTTATAATTTATAAGATTTAGTCTCGCGGTCGTTCACTTTTACATCATTTATCTAAGATATTTAATTTTACTGAACTAATATGATGCACAAAATTTAGATTTATCATGGCTCGATGTGTATTAATAAAGTTATGATTGAGTTGGATTATTTGTCTTCCAAATAAAAATAAAATATTAAAATTTTTTATTTAATGATATATAAAACAATGTGTTAAACGCATGTGTCTGAAAATTTGATCCATTTTTCTAATTTATAAAAATTTATAAAATATATCGTTTGGTAAATTAGGTAATTAAATCCCTGAATAAACTTGACTTTAAGTTTAATAATTAAACGATCATGCTCTGAGATGCACCATTTTGATACAGGTTGTAAATAAATATTTTTTATTGCGATGAACTGTGCCTGAATATGGTGCATTTAGTTTTAAGCACAGTATAATAGTCGCAAAGCAAAGTGAATAAAGCTGTTAATCTGATAAGGATTTCAAGATTTTAGCTTTGCTTTTAAAAGTTGGTACGGTAATTGCTTTAAAACTACCAACTACTAACACGCACTAAATGTGCAACAAAAAATCATCGGAGCAAAATGAGCATGGCGAACAAGGTCCTACAACTCATCCAAGAAAGTGGCGCAAAATGGGTAGACTTCCGTTTTACGGACACTAAGGGTAAAGAACAACATGTTACTTACCCAGCAGATACTATCGATGAAGATACTTTTGAAGATGGTAAAATGTTCGACGGTTCTTCAATTGCTGGTTGGAAAGGTATCGAAGCGTCTGACATGATCTTACGTCCAGATGCTGAAACAGGTTTTATCGACCCGTTTTTTGCAGAGCCAACTGTAGTGGTGACTTGTGATGTTATTGAGCCATCTACTGGTCAAGGTTATGACCGTGACCCACGTTCAATTGCTCGCCGTGCAGAAGAATATTTAAAATCTACTGGTATTGGTGATACTGCTTTCTTTGGTCCAGAACCAGAATTCTTCGTATTTGACGAAGTTAAATGGGACATCGATATGTCTGGTGCTCGCCATACATTAATCGCTGAAGAAGCTGCTTGGTCTACAGGTAATTCTTACGAATCAGGTAACTCAGGCCACCGTCCACGCGTTAAAGGTGGTTACTTCCCAGTGCCTCCAGTTGATTCTCACCACGATATGCGTGCAGAAATGTGTGCGAAAATTGAAGACATCATGGGGCCAGGTCGTGTAGAAGTACATCACCATGAAGTTGCATCTTGCCAATTAGAAATTGGTGTGAGCTTCAACACAATGGTTCGTAAAGCTGATGAAGTACAACAGTTTAAATATGCTGTTTGGAACGTTGCTCATCAATATGCTAAAACTGCAACGTTTATGCCTAAACCTATGGTTGGTGATAACGGTTCTGGTATGCACGTTCATATGTCAATTTCTAAAGACGGCAAGAACTTGTTTGCTGGTGATGAATATGCAGGCCTTTCAGAAATGGCATTGTATTTCATTGGCGGTATCATCAAGCACGCACGCTCATTAAATGCGATTACTAACCCTTCTACAAACTCGTATAAGCGTTTAGTGCCACATTATGAAGCGCCAATTATGCTTGCTTACTCAGCGCGTAACCGTTCGGCTTCTATCCGTATTCCATACGTTTCTAGCCCGAAAGGTAAACGTATTGAAGCACGTTTCCCAGATCCAATGATGAACCCGTACTTAGGTTTCGCTGCATTGTTAATGGCGGGTATCGACGGTATTCAAAACAAGATTCATCCAGGTGAAGCTTCAGATAAGAATTTGTATGATCTACCTCCTGAAGAAGAAGCAAAAATTCCTACAGTTGCACACAGCTTGGATATGGCTTTAGAAGCTCTTCAAGCGGATCACGATTACCTTCTTAAAGGTGGCGTATTCACTAAAGAAATGCTTGATGCTTACATTGAGCTTAAAACTGAAGAAGTTCGTCGTCTTAATACGACAACTCACCCAGTTGAATTTGATATGTACTACAGCCTGTAATTCGTTCACGAATTTCGCTGTAAAAACCCCGCGCAATGCGCGGGTTTTTTGTATTTTGAGTTAAAATAAATGTAGTCAAATATGAGAAATATTTCATGGCAAAGCCACGTAAAAAGCACACGGGATTTTTTCCTTGGAATGATCCAAGTGACCACGAAAAAGGATTTAAGCTCAATTTTTCTGAAGTGACCTATTTGGAAGTTGGCAGAACCATGGAAGGCTATAAACAGGCACAATTTCTTGAACTGAGAAATCCTGATTTGGCTTTACAATTTGATTATCCAAATGAATTTTATATCAGTGCCGAAGGTTTTATTTTAGTAAAAACAGCACAAGGTAAATTTGAAGTGATTGCAAAATCAGACAGTGCTTGAATGTGTGTGTCTGCGCCTAAAAAATAAGATTTATTCCTTGTGATCATCCAAGTCATATTTGAGTAAGTTTTCACGCTCATAAGGTGCATCCTCAGCAGGATATCTTAAATTTTCAATATTTTGGCTCTTGGCGATAGACCATATAATACTCTCTCCAGCGGGGATATTAGAGCTGAAATTCTTATATAGTGGATTAGTATAAGCATCTGTTGCATTGATTATTTTCCAACCTTTGCTTTCTAAGGCTAGAATGATCTCGCCTAGAAACTGTCCATTAATCGCATTCGTATGGAGTAACAATACATGTTGAGGAGAGTGTTGAAGGGTTTGCAATGCGAGTGAGTCATAATATTCAGCTCGATCAAGAAGATGATCAATATAAGCACGCTTCAATCTTTTAATGTGTGACGTTTTTCCTGCTTTTAGATACGCTAGATATTTTTGATTATAAAACCAGTCACTTGCATCAATACTGACACCACCATGCTGGTAATGATTTTGTTTTAACCAGTTTTGGACTTGATCTCTTTTCGCAATATTATTGCCTTCTTTGAGATAGGGATATCTAAAAATTTTCCTATAGTTTTTTAAATCATGAAAAACCAATTCATTAATTTTAATGCTCTTGATGTAGTCTTTCGCCAAAACTTCAGGTTTATTTAAATTTTCGTGAAAAGCACTGTGATTGCCAACAATGTGTCCGTGTTTATCCCATTGACGTATTAAGTCTTTACCCGCATTGTCACCGATTTTGATGTAACTTGGGAAAATGATAGATTGAATATTTTTGTTTTTTAAATGCGCTAGTATTTGTTGATTAATGTGTGGAGCAGTAGGATCGATAGTTGGATTTAATCCATCATCAAAACTCAGTGCTAATTGACGAGCATGAGCTTGGGAAAGAAATAACAGTGATATAAATAAGTACAAGCTAAATTTAAGCATGTTTAATGAAGTTGTTTACGAATGAATGTTTATAGCATTTTTTGGGGGAGTGCAGTATGAAATGTGTGAGTGTGATGTCTTAAACTAAACCATAGGTTTGGTGCATTAGTTCTAAAGCTTGGGTACACTTGAGAGTATAAAATAATGGTAGTCTGAAATATGCTTGAAAGCCGTCAATTTAATCATCAGGAAAAATTAATGTGTCCTGAATTAAAAAAATGGTTGTATGCCTCAGGCTCACTTACCCAGCAACTGACAGATTTAGCTGATGGAATATTTAAAGTTCAACGAATCCAAGAGCGATTTCAACGTTTAAATTTTCATGATGCCAGCTGGATGGGTGTATCACATCAGCATACTTCTTGGGTTAGAGAGACTCAGTTATTTGGTTCTGATTGCGAACCTTGGGTAAAAGCGAAATCTATTTTTCCAATTACCAGCCTTCAAAAAAAAGCACGTCTCTTTCAACATATTGGAAATCAGCCTATAGGTCGATTCCTGTTCCAACGCACAGAACCGCAATGCCAACGTCGCGTGATCTTACTTGAGGATGGATGGACTAGACAGAGCTGTTATACTTGGCATGGCTGTAAATTTATTGTCCAAGAAACATTTTTACCAGCATTTGAACGTTTTATAAAAACTCATTGAGCTAGACTTTATGGCAACCGCACAAGCAATCACCTGGCGCGAGCGTTTAAGCGCTTACTACTATTTATGTCGTTTCGATAAGCCAATTGGTACTGAGTTAGTCCTGTGGCCCACCTTATGGGCGCTGTGGATTGCAGCTGGTGGAATACCTGATTTAGTGACACTGCTTGCCATTGTATGTGGCACTATTTTTATGCGTGCAGCGGGATGTGCCATTAATGATTTTGCTGATCGTAAAGTGGATGCACACGTAGAAAGAACCAAAAATCGTCCATTAGCCACAGGTGTGATTTCGGCAAAAGAAGCAGTTTGGGTGTTTATCGCACTGGTTGCTGCAAGTGCTTGTACATTGTTTTTCCTGCCTATTGAAACTTTTTATTGTGCCTTAATTGGGCTGGTACTTGCTTTCATCTATCCATTTATGAAGCGCTATACGCATTTACCTCAAGTGGTACTGGGGATGGCATTCTCATGGGGTATACCGATGTCATTTACTGCAATGGGGAAGCCTTTGGATTGGACGTGTTGGCTACTTTATTTCGGTAATTTGGCTTGGACTGTAGCTTATGATACTCAATATGCAATTACGGATCGCGAATATGATTTAAAGATTGGGGTTAAGTCGACGGCTATTTTGTTTGGAAAAAATGATATTAAAATTATCAGTTTATTGCAGGCGATGAGTGTTATTTTAATTGGTACTGCACTATGGCTTGAACACATACTTGTACCATTTGGATTAATCGCATTAGTGCTCGTGGTAGGTGATTTCATCTATCAATGGACTAAAACACGTGATAAAGATCCGCAATGGTGCTTCTGGGCATTTAGACATAACCGATGGGTGGGGGTGATGATCTTTATGGGGATTTTTATTGCATTAATTTAATCTTAACATTAAATAAAAATAAAATAATTAAGCATCCTAGTCGGATGCTTTTTTTTTATGTTTAATTAAAAGTACTCATGGAGAGTGATAATAATGAAGGGAAAGAATTATTGAAGTATGTGATTAAAAAAATGGTTATCGCAATGTGCTGTACGGCAGCATTACTCTTAACGGCTTGTAATAGTGATGATGATAAAAATATTTTTCAAGAAAAAGTGTTTGTTGCTGAGAAAGCTTATCAAAAATATAGTTTAGGGCAAGCTTCCAAAATCCAAATTATGACTTATTAAATGCCGAATGTTCTGGGTCAGAAAACTAAGGCTACAGCAATGGTCATGTTTCCTAAGACTGCTCAGCCAGAAGCAGGATGGCCAGCGGTGGTATGGGTACATGGAACAACTGGTGTTGGAGACGAATGTGCACCAAGCAATAATGTACTTAATTCGAATTTTGAAATTTTAGCGAACAGCCTTCTTAAAGAAGGTTATGTCATTGTAGCCCCTGATTATGAAGGTTTAGGAGTTAAGGGGATTCATCCTTCTCTTCATTTATCTAGTGCTGCACAATCTGCGATTCAGGCAGTAAAGGCAGTTCATCAAGCATATCCATCACAATTAAATAAATCTTGGATGTCTATTGGGCAATCCCAAGGTGGCCATGCGTCATTAGGAATTGCACAATATGCCAATAATGATCCGTATTTTAAAGGGGCTGTAGCGACTGCTCCAGCATCCAGTTTGGGTTACATTATTACCCAAGTCGCACCAAATGCCATTTCAGCGATAGAAAGTCAAAATAGAGATTTGGCAATCGCTATTTATTCAGAGCTATTAGCTTATGCTGCTTATACAGGCGTAGGGATTAAAGCATATGAACCTAGATTTTCATTAGCAACGATATTCCAATCTAGGTCTCAAGCTGTGGCAGAGAAAGCTGAGGGGGCGACTGGTGAAAATGGCATATGCTTGATGCCATTAATTGATGCATTTAGAACAGATATTAAGACTTATTTAGAATCAAATTCAACACAAAAAGTAATGGACTATCCTGGGTTAAAGGTTGGCTTTGAAAATGATCCAGTGGTGAGTAGTTTTTTAAGTAATAATCAGCCTGGAACTCAAAAATTCATGAAATCGGTTTATGTGGTTCAAGGTGAAAATGACACCGCTGTCCCATATCAAGTAACACAACAATTAGTAAATCAGTTAAATGGATTGGGGACTCAACCTCCAATTGTATTAGATATTGTGGCAGGAGCATCGCATACACAAGCGATTGTTGAGAAAAATGATGAGGTTGTTGATTTTATTAAATCGTATTTACCGGTGCGCTAAACGTGACTATGTCAGCTAGGGTGTTGCATCCTAGTTGACACTTAAAGCTAAAGTTTTTTCTATGACTTTATTCTGTTATATTGCCTCGGACTCAAAAACACAGGTTTTGTTGATGACTTCATCAAAAAAGAAATTCACCACTAAATTTATTTTATTGGCAAGTCTTGGTCCCCTTATCCCGTTGCTTATCATTGCGATCGCTTTTTTTGCAGTAAAGAGTGATGCAAAAAACAAAGCAGAGTACGATCGTTTACGTGCAGAACAGGCCGCGCGAATTGAAGCTAGAGAAAAACAAGAGCAACTTGAGCAGAATGCTTCATCTGTTGCAGAGCCTTTGAACTAATTATTTTTTAGCAAGAATGTCTTTTCTGAGACTTTGAATACTTGGGATATCGTTATAGCGAAATACTCGATATCCTGCTTCATAAAACATTTGATCGCGTTCAGCATCTTCTTGTTCCTTACCAAGATGACTGGGATCATCGAGCTCGATAATGGCGATAACTTTAAGCTGATCATCCAGTAAGACAAAGTCAGTCACTTTTCGATTAAATTTAGCTCGAATCTTTAGACTGGGGTTTGTGATTAAAGCGCTAAAAGCGACTTGAGCAAGCACATGGTATTGCGGAAAACTCTCTTTTAATCTAAAAAACATTTTACTTTCAAATGCGGTAATAATGCGTTTGGGGTAAAAGCGTTGTGGCTTTTTAAATAATTGTTGAAAGATAATGGTGAGCAGGGCAAGAGTTGCAATAACACCAATAATTAAGAAAGTAATTTGACTGGATTGAAACACAGGAATTCGTAAATAAAAGCACATATAAGAAAAAACCCACTCGATTGAGTGGGTTTTTAGAATCTTGGCTCTCCAACCTGGGCTCGAACCAGGGACCTGCGGATTAACAGTCCGTCGCTCTACCGACTGAGCTATTGGAGAATCTGGTACGCATTCTATGAGTCAAATGAAGAGAGGTCAAGCCTTAACATTGAAAAATATTAGAAATATGAATCAACTGATTTAAATTTAATCTAAGTGAAACGATCTATAGCTTTTTTAATAAATGGACATACTCTGCTTTGCTTTTCAGTGGATTCGCTTTACGGCATAAACTCATAAGTTCCATCATGGTTTGTTGTGATGATTCCACATTTACCTCGTTTTGAATTTTTTTAATCAGGAGTGTGTGTTCAGAGGATAATTCCGAAGTACAGTGATACAAACGTTCATACATAAGTGTAGGGGCTATTTTATTATGTTCAGATTTCTGAGTGCATTGAAATATAAAGATGAGACTGCCAACAAGTAGAGACCAGAAAATCAGTGATTTAAGCCAAGGTGTATTCATTTTTAGACTTTTTTAGAAAATTAGAATAATTTTATAGCAAATCAGAAATTTAGGGATAAAAAAAACCCAAGTCATTATGCTTGGGTTTTTAGAATCTTGGCTCTCCCACCTGGGCTCGAACCAGGGACCTGCGGATTAACAGTCCGTCGCTCTACCGACTGAGCTATGGGAGATTAGATTGGCTCTCCAACCTGGGCTCGAACCAGGGACCTGCGGATTAACAGTCCGTCGCTCTACCGACTGAGCTATTGGAGAATCTGATGCGCATTTTAGGGTTGAAATTACTAGTCGTCAACCAATTATTGTAAAGAAATGAATAGTTTGATTTATTAATACTCAAATCGATATAAATAATAAAAAAACCATCCTAAAAGGATGGTTTTTTAAACAAAATAAGACGGTTAAATCTTATTTTTCAACGCCAGCTTCTTGACCAGCATATTTCGCATTAGCGTAATCCCAGTTCACCAAGCTTTCTAAGAAAGTAGAAATATACTTAGGACGAGCGTTACGGAAGTCGATGTAGTAAGCATGTTCCCAAACATCGATCGTTAATACAGCAACTTTACCGTGAGCAAGTGGAGTATCAGCATTTGAAGTTTTCATGATAGAAAGTTTACCATTTACTTCATCAGCAACTAACCAAGCCCAACCTGAACCGAATTGAGTTGTAGCAGCAGCAGCAAATTCTTCAGCAAATTTTTCGTAAGAACCGAAAGCTTCGTCAATTTTAGCAGCTAAAGCACCAGTCGCTTTACCACCACCGTTTTTAGTCATACAGTTCCAGTAGAATGTGTGGTTCCAAACTTGTGCTGCGTTATTGAAGATACCCGCTTTAGAAGCATCACCAGCAGAAGCTTTGATGATTTCTTCAAGCGTTTTACCTTCAAGATCAGTACCTGCAATTAGGTTGTTTAAATTAACAACATAAGTATTGTGGTGTTTGTCGTGGTGGTATTCTAAAGTTTCTTTGCTGATGTGTGGAGCAAGATCTTCGTAACCGTACGGAAGAGCTGGTAAAGTAATCGTTGTCATGTTTTAAGTTCCTTGCATTGTGCTGGGTTTTACATCGAAGTGCACTTATTGTAATAGATTCTCACCATATTTTGCGCATTACTTATAAATAAGAATACAGAATAAAGCGTGAATTAATACGTATAAGCTCACTCCAATTTAAAACGCGTGGTTAAATCAATTTAAATAGGATTATTGAGTTCAACGTAATGATATTCAAGACCAAATTGTTCACAAATTGCTTGACCTAGTCGTTGAACACCATAACGTTCAGTCGCATGATGTCCACATGCGTAATAATGCACATCTAATTCTAAAGCTTGATAAAAGGTACGCTCACTAACTTCACCTGAAATATAAGCATCGCAATTTTGTTCGGCAGCTTTAGTGATAAAGTCTTGAGCACCGCCAGTACAAAATCCAACTTTTTGAATACTTGGTTTATCAGCCATCAAATGTATCGCATCATAATTAAGTTGTTGTGACACAAAAGCTTTGAACTCATCTGGTGTCATTGCATTTTTTAAATAGCCGATATTTCCAATGGGATGACGTTCACTCGGATCAAGTGCTTCAATTTGATCAAGATGAAGTAAATCTGCTATCGCAGCATTATTTCCCAAGCTAGGGTGGCTATCGAGAGGTAAATGATAAGCTAATAGTGAAATATCATGTTGAATGAGTGATTTAATTCGCTTGCCACGCATTCCTGTAATCGGAGATGGCTCACCTTTCCAAAAATAGCCATGGTGAACCAATAAAACATCAGCTTGTAGCTCGATTGCAGCATCAATGGCTGATTGAGAAGCCGATACAGCACAAACAATTCGCTTTACTTCTGTTTTACCTTCGATTTGCAGACCATTGGGAGCGTAATCTTTAAATTCATTGGCTTTTAGGGTCTGATCACACCATTGGATAATGTCGTTTAGCTTTGCCATAATGTTCTTAAGTCTGTGAAAATATAAAGATCAAAGCATATTTTTAATCTTAACTAAAGCCGAACAAAACTATTTTCACAATTTTAGGTATATAAATTTTTTTTGATTACAATATGCAGTCATAAAATACTTTTGTCATCAATAAATTAAAATTCTCAGAGGATATTAAAGTGCGCCGGTCCTTTACATGGTTACCATGGGTGTTACTCATTATTGTCATTATTAGTTTTGTCACATGGCAAAAACTAAATCAACCAAAGCCTCAAATAGCAGCTGATGGATATAAAATGCCAGCTGAAAAAGTAGAACCTTTGGTGGATACGACACGTTCTGGGGGAGTAGTGTCATACAATGCTGCGGTAAAGGTTGCAGCACCTGCAGTCGTTAATATTTTTACAACACAAACTGTAAAAAAAGTGGATCATCCGATTTTAAATGATCCTGTTTTTAGAGAATTTTTTGGTGGTCAATTACCTGAACGTTTTGGACAAGAACCAAATGAAAATAGTTTGGGTTCGGGGGTGATTGTTCGACCTGATGGTTATATTCTGACTAATAATCATGTGATTGCACAGGCTGACCAGATTGTTGTGGCTTTGTATGATGGTCGTCGAGCAGAAGCCAAAGTAATTGGAACAGATCCTGATACGGATTTAGCAGTCATTAAAATCGAAATGGACAAACTGCCAGTGCTTCCTTTCAAACTGAGTGGAAATGAAGTTGGAGATGTTGTACTCGCAATTGGTAATCCATTTGGCGTGGGACAAACAGTTACGCAAGGGATCATATCTGCGACAGAACGTTCGGGATTGGGTATAAATTTCTATGAAGATTTTATTCAAACCGATGCTGCTATTAATCCAGGTAATTCTGGGGGAGCACTCATTGATGTTGCAGGTAATTTGATTGGGATTAATACTGCAATTTTCTCGCAATCGGGTGGTTCTTTAGGAATTGGTTTTGCTATTCCTGCTAAAGTCTGCCAGCAAGTTCTGAATTCAATATTAAAAGAAGGCAGAGTAATTCGAGGGTGGCTAGGTATTGGTTTGGCGAATCCGACGCAACCCGATGTATTACAACCTCGTGAGAAGGGTGTAATTGTGAGCAGCGTCTATGAGTCTGGTCCTGCAGATAAAGCTAAGATTAAAGTCGGTGATCGAATCATGAAAGTAAATGATCAGGAGATCAACAATCCATCACAATTGATTAATTATGTTGCAATGCAATCACCGAATACCTCTGCAAAAATTGAGATTTTACGTGAAGGTAAGAGCCTCAATACTGAAGTGGTTATTGGTGAACGACCAGCTGAAACCAGCGATCGTAATAGCCAGTATATTCCATTACCTCGTCGTTAAATTAACAAGCCCCAGTAATATGGGGCTTTTTTATAATTCTTAGATTCTATATTGTTTCATACCTTTGAATGAATCTGAATAAATCTGCTATTTAATAATTAAATACGGTCATGCATTCCTAAGTGACGGTGAGATAGAGTTTTAACACATGCAAAATTGAATTCACTCAACAATGATTAAACAGTGTACGAAACAAAAAAAGCCAGTGGTTCACTGGCTTTTTTTGAGAATAAAATTAGCTTTCCTGTTGAATACCCGCAACCAACCAATCTTGACTAGAACCTGCTGGTTTAACGAAATGCCAAACTTCAGCAAACGGTTGTGGAAGGCTATTTAAGTCTTCACTTACCGTACCCGTGAAACGAACGCTGACAACGTATTGACCATTTTCAGTCGCAGAATCAACAACCATAGCATTCAGATTTGAAAACTCAGCTACGTCTTGATCTTGGTTACCCATAATATCGTTATACATCGATTGATAAAGATCAGGCGTCAAATAACGTTGAATCTCAGCAATATTACTTGCCGAATTCATTGATTGAATATGGTTGAAGCGTTGGCGTGCAATGCGTAAGAAAGCAGCTGGTTCAGTTCCGTCAGGTAGCTGACTTCCACTAGACATTGTTGCTGCACCAAAAGGAGCTTGTGGTGCTTGACCAAATGGCGCTTGAGATGCAGCTGTGCCACCGCCCACAGATTGACCAAAAATATTGGTATTGTCATTAGACACTGAAGGGCGAGGTGCAGCAGTTTGACCAAACGGTGCAGATTGTGGACCTGAACTGTTTGGTGCATAAGGGTTGTTAGCCGCTAATTTTTTTTTTGCTCCGAATTTACGGAAGATGAAGAACGCAGCAGCAGCAATAATCAACAACCATACCCAACTTGGGATACCACCTTCTTCCTCAGGTTGTGCAGCAACTTCTGCTTGACTTGCTGGAACAGTATCATCATCTGCTAAAGCATTTGCTGCGACTGCACCAATTGCAGCACCAGCAACACCAGCAGCGACCATACCACCCACACCAGGACCAGACTTTTGAGGCGCAGTCGCTGGAGCAGCAGGTTGTTGGGCAGGAGTAGCTTGACGTGGTTGCTGATATGATTGGGTTGGAGCAGCAGAACGGCTCATACCATGGCTTTTACCACCACCAGCACGTTTTGCTTCTGCAAAAGGCGCTACCATGAGTGTCGCCATTAAAATACCTGCAACTAAACTACGCTGTCGAACTTCCATCTAAAATTCCTATTTTAAAAAGTTAATTTCACACTGTATTTATGCAGTCTTTTGGCTTAAATTTCAACTTAAACCTCAATTTTTTTCAGTATTCATACACAGTGTATAGTTAAATAAATTGATCAGCTGAATTAATGTTCATCCGCTAAGCTCATCGCTTCAGTTAAAGCTTCATGTAGACGGGCAACGGCGATAATGCGAACACCAGGAATATCCTTTTGTGGTGCATTCGCTCTAGGGACTATAATATATTTAAACCCGTGCTTAATTGCTTCCTTCAACCGTTCCTGCCCGTTAGGTACGGGACGAATCTCTCCCGATAATCCCACTTCGCCAAATACAGCCAATTGCTGAGGGAGTGCTTTTGCTCTCAAACTTGAAGCACAGGCCAATAAGACGGCGAGATCTGAACCTGTTTCAGTAATTTTTAAGCCACCAACAACATTCACATATACGTCTTGACCAGAAGTTTGAACACCACCATGACGGTGCATGACGGCGAGTAGCATATTCAAACGGTTTTGCTCAAGACCCAATGCAACACGGCGAGGTTGACCATGCGCGTCATCTACTAGGGCTTGCACTTCAACTAAGAGTGGACGTGTGCCTTCTCGACTAATCATGACGATAGAACCAGGAATCGCTTCATCATATCGGCTAAGAAAGATGGCTGAGGGATTGGCAACCTCTCTAAGCCCTTTATCAGTCATCCCAAAAACACCGAGTTCATTGACTGCACCAAAACGATTTTTAACAGCTCGAATCATTCGATAACGTGAATCAGATTGACCTTCAAAATAAAGTACGCAATCGACCATGTGTTCTAAAACACGAGGGCCAGCTAAAGCACCTTCTTTGGTCACATGACCCACAATAAATAAAGCTGTTCCGCTGTTCTTCGCAAAACGTGTCAGAAGGGCTGCAGATTCTCGAATTTGAGAAACGCCGCCTGGCGCAGACTGTAAAGTTTCAGTGTATAAAGTTTGAATCGAGTCTAAGATCGCGACAGCAGGTCGTTCATGCGCTAATACTTCGCAAATACGCTCTACGCACGTCTCAGCCATCACTTTTAATTGATCAGTTGGAAGATCCAAACGATTGGCACGTAATGCAACTTGAGATAAAGATTCCTCACCAGTGACATATAGGGCGGAACTTTTCGCGGCAGCCATATGGGTTGCCGTCTGCAAAAGAATTGTTGATTTACCAATACCAGGGTCACCACCGATCAGTACAACTGAACCAGTAACAAGCCCTCCGCCTAAAACGCGATCAAATTCTCCAATCCCTGTTGCTAAACGTGTTTCGTGAGAAACTGAAACTTGATTCAATGTAGTGATTGATGCTGCTTGACCAGCATAACCGCCTGCAATTTTTGGATTTGCGCGATGCGTAATCGCTGGGGCAATGGTGACTTCAACTAAACTGTTCCATTCTCCGCATTCTGAGCATTGACCTGCCCATTTAGGATGATCTGCGCCACATTGTTCACAGCGATATACACTTTTTGCTTTAGCCATAACTTGATATAGGTTTTGTGATTTTCTATATGCTGAGCATACTGAGTAAAGATCGCGAAAACAAAAAAATATTGATCAAATTTAAACACAATAAGACAAGTCATGACGTGTGCTTTAACGAGATATTGAATTAAAGCGATCATGAATTAATTTATACTCATATCAAGAATCGACTGAGTTATTTGATATGCGCTTGTACGCCCAACATATTGATGCCATCGCACGTGAAATACAGCGTGATGTGCTGTTTATTCATTTTGAGAATTACACGGATGATCAGAATGAGGAAGAAAATATTCGAGATCTTGTGATTACATGGCTTGAACAACATGAAATTGAATTTGAGCCATGTCTAGGTTTGTCAGGTGAGGATGAAATTGATAGCTATCTGGGTGACCTATATCTAGATATTCCTTTTGATGAGCAAAATAAGCAGTATCAGCTGGTTAAAAATTATCTTGAAGATGAACGAGGCAATATGAAAATTGAACATGTTCTATTTTTTGTATTGAGCTTAGAGGTTGCGGAAGAAATTGCAAAGGATCAAGAGGAAAAACAAAATTTGAATGAGCAGAAATTTTCGTGAAAAGATAAAAAAGCCTCATCAATGAGGCTTTTTTATTGGTTTAATTCTATTAATTTGTTTAATAAAGCTCACCAGATTTTCGACGTTCAATAAAGTCTTTAGATTCTTTTGCAATGACTCCAGAAAGTAATAATAAGGCAATTAAGTTTGGTGCTGCCATTAACCCATTGAAGGTGTCTGCGAAAAGCCAAACTAAATCAAGTGTGACGACACAGCCTACAAATACCGAAGCAATATAAATGAGACGATAGATAAATACTGACTTTTCACCCAGTAAATAGGTGCAACATTTTTCACCGTAATAACTCCAACCTAAAATAGTTGAATAAGCAAAAAAGATGATTCCGAACGTAACAACCCAGCCCCCAAACCCTGGTAGTAATTTGTCAAAAACACTAATGGTCAAAACAGCCCCAGTTTGATCACCAAATGTTTGTCCTGCCATGATGAAACCCATAACAAGAACAATACCCGTAATTGAGCACACAATAATCGTATCAATGAATGTACCTGTCATTGAAACTAGGCCTTGACGGGCAGGGTGATCAGTTTTAGCTGCTGCCGCTGCAATTGGAGCAGAGCCCATACCAGCTTCGTTTGAAAATACACCACGGGCAACACCGTAACGAATCGCTGCACCGATGGCTCCACCTGCTGCTGCTTCACCTGTGAATGCATAGGTAAAGATCATTTTTAAAGCAGGAACAACTAATTCAAGGTTATTGAAAATAATAATTAGCCCGCCAATGACATAGCCTAGAGCCATGACTGGAACAATAACTGAGGATGCTTTGGAAATAGACTTAATACCGCCTAAAATCACCAATGCAGAGAAAATTGTAATAATGATGGCAGTGGTGAGCGTGCTTATACCCAAACTATTTTCTACTGCTAGTGCCACTGTGTTTGATTGAACTGAGCTACCAATACCAAAGGATGCTAATGTACCAAATAATGCGAAGAGGACTGCGAGCCACTTCCATTTCGCGCCAAGTCCTCGTTCAATGTAGTACATTGGACCACCAGACATTTCTCCTTTTTCATTTTTTATACGGTATTTGACCGCCAAAACACCTTCACCGTATTTGGTTGCCATACCGAAAAAAGCAGTCATCCACATCCAGAATACAGCACCCGGACCACCCAGTACACAAGCAGTCGCTACCCCTGCGATATTACCTGTACCAATCGTGGCTGAAAGTGCGGTCATGAGTGAGGCAAATTGTGAGATATCTCCCGAGTCTTTTTTATCTGGGTGTTTCCCGAACACTTGTTTAAATGCCAATGGAAGCATCCTGAATTGCCAAAAAAGTAGACGGAATGTTAAGAAAACACCTGTCCCAACAATCAGCACCAGCATATAAGGTCCCCAGACTAAGCCGCTGAGTGTTTCCATGATTGATTGTATTTCTTGCATAAATTACCTTCTTATTTTCCTGATTGTTTTTTACATGCATGATCAAGCAAGGGATATGCCATACTTTTGTGCGATCAAACACATCATTCCTTTTGATTATTTTTTGCACTTATATTTTTTACATATAACAACAAGATTTTCAATATTTTACTCAAAATAAGATAAATAAATATGATGAATAATTGATCACTCTGGTGATATATAAGAAAAATGAATTAATACTTTAAACTAATTAGAAAATATTGATCGTGCTAATTTTCTTTTTGAAATCTGATTTTTTTCAGTTAAGTTGTGCCGATTAATATATTTGGTGAATTTGAAAATGTCAGATCAAAATATAAATTCGCCTCAGCAAAATGGTGAATTACAACGAAGTCTATCTAATCGACATTTGCAGTTAATTGCAATTGGAGGCGCAATTGGAACAGGTTTGTTCATGGGCTCTGGGAAAACAATTAGCCTAGCTGGTCCTTCAATTCTTGTAATTTACATGATCATCGGTTTCATGGTTTTTTTAGTGATGCGAGCACTAGGCGAATTGTTGCTTTCAAATTTGCAATATAAGTCTTTTATTGATTTCGCCACGGATTTAATTGGACCATGGGCAGGTTACTTTGTGGGCTGGACCTACTGGCTGTGTTGGATCACCATTGGTATTGCAGATTTATCGGCGATCATTTATTACCTTCAGTTCTTCAATAATGGGATGCCTTTTAGCCCTGAAGAAGGGGTAATGATTAGCATCGCTGCAATCGTATTTATCATGGGATTGAATCTTGTTACGGTGAAACTGTTTGGTGAATTAGAATTCTGGTTTGCTTTAATCAAGATTATCGCAATTGTGGTTTTAATTGGCGTTGGCTTTTGGATGATATTTACAGGTTTCACTTCTACATCAGGTGAAATCGCAGCATTCAGTAATATTTGGTCACACGGCGGGATCTTCCCAACAGGTGCAATCGGTTTCTTGGCAGGCTTCCAAATCGCAATTTTTGCTTTTGTGGGTGTAGAACTGGTGGGTACAACCGCAGCTGAAACTAAAGATCCTGAAACGAATTTGCCGAAAGCTGTCAATTCGATTCCTATTCGAATCATTATTTTCTATGTTTTATCGTTGCTGGTGGTGATGTCGGTTACACCATGGAATACGATTGATCCGAATATTTCCCCATTTGTAAACTTGTTTAGTCAAGCAGGTATTGCAGCCGCTGCTATTATTATGAATTTGGTTGTATTGTCTTCAGTGATGTCATCGATGAACAGTGGCGTATTCTCAACCAGCCGCATGCTATTTGGCTTATCGCGCGAAACTCAAGCACCTGAAGCGTTTGGAAGACTGAATAAGCGAGCTGTGCCAGCGAATGCCTTGTATTTCTCAGCAGTATGTTTGTTACTAGGGGCAGCACTGCAATACTTCGTACCGAATACGGTGGAAGCATTTACTTTAGCGACAACACTTTCCACCATTTTATTTATTTGTGTATGGTTGATGATCATTTGGAGTTATGTGGTCTATTACAAAACACGCCCAGAACTTCATGCCAAATCGAAATTTAAACTACCAGGTGGATTGGTGACATGTGCGATTGTTGCTATATTCTTTATTGGTATGATTGGAGTATTGGCTTTAGAAGATGATACTCGCCGTGCATTGATGGTGAGCCCGATTTGGTTTGTTATTCTGATCATTGGTTATTTTGGTTTTTATAAGAAAAAATAAAAACTTATAAATGATTTGCAATTTAAGTCAAAAGAAACGTCAGTAAAAACTGGCGTTTTTTTATTTCTGTTGCGTTAAATACTTTGGTGAATTAGATGATCAAGGTATACTTCTATAAATTTTACTGATAGGTGTAGGTATGCGTATTTTGATCGGAGTTATCAGTGCAGCCGTTGTTTCAATTTTGGCTGGATGTGGTCAGACTGGTGCATTACAACTACCCAGTGATCCAAACTATGACAAGCGAGCACAATATTTAATTTATAAAAACAGTGATCGCCCAAGTCAGGATCAAGCTGAACCTAAAGCAGATGCTGTACCTACTCAAGATTAATATTCATTTATTTTTTTTCTCCAGCGCAATTTAGAAAGGATACATCCATGAGTTTCCCTCGCATTCAAGGGGTTTTGCACGCAGAACAATGTTCATTGGATCAACTTGCTCAGCAATTTGGTACACCACTTTATGTTTATTCAAAAGCAACTTTTGAAAAACATTATTTGGATATGGATCGTGCTTTTAATTTTATCGATCACCAAATTTGTTTTGCAGTGAAGTCAAACTCAAATATCGCTGTTCTAAATGTGTTGGCGAAACTTGGTTGTGGGTTTGATATCGTGACTGGTGGTGAATTAGCACGTGTTTTACGCGCAGGTGGTGACGCTTCTAAAATAGTCTTCTCTGGTTTGGGCAAGTCTGAAGCTGACATTCGTCAAGCATTAGAAGTGGGTATTGCTTGTTTTAATGTGGAATCATATGCAGAGCTTGACCGTATTCAAAAAGTTGCAGCAGAACTTAATGTAAAAGCTCCAATTTCACTTCGGGTAAATCCAGATGTTGATGCCAAAACACATCCATATATCTCGACTGGTCTTAAAGAAAATAAATTTGGTATTCCTTCTGATTCGGTATATGAAACTTATCAGTATGCAGCAAGTTTAAGTCACTTAGATATCGTAGGAATTGATTGTCATATTGGTTCACAATTGACTGAAACTCAACCTTTTGTTGATGCACTTGATCGTGTCATGAACATGATTGAAGCATTGAAAAAATTAGGGATCAACCTCAAACATATTGATATTGGTGGTGGTCTTGGTGTGACTTATAAAGATGAAGTTCCACCGACAGTTGAAGAATATGCAAATGCTTTACGTCCTGCATTAGAAAAACTTGGTCTTAAAGTGTATATGGAGCCAGGGCGTAGTATTTCGGCGAATGCTGGCGTATTGGTGACGAAAGTTGATCTTTTAAAACCAACCAATCATCGCAATTTTGCAATTGTTGATGCAGCAATGAATGACTTGATTCGTCCTTCTTTGTACGAAGCTTGGATGGATATCCAAGAGGTTAATCAAAATTCGAAAACTGAGAAAAAAGTTTGGGATGTGGTTGGTGCGATCTGTGAAACAGGTGACTTCCTCGGTAAAGAGCGTGAACTTGCGATTCAAGCGAACGATCATTTAGCTGTTTTGGGTGCAGGTGCTTATGGTTTTGTGATGAGTTCAAATTACAACAGCCGAGGTCGTGCAGCAGAGGTGATGGTTGACGGTGATCAAGCACACTTAATTCGTCAACGTGAAACGATTGAGTCTCTGTGGGAACGTGAGTCCTTATTGCCTTAAGGAGACAATAGATGTTGCTAGAATTTACTAAAATGCATGGTCTAGGTAATGACTTCATGGTGGTTGATTTAATCAGCCAACGTGCTTATCTAGATCCTGTCATGATTCGCCGGTTGGCTGACCGTAATTTTGGCATCGGTTTTGATCAGTTATTAATTGTTGAAACACCAGACCATCCGAACGTTGATTTCAAATATCGCATTTTTAATGCGGATGGTTCTGAAGTTGAGCAATGTGGCAATGGGGTTCGTTGTTTTGCCAAATTTGTTCATGATCGTCATTTAACCAATAAAACTAAATTCAAAGTGCAAACAAAGGCGGGGATCGTCGAGCCTGAGTTGGGTGCGAATGGATGGGTGCGTGTGAACATGGGGTATCCGAAGTTCTTACCGAACCAAATCCCATTTCTAGCAGAAGCGCCTGCTGCTTTATATGATTTAGCTTTAGCGGATAATGAGACGATCAGCATCGATGTTGTCAATATGGGAAATCCGCATGCAGTGACCATTGTTCCAGACGTGTTAACTGCTGATGTTGCTAAAATAGGCCCTCAAGTGGAATCTCACGAACGTTTTCCTGAGCGTGTAAATGCTGGATTTATGCAGATCGTTGATGAAAAATATGCTCGATTACGAGTTTTTGAACGTGGTGTGGGAGAAACATTGGCTTGTGGTACAGGTGCATGTGCTGCTGCTGTCTCAGGTATGCGCCGTGGTTTATTGTCTAGCAATGTGGAAATCGAACTTGCCGGCGGTAAATTGCTGATTGAATGGAAAGAGGGAGATGTAGTTTGGATGACTGGTCCAACTGCAACGGTTTATGAAGGTCGTTTGGATCTACGTTATTTTCAATAAAACTTATTTCCTGAGTAAAAAGCCCTGAAATTCAGGGCTTTTTACTTTATGATTTGTTGGAATGCCCATGAGTATTGATGATCAGACATCAATTCAACAGAGAGAAAGCCAAATGCAATATGGCGCAATGCAATTGCTGTCAATATGGTTGAAAGAAAGAAAGATTCAAAATCAATCTGAGCATACGCTTGAGGCGTATTTCCGTGATGTGTCTGGTTTTATTGACTTTTGTTATGAAAAGAAAATTGAATTAAATCAGGTTGAAGCATCTGATTTACGAGAATATATGGCTTATAAGGTTGAACAACATCAACTCAATAGTGCAAGCTTACAACGTCATTTAACAGCCATTCGTCAATTCATGAAATGGGCTGTGGAAGGGAAATATCTATCGAATAATCCCATTCATGATTTTAAGTTAAAAAGACAGCCAAGGCCTTTGCCGGGTATGGTTGATGTCGAAACGATTCAGCAAATTTTGGATCAACCTGCACCTGAATCCTCTCAAGATCATCTCTTGTGGTTAAGAGATAAAGCTATTTTGGAGCTGCTTTATTCAAGTGGTTTACGATTAGCCGAAGTACAAGGATTGAATATTCGAGATATCGATTTTACACGACAATTACTTCGAATTACGGGTAAGGGAAATAAAACTCGGGTTGTTCCTTTTGGTCTGAAAGCGAAAACGAGTTTAATCGAATGGCTTAAAGTCCATCGTATCTGGTGTGGGGAAATTGAATTGGATTCTCCAGTTTTTATTACTAAAAAAGGGAGTCGATTGACCAATAGGCAGATTGAAAATCGAGTCAAATTGCAAGCACAAAGAGCGGGCGTAAATGTGGATTTACATCCTCACTTATTGCGACACTGTTTTGCTAGTCATCTGCTTTCAAACAGTGGTGATTTACGAGCAGTTCAAGAAATGCTAGGTCATAGTAATCTATCTACGACACAAATTTATACTCAGTTAGATTTTGATCGTTTGGCACAAGTCTATGATAAAGCTCACCCTCGGGCGCAGAAAAACAATTAATTGTTTCGACCAAAGTTGACTGACGAAACCCATAAAATTATTTTTTAAAATGTCATTTATAAGGTATAAGAAAGTATAAAACTTAAGCGTTCAACATTTATTCAATAATCACTATCAATCTAAGGATTAATTAAAGGATAAGTTAGGTCAAATCATGATTGACAATATTGATCAAAAGTATCAGCAACTCTCTTCAGCACAAAAAGACATTTTTGCAGGTTATGGTTTACGTCAGGTGAAACATTTTGTGGAAATCAATTTACCGATGATTGAAGCCGCTCTACCTAACAATGCCTATGTGGAGGGTATTAATACTGAAGGAAAAATCCAAGCGATTGATCCAGTAGCATCTAAGACTTATTTGTGGATTTCTGATCAGCAATGGCAAGAAAGACCTATTGCAGATCAAGGAGTTGATTTGAAAGAAGACTTTATTGAAGTTTGGAAAATTTTTGAATTAGAACAATATCCTATTATTGAATTGAGTCACATCCATCGTGATTATTTGGCGGCGCTCAATCAAGCTTGAAAAAATTGATTTAAAAAACAGGGCTAATAATTTTAGCTCTGTTACTTCATAGAAAAGTAAATTTACCTGTTTCCAACAACCCAATACATAAAGATAAAAGTATTGATTAAATAATAATCAATTTTGTTTCATATATTTATTCTGCCCATTTGATTCAGTCAAATTCTTTACACTTGTCTAGTTATTTTGAATTTTTTTGGAGAGGGGTAAATGATTAAATTTCATGAAAATAATATCCATGCCGCCATTCTTGATATGGATGGCACAATGTTTGATACGGAGCGACTTCGTTTTCAAACGTTGAAGCAAGCATCATTAGAACTCATTGGTGTCGAATTTACAGACGCCTATTTATTATCTTGTTTGGGTTTAAGTGCTCGTAGTGCCGAAAAACTGGCAAATCAGCAATATGGTCAAGAAGTACCGTATGCGGAAATTAGAAAGCGAGCAGATCAGCTAGAACTTGAGCATGTAAGAAAATACGGAGTGCCGATTAAATTTGGACTCATGCAAGTTCTTGAACGTTTAAGAAAGTCCAATCTGAAAATGGCAGTAGCAACTTCGAGTCGACGTGAAATAGCTGAAGAGTATTTAATCAATGCCAATGTATATAAATTTTTCGACATTATCGTATGCGGCGATGAGGTTGATAATGGAAAACCACACCCAGAAATTTTCTTAAAAGCTGCTGAGCAACTGAACATTGATCCAACTTTATGTTTAATGTTTGAAGACTCAGAAAATGGAGTGATGTCGGCGTTTGAAGCGGGTGGATTAACGGTATTACTTCAAGATATCAAAGAACCTAATTCAACCATGCTCGAAAAAGCGAATTTCTTTTACGAAAGCATGCATGATTTTCTGGAAGATTTGAATCAATTTACACCAAAATTAAAAATGCCTGCTCTATTTGACTCTTTTCCTCAGACTTTAAATCAGCATGTCGTGGGGATACATGGTTTTGGGGCAATAGGTGGTGGCTATATTGCCCAAGTATTGTCTCATTGGGATGGATATACTCGACCAAAACAAATCTATGCTTCAACGCGGAATTCACTCTATAGAAATAGTGTGAATACTTTTGGTGGTTACAGTATTCGTTATGGGCAACACTCTCATGACGAGCGAATAGACAATATAACCATCATAGATGCATCAAATATTGAAATGATGCAGCACATGTATATTGAATCAAGTTTAATTGCACTGTGTTTACCTGAAAAGGCAATCGAGCAAGAGGCTAAAACCATTGCTCAAGGGTTGTATGCGCGTTATATCCATTTTGAAGAACAGTTGAATCCTCTAACAGTTTTAATTGTTTTAAACAAAGTAGGCGCAAAATCATTAATTGAACAACAGATTTGTAGTGCTTTGCATGAAATTACGGATGCGAAGACAGTCAATATCATCATGTCGCAGCACTATTTTTGCGATACAGTAGTCAATCGAATGGTAGCGAAAATTACAGATCAAAAACTATTTAGACAGTTAAAAATCAAATACAATATTTTTAGACATGTGCAGGATGAGCATGATTTAGACGTGACGGATGTGGATGAAGGGACGCGTTTAAATGCTGAACAAGAACAATTGGCTACTCAGTATATTGACGATCTATACGAAAAATTCAAATCGGCGCATATTCTACAGAATCTAGAATTAATCTTATTTCATGCCGAAACAGATATGCCACTTTATGTAGAAAATAATAGCCCTTTATTGGCAAAAATGCGCCAAATGATTCTAGTTGAAGAGATTGAAGAGATACAGTTAATCAAAAATCGCATGTGGAATGGTGTGCATGCAATGACAGCATGGGCTGCAAGTTTTCGACAATATAAAACGATCGGGATTGCACTGTCTGATGAGCAAATTTCTAAATTTATGTTGGCTGTACTCCATGAGGTTAAAGTTGGATTAAAGGATCTACTACCACATCGAAAAGAAAATTTAGAATTGTTGGCGAAGAGTTTTATCGACTCTTGTGAGACGGCTTATAAAGACCCATGTGATCGAGTGGCACGAGACCCATATCGTAAGTTAGGTTTTGGTGAGCGGGTACTATCTTCATTGGCATACAATTTTCAACGTGGCAAGCCTTATCAGGAAATTTTCAAAGGGCTTGTATTGGGTTATGCATACGTTATATTGAAGCAAAATCAACGATTTGAAGATGTGATTCGGCATTTTGCTAAGCAACTTAGTCAAACTGAATTGGAACTTGAGGATCAATTGTATTTGCAGGAAGAGCTGAAACGGAGACTCAAAATTTGTGATCCTAAATTGAGTGAATCAGTGGATCAGCATGTACTTTTAGAAAAAATTTTGAATGAAAAAATCGAGGTTGAAAAAACTTAAAGCATTGAACATTTAACTTTTTAACTTGATCAAAATGGATAATCGGTCCGATCTGAAAAGTCAGTCGGATCGATTGCTTTATGGTGTCAAATTGATTGCAGGGGCAGTTGATAGCTTTGTTTAATGATTTGACTGGGTAAATCCGTTTTCACACTGGTAATCCCATTTTTTTTGGTTAAGTGTTCTGACTGAAATTTACGATAGTTCTCCAAATCAGGTACGACAACTTTTAACATCGCATCACATTCGCCCAAAATAATATAGCACTCCATGACTTGAGGGAGTTCTTTCATCGCCTCAATAAAAGTATCGATGGTTTCAGCGTCTTGTCCCACCAACCAAATACGCGAAAATAGAATAAGTTGTAATCCGATTTTTTGAGGATCAACAATGGTTGTGTATTGCTGGATGACTCCAGCATCTTCGAGAATTTTTACGCGTCTTAAACAAGAGGATGGTGATAAGCCAATCTCTTTGGCTAAATCATTATTTTGAATTCGACCGTTGGTTTGAAGTTCATGAATGATACTTTTATCGATGCGATCTAATTTAACTGAAATTGATTTAGATATTATTTTCATATATTAGAATTAAATTCTAAAAATTAAAGAATAAATAGAATATTTGAAATCCAATTTTATGTAAATTCGAAGATACTTTTTTTTCATTTTCATTAATGATGGAAGAAATAAAATGTCTACCTATTGGTTATTTGCTTTGACAGTTATCCCTCTTATTTTTACGCCTGGTCCGGATATGTTATTTATTCTGTCACAGGTAATGGGTAAAAATGCGAAAGCAGGCGTTATGGCGACTTTAGGGGTGTGTTTGGGTTATTTCGTCCATTCTTTTTTAGTCGTTATGGGTATTGCGGCTATCATTATTTCTTTCCCTATTATATTTGAAACGATCAAATGGTTAGGAATCTGTTATTTGCTTTATTTTGCTTTTAATTTGATTCGATCTGCGCTTAATCACAAAAATATTGAAATTAAACAAAGTCAGGTCAATAGTCCGATTAGACGCGGTTTTATAACATCCTTACTTAATCCTAAAGGTATGCTTATTTATTTTGCGATTTTGCCTCAATTTATTAACCAGCATACCTCTTCGATTATGGGACAGGGGATTGTCTTATCCCTAATCTTCATTGGATTATGCTTAATTATTTATTCATCATTGAGTTTTGTATTTGCATTTTTGACACAGAAAACAGGGATAAATGAAAAAAGTCAAAAATGGATTGATGGTGGTTCGGGAGTGATGCTTTCATTGGCAGCAACATGGCTCATTGTGAATTAAGATTAAAAAAGCGCAAACCAATGTCTGCGCTTTCTATTCAAATAGAATTAATTTTGGTTAAATTATACTCAAAAAGAATAGCTGTTATTGTAATTTTTGCTGTCTGTTATGACATTTTTTACCTCAAATTTGGTGATTTACGCCAACGCATTTCAACGTAAAATAAGAGTCTACTGCATCAATTCAACTGATGTAGTTAATAAATTAAAAAAATATTAAAAATCAAAGTTTAATTTTTTACAAAAAATATTGAAAAGCTGACAAATTTATTAACAAAATAATTTTGTGAACGCTCCGTTCAACGAAAATTACGCTTTTTTACAGCAGTTTTGTGAATTGTGACTTGACCGAAATGCCAAACACATTGCAAGATAGGACACCTAAAAATTTTAAATGAAGAGTTATTATAACTTTTCTGAATATTTACTTCTGTTAAAACAGCCGAGGATTACATGAAGGCTCTTGTTGCTGTAAAACGTGTGGTTGATGCCAACGTTAAAGTTCGCGTAAAGCCGGACAATAGTGGGGTTGACCTTACTAACGTTAAAATGTCAATTAACCCATTCTGTGAAATCGCAGTGGAAGAAGCGGTTCGCTTAAAAGAAAAAGGAACTGTTTCAGAAATCGTTGTTGTTTCTATTGGTCCTAAAGAAGCGCAAGAACAAATCCGTTCTGCAATGGCGCTTGGTGCAGACCGCGGTATCCTAGTTGAAGCTGATGACAGCCAACTTGGTGCTTTAGAAGTTGCGAAGATTCTTAAAGGCGTTGTAGACGCTGAACAGCCACAACTTATCCTTCTTGGTAAACAAGCAATTGATGACGACTCTAACCAAGTTGGTCAGATGCTTGGTGCATTACTTGGTGCTGGTCAAGGTACATTTGCTTCAGAAGTTAAAGTTGAAGGCGATAAAGTACAAGTGACTCGTGAAATCGACGGTGGTTTACAAACTGTTGAACTAGCACTTCCAGCGATCATTACGACTGACTTACGTTTGAATGAGCCACGTTATGCTGCTCTACCAAACATCATGAAAGCACGTAAGAAACCGCTTGATACTAAATCTCCTGCAGATTTTGGTGTTAATCCTGCAACTAAGCTTAAGACTGTTAAAGTTGAAGCGCCTGCTGAACGTAAAGCTGGTGTTCAAGTGAAGTCTGTTGATGAGCTTGTTGAAAAACTAAAAAATGAAGCGAAAGTGATCTAATACAGAAGGATAAAAATCATGAGTATTTTAGTAATCGCTGAGCACGACAACAAAGCACTTAACGGTGCAACTTTAAACGTTGTAGCTGCGGCTCAAAAAATCGGTGGTGATATCACTGTATTAGTTGCTGGTTCAGGCGCTCAAGCAGTTGCTGATGAAGCTGCTAAAGTTGCTGGTGTAAGCAAAGTTCTTTTAGCTGACGATGCTGCATATGCAAACCAATTGGCTGAAAATGTAGCGAAGCTTGTTGCTTCAATTGGTACAGGTTATTCACACATTCTTGCGGCGTCTACAACGACGGGCAAAAACGTACTTCCACGTGCTGCAGCACTTCTTGATGTAAGTATGATTACTGACATTATTGCAGTTGATGGTCCTAAAACTTTCAAGCGTCCAATCTATGCTGGTAACGCGATTGCAACTGTAGAGTCTGGTGAATCAGTTGTTGTTGGTACAGTTCGTGGTACAGCGTTTGATGCAGTTGCTGCTGAAGGTGGATCTGCTGCGGTTGAAGCTGCAACTTCTACTGGTGATGCGGGTATTTCTAAGTTCGTATCTGAAGAAATCGTAAAATCAGAACGTCCAGAATTAACAGCAGCTCGCATTGTTGTATCTGGTGGACGTGGTGTAGGTTCTGGTGAGAACTACCATAAAGTACTTGATCCATTAGCTGATAAGCTTGGTGCAGCTCAAGGTGCATCTCGTGCAGCAGTAGATGCTGGTTTCGTTCCAAACGATATGCAAGTTGGTCAAACGGGTAAAATCGTTGCGCCAGACCTTTATATTGCTGTAGGTATCTCTGGTGCGATTCAGCACTTGGCAGGTATGAAAGATTCTAAGGTGATCGTTGCGATCAACAAAGATGAAGAAGCTCCAATTAATGCAGTAGCTGACTACTGGTTAGTAGGTGACTTAAATACAGTGGTTCCAGAATTAGTTTCTAAAATCTAATTCAGCATTGCTGTACGAATGCTCTGATCGAGTAATGTTTCATTTCATTTTACTTGGTCAGGGCATTTTTATATTTGATTATCAAAAAAATCTCATAAAACAAAATTATAGATTATTCTCATCAAGGGATCAGAATTTACCGTTTTATATGTTTTTTGTAATTGTGATATGATTCGCCATCATTTTTTAAGCTCATTCATACTTTCAATGTATTGATGAGGGAGTCTGTGTTTTGCTGGTCGACACCCGAATAACATTACCGCTTGTTCTAATCGCGGTCTCATGTTTAATTTTTCCATTATTTAATCAAGTCCATTTCAATGTGTTTGGTATGGAAGACGTGCGTCTGATTGAAAATTTACAGGCTCTTTTATTGTTGTCCTTTGCAGTTATTAGCTATTTTTACATAAAGCCTTTGCAGCTTAGAGAAGGTAAGAAAGAGTTTTGGCTTTGGGCTGTTTGCTGGTGGGTTTTATTGTTTGGTCGTAGTACCAGTTGGGGGCGAGATTATTTCCCTGATGTCCCAAAAATCTATTTTCGAGGTATCTCTATTGTATTGATTGGGTCTGTGGTTTTTCCGCTATTGAACCAAAAATTACGCACAGAGATTGTGAACAAGTTTAAGACTGCTATTATCCCAGTTTGGGCCTTGGTTTTGGCTGTAACTGGGCTCGTTGTTTCTGATGCGATTGAGCATCATCGCTTTATAGGGATGCTCCTGCTCACAGAAAATAGTAATGAAAGCTTACTTGAAGAGCTGTATGAGTTTCCGTTGATTTTAAGCTTATTTGCGATTTCTTTTAGTTTAATGAAAACGGACAAGCTTGAACTTCGTCATTGAATAATATTCATGTATTTATAAAGATCCTTACGAGGATCTTTTTTTACGTATAAGTAGCAAAAAAAGTGATTTTAATCATTCACTTTAGAGAAATAATGTTTAAGAATTTTGTGTTGAAAATTTAGTCATTTTTATGAATAAAATTAAACAGATCATCCATAAAATTTAGGGACAAAAATACGGATTTGTGCTATCATTTTCGGCTGAGTTTTAGAATTTAGCTCCATAGATTTTGGGCTAATTTTTTGCAAGATTGATTATATAAATCGAGCAGTTTCTTCAAGCTGTTTGTAATAAGGAGTATGCATGAGCGTATCGGAAATTCGACCGATTGCCATTGAGGATGAACTGAAGAGCTCATATCTCGACTATGCTATGAGTGTCATTGTCTCTCGTGCACTACCAGACGTTAGAGATGGTTTAAAGCCAGTTCATCGCCGTGTTCTTTATGCGATGCATGAGCTTGGAAATGATTATAACAAAGCTTACAAAAAATCAGCGCGTGTCGTTGGTGATGTAATCGGTAAATACCACCCTCATGGTGACTCTGCTGTATACGAAACAATCGTTCGTATGGCACAAGATTTCAGTTTACGTTATCAGTTGGTTGATGGTCAGGGTAACTTCGGCTCTGTCGATGGTGACAGTGCAGCAGCGATGCGTTATACCGAAGTGCGTATGCGTAAATTAACGCATGAACTGTTAGCTGATTTAGAAAAAGATACAGTAGAGTGGGAAGATAACTACGACGGTTCAGAGCGTATCCCACAAGTTATGCCAACTCGTGTGCCAAATTTACTCATTAATGGTGTCACGGGTATTGCTGTAGGTATGGCAACCAATATGGCGCCGCATAATATGACTGAAGTGGTCAATGCGTGCTTAGCCTATGCCAATAATCCGAATATCAGTATTGAAGGATTGATGGAACATATTTCGGGTCCAGACTTTCCTACAGGCGGTATCATTTACGGTAAATCGGGTATTGTTGATGCTTACCGTACTGGTAAAGGTCGTTTATTTATTCGTGGTAAGTATCATTTAGAAGAAGACCAAAAAACAGGTCGTACGACGATTGTATTCACTGAAATTCCATATCAAGTGAACAAAGCAAAAACGATTGAACGTATTGCTGAACTTGTGAAAGAGAAGAAGCTCGAAGGTATTTCAGAGTTACGCGACGAATCTGATAAAGAAGGGATGCGTATTGCAATTGACTTAAAGCGTGGCGAAAACGCTGAAGTAATTGTTAATAATTTATTTCAAAATACTCAGCTTCAAAATTCATTCAGTATTAATATGGTTTGCTTGGATAATGGCCAGCCAAAGCTGATGAATTTAAAAGACATCATTGCTGCTTTCATTCGCCATCGTCAAGAGGTTGTAACACGTCGTACGATGTTCGAATTACGTAAAGCGCGTGAACGTGGTCATATCTTGGAAGGTTTAACGGTTGCTTTAGCAAATATTGATGCCATCATCGAAACCATTAAAACCTCTGCGAATCCGCAAGAAGCACGTGAACGTTTGCAAGCAGGAGAATGGTCTGCAGGTGGTGTAGTTGCTTTATTAGAAAAAGCAGGTTCAGTTTCTGTTCGCCCAGATGAAATTGAAGGCGAAGATCTTAATAAACCGTTTGGATTATCTGGCAATATTTATCGTCTCTCACCAACTCAAGTGGGTGCAATTTTAGAATTACGTTTGCATCGTTTAACTGGTTTAGAACAAGATAAGCTGCATGCAGAATATTCTGAAATTTTGGCACAAATTGCAGAGTTGACAGCAATTCTTAATGATTTTGAATTGTTGATGAATGTGATTCGTGAAGAACTTGCACTTATTCTTCAGCAATACGGTGATGAGCGTCGTACTGCGATTGTAGAATCTCGTGTAGATTTCTCTCGTGAGGATTTAATTCCAGAAGAACAAGTTGTTTTAACCGTTTCTCAATCAGGCTATGCGAAAACACAGCCACTTTCTGATTATGCTGCGCAACGTCGTGGTGGGCGTGGTAAATCAGCAACGTCTATGAAAGAAGATGATTACATTCAACATTTGATTGTGACATCTAACCATGCAACAGTTTTATGCTTTACCAATGTCGGCAAAGTCTATCGCTTAAAAGTTTTTGAAGTGCCTCAAGCTTCTCGTGGTGCAAAAGGTCGCCCTATGGTGAACTTATTGCCATTAGATGAAAATGAGACAATTACTGCTATTCTGCCAGTGATTGATGCACCGAAGAAATTTAAAGAACGTCTAGCCGATTTCCGTCAGTTTGTTAAATCTCATCAAGCTCAATTACAGCAAAACGAAATCATTGCTGCACACTATGATGCATTAGAAAAATCATTTGCTGATCTAGCAGATGGTGACGATCTATCGGACGAATTGCGTACACATCTGAAAGAGTTAGGAGTTGAATTATCAACTACAGATCTTGATGATGAAGTAGTAGTTGAATTTGCTGAGCTTGCAGAAAACTTACGTAAAAACTTCTATGTCTTTATGGCAACTGAATACGGTACGATCAAGCGAGTTGAACTTGAGCAGTTCTCTAATGTACGTTCAAATGGTTTACGTGCAATCGAGTTAGCTGGAGATGACCGTTTAATTGGTGTTGCGATTACTGACGGTGAACAACAAATTATGTTGTTCTCGAATGAAGGTAAAGCGATTCGATTTGCAGAAACTGATGTACGTGCAATGGGTCGTTCTGCGAAAGGTGTACGTGGTATGCGTGTCACCATTGGATTGGCTCAAGCGGAAGAAATTGAAGACAATGATGTAGATTCAGAAGATGAAGATACGGATTCTAATTTCTTAAGCCGTATTGTTTCATTAGTTGTTGTCCCGGCAACAGGTGAAGTGCTATGTGCTTCAGCTAATGGTTACGGTAAGCGTACGCCAGTGGATGACTTCCCGACCAAGAAACGTGGTGGTAAAGGCGTCATTGCGATCAAGACATCTGATCGTAATGGTGAGCTGGTTGGTGCCGTAGCGATCGATGTCAGTAAAGAAGTCATGCTGATTTCTGATGGTGGTACGCTAGTACGTACTCGTGCATCTGAAATTGCTCAGACGGGTCGTAATGCACAAGGTGTACGTTTAATCCGCTTAGGTGAAAACGAGACATTGGTTGGTGTTGAAGCGATTGAAGCTGTTGAGGAAGATGATTTTATAGAATCAGTTGAAGGTGAAGAGGCTTCAATTGAATCTAATGAATCAGAAGATACTCAAGAAATTGATACGACTGATAGCGATGAAAAATCTACAGATGAATAATTTGTAGGAATTAAAAAAGGACGCTGAAGCGTCCTTTTTTAATTAACAATAGTCTAAAAAAGAATTTTAATTAAAAATGAAACTCAAATTTAATTATAGCTTGCTGATTGTAATAGCACTGTTTATAACAGCATGTAGTGAACCCTTTCATTTCAGCTGAATGAAGGAGAGAGGGGAATCTGAGGAATATTGTTCATAAACAAAACATTCAGCTGTAAATACTGATGCGCTTTATGATGCAGTTCGAGATAAAAATAATGAAATGGTTGTTGAAATTGTAGATCAAGATATAAAAGATGGATTTTTATTACACAGTCATTTTAAAAGAGTCAGCTATGAATGGTATGGTGAGATGTTTTAATTGTTCGCATGAAATGAAAGACAATACAACGAAATAGTCATAATAAATTTTGTCAGATTGAGAGCTGTTGTAGTGAGCGATTTAAACTTACTAACTACGGTGTCTCTCAAAATATAGTAAACATAAATCTCTGATAAATGTAGAGCTTATTGAAAAAATAGCTTTAGTGTGAAAACAAGATTGAAATTATTTAAGTTGAATATACTGCAAGCTATGGTTATCTGTGGTTAAATGCCATCATTTTATTGTGTTTCACTCTGAAAGGAAAAATCATGCGCGCGTACAACTTCTGTGCTGGTCCTGCTGCATTACCTACTGCTGTATTAGAAAAAGCTCAAGCTGAGATGCTTGATTGGCAGGGTAAGGGCCTATCAATCATGGAAATGAGTCATCGTAGTGCAGACTACGTCGCTGTTGCTGAAAAAGCAGAAGCAGACTTACGCAAGTTGATGAATATTCCTGAGAACTACAAAGTGCTTTTCTTACAGGGTGGTGCTTCTCTACAATTCTCTGCGATTCCATTGAATCTATTAGGGAAAAATAACAAAGCAGATTATATCCATACTGGCATTTGGTCTGAAAAAGCTTTAAAAGAAGCAAAACGTTATGGCGAAATTAACGTGATCGAAGCTGGTATTAAAGATGCAGATGGTAATCTTGCAATTTCTGATGAAAGTACATGGAATTTATCTGCTGATGCTGCCTATGTTCATTATGCAGATAACGAAACGATTGGTGGTATTCAATTTAAAAATATCCCAACTACGGATAAACCACTGGTTGCAGATTTATCTTCTAGTATTTTGTCGGCACCAATTGATGTTTCAAAATTCGGTCTTATTTACGCGGGTGCGCAAAAAAATATCGGTCCTGCTGGTTTAACATTGGTAATCATTCGCGATGATTTATTAGATCAAGCAAAAGAAGAAATTCCGAGCATCTTGAAGTATTCAGCGCAAGCGAAGAACGATTCTATGGTGAATACACCTTCTACTTATGCTTGGTATTTATCAGGCTTAGTATTTGAATGGTTGCTTGAACAGGGTGGTGTAGAGGCAATTCATCAAGTGAACCAGCAAAAAGCTGAATTATTGTATGGTTATATTGATTCAAGTGACTTCTATGCAAATCCAATTGCGAAAGAATATCGTTCAATTATGAATGTGCCATTTACATTGGCGAAGCCTGAACTTGAAAAGAAATTCCTGAAAGAAGCAGAGGAAAATAATTTATTAAATCTTGCAGGACATCGTTCAGTAGGTGGTATGCGTGCGAGTATTTACAATGCAGTGCCACTTGAAGGTGTACAAGCTCTTGTGAAATTTATGGATGATTTTGCGAAGCGTAACGCTTAAAATCAGTCTGTAAAAAAAGCCTGTCATATGACAGGCTTTTTTTATGCACTAAAACGCAGATGAAAGTAATCAATGCTACTTTATTAAAATGCTGGAATAAGATTGGTAAAGTGGAAAATAAAAGCAGCGAGGAAAACACCTAAGAAAAAGAAACAGTAAGCCCCCTTGTCTACACGAATACGAGGGCGTGCTTGTTCCATTAAGCCTGTTGATTGTTCCGGTATAATTTTCATCTAGGAGCCTAAATATTACTTTATAGTTAAATCCTATTTATTTGATGTATTTTTAGCATAAATATTCGCCTGAATCCATATATTTCCACGAATATATTGACCAATTTCGAAATTTTTATAATTCTCATCCTTAGTCGCGATACGAATAAGTGTAGCAGGTTGGTTATCTTCCAAAATAAGTGTTACATCATAAAGTTGATAAAATTGATCGTTGAACTGCATTTGGGTCTTGCCAACCACTTTTCCTTGGAACCAGGCCTCATCTTCCTGACCCATGGTTTCACCGTACAAGTAAGCCACCATTTTCGAAAAATCGACCGTTACAGGTTCTTTATCGGCATCTGATTTAGGTTCCCAAGCATCGATCAGCTGCTGTAAATTATCTGGCGCTACACCATTGTGTTCACTCAAAATTTCATTTAAAGCACGATGGTGTTTAATTGAAGCTGGATCATCCACAACAATTTGTTCTTGATCAGCAACCTTTTCTAGCTCATAAGCCCACGCATTTAATTGGACTTTATAAGATTGATTTTTTTGGTATTGAATTCGGTTAACGCTGTATAAGCTATCAAAAGCATAAACCACACTATTATCACTAACTTTTAATTGTAACACTGCTTGCGTGTTGGACTTACAAGTAATGATACGTTCAATCGTTGCGTTTAACGTATAAGGACTATCAAAAGTAGGGAAGGCTGTTTTGACTGCTTTAGGTTTATTATCTTCTACAGCAATAACTTGAACCAATTGGATAGGTTGTTGTTTAGGTCCTTGAATTAGCCAAACATTCGGATCCATATCTTGTTCTTCAGCACAAATCCCCATCGGCATGACAGGTGCATTTAGTGCTTCACTCAACCACTTTGGAACCTGAACAGTCGGATCATCAGTTAACAGCGCCCAATGTTCTACATGGCTACCAAAGCTTTGATCTTCTATCGTAATAATTTCAGGTTTGTTTTGATTGTTCATATGCTCATTCTAAGATTGAGTGAATTACTTTATGTAATATCGAGGATAATTGATATTTTTCAAGTCTTGAATTGTTTTTTCTTTATGCAATCCAAAAGTTTAACGTGGCATAAATGAAAAAGAGCACCTAAGTGCTCTATGGGAATCATGAGTTAGAACTTAAATGTAACATCTGCAATGAATTGACGACCGATTTCAGGACTTGGTGTTGGTGTCACTGAGGATATATTGGAAGAAAAATACTCATTTTTACGGTTAAGTACATTATTAATGGTTAAACCAAAAATAGCGATTATCATTTAATAATACTTATTTCACAATATTAATGAGAATAATTATCAATACTATATTACGATTAACATAATATAAAAAAGCGATAGTTAAAAATTGGAACAAAAAGCCCCAATACTTTTCAATTAAGATCAATCCACAGGATGATCAAGATTTCTAAAATATTGGGGTATTTAAAGATTTTTACTCTGAAACGAGTGTTTCAAGTAAATGGGGCGCTAATTTATTTAAAATATAGCAGAATAATTCAGCTGTTTTCTGTGTGTCATACAAAGCAGAGTGGGCTTCTTTACCATCAAACTCGATGCCAGCTTGAATACATGATTTAGCCAAAACAGTTTGTCCGAACATCACAGCACTCAAAGTCACCGTATCAAAAACCGAGAAACTATGAAATGGATTTTGATTCTTAGTTCCAGTACGTGCAATTGCCGCTTTTAAAAAACCAAGATCAAAATGAGCATTGTGTCCAACTAGCACAGCGTGTGTGCATTGTTGTTGTTTGCGTACCTCATTAATTGCTTTAAACATACGTTTAAGTGCAGACTTTTCATCTTCTGCCATCGCTACACGCATTGGATTAAAAGGATCAATGCCAATGAAGTCGAGTGAGCGACGATCTAAATTTGCACCTTCAAATGGATTGATGTGTGCATGATGCGCTTGACCAGGTACAAACTTTCCAGACTCGTCGTAAATGATTGGAATACATGCTATTTCGAGCAATGCATCAGTATCTGCATTAAAACCAGCTGTTTCCACGTCAACAACCACGGGTAGGAACCCGCGGAAGCGTTGACCGATGACAGGTAATGTTTCAGTGGTCACACTTTTCTCCATTGAATTGTTTTACCTGCATAAAGAGGAATGATCTGTTCGCCATCTAAATATTCAAGGCTTTCAGGAATCACTTGATCTTCTTTGATCAATGTAATGGTTTCAGTATTACGAGGTAAACCATAGAAATCCGCACCAAAGAATGAAGCGAAACCTTCAAGACGTTCAATTTTACCGACTTGATCGAATGCTTGAGCATACAATTCAATTGCAGTTGGAGCGCTATAACACCCAGCGCAGCCACATGCATTTTCTTTCGCATTTTTAGAATGCGGAGCGCTGTCAGTACCTAAGAAAAATTTAGGGTTGCCACTTGTTGCGACTTCTAACAAAGTTTGCTGATGTGTCTGGCGTTTTAAAATTGGCAAACAATAGAAATGCGGTTTAACACCACCAACCAACATGTCATTGCGATTGAATAACAAATGTTGTGGTGTAATCGTCGCTGCCACGTTGCGATCTTGCTCAAGTACAAAATGTGCAGCTTCGCTTGTGGTGATATGTTCTAAAACTAATTTCAATTTTGGAAATTGTTTAAGCAGCGGTGCTAAAACTTCATCTAAGAAACGTTTTTCACGATCGAAAATATCAACATGATGATGTGTTACTTCGCCGTGGAGTAAGAGAGGAACTTGATGTTCTTCAAGTTGCTCAATGACGCTATACACTTTACGTATATCACTAACGCCATTATCAGAATTCGTGGTTGCTCCAGCAGGGTAAAGCTTAATTGCATTTACATATGGAGATTTTTTAATTTTTTGTACTTCTTCAGGAGAAGTATGATCCGTAAAGTAAAGCACCATACGAGGATCGAATTTTACATTTTCAGGAACATGCGCCATGATTCTTTCACGATAGGCATGTGCCTCTTCCACAGTTTTTACAGGTGGAACTGTATTTGGCATACAGATTGCGCGATGAAATTGCTTCGCCAAATCAGGAACAGTACGTTGAAGTGCTAAACCATCTCTTAAATGAGCGTGCCAATCATCTGGCTGGATTAAAGTGATCGTATTCAAGGCAAGTCTTACTGAAAAAATAACATAGATGATAATCGATATTGCTTGAAATTGATAACGACAAAAGCCGATAAAAGGGGTTTTACATCTATTTGTGCTGATTAATATAAAAATGAAGCATACGTTGGATGAATGAGTCATTATTCATCTAGGGAACAATGATAGATTTTCATGCCCAAATAAAAAACCGCGCTCAAAGCGCGGTTTTTTTAGGACTAAACTAAATCTTAGTTTTTGTCTTTAAGTTGTGGAACAGCAGAACCTGTACCTACAGCAAGTAAACCTGCACCAGTATAGATTCCTAACTTAGCGCGTGTATCTGTAATGTCTAGGTTACGCATGGTTAATTGACCAATACGATCCATTGGCGTGAATACAGAATCACCTTTTTCCATAGTTAAGCGTTCAGCTTCATATGTAAGGTTCTCAGATTCAGTGTTCATAATAGTGTAATCGTTACCACGACGAAGTTCTAAAGTCACAGTACCTGTGATTGCTTTAGCAACCCAACGTTGAGCAGTTTCACGAAGCATAAGCGCTTGTGAGTCGAACCAACGACCTTGGTAAAGTAAACGACCTAAACGTAAACCGTTGATGCGGTACTGTTCAATGGTATCTTCGTTATGAATACCAGTCACAAGACGTTCGTAAGCAATGTGTAGAAGTGCCATACCTGGAGCTTCATAAATACCACGAGATTTCGCTTCGATGATACGGTTTTCGATTTGGTCAGACATACCTAGACCATGACGACCACCGATACGGTTCGCTTCAAGAATTAACTCAACTGGATCTTCAATACGTTGACCGTTAAGTGCAACAGGGAAGCCTTCTTCAAATGTGATTGAAACTTCTTCAGGTGCGATTTCAACGTCTTCTTTCCAGAAAGCAACACCCATAATCGGTTCAACGATTTTGATACCAGCATCAAGATACTCAAGATCTTTCGCTTCGTGAGTTGCACCAAGCATGTTTGAGTCTGTTGAGTATGCTTTTTCTTTTGACATTTTATAGTCAAAACCGTTATCGATGAGGAACTGTGACATTTCTGCACGGCCACCAAGTTCATCGATAAATGTTTGGTCTAACCAAGGTTTGTAAATTTTAAGTGCTGGGTTCGTTAATAGACCATAACGGTAGAAACGCTCAATGTCGTTACCTTTATAAGTAGATCCGTCACCCCAAATGTTGACGTCATCTTCTTTCATCGCGGTAACAAGCATTGTACCTGTGACTGCACGACCAAGTGGCGTTGTATTGAAGTAAGGTACACCACCTGTAGAGATATGGAATGCGCCACATTGAATTGCTGCAATACCTTCTAATGCAAGTTGTAAACGGCAATCCACTAAGCGTGCTTTAACAGCGCCATAAGCTTCAGCTTTCTTTGGAATAGCATCGTAATCATCTTCATCTGGCTGACCTAAGTTTGCTGTATACGCATAAGGTTCAGCACCTTTTTGTTTCATCCACAATAGAGCTGCAGAAGTATCAAGACCACCAGAGAAGGCAATACCAACTTTTTTGCCTACAGGTACATTCTGTAAGATAGTTGCATTATCAGACATTGTTCATCCTAACGATAGAATATAGGCACCTAGAAAATTGGTAACCTGAAAAATATATTTCTTCAATTGTAGCACTTTTCATTGGTAATTTTTTTTAAAAAAAGATACGTGGTGCAAAAATATTAGAATAAGTAGCAATATTTCGTCGAAACTCAGAAGTAATAGGTAGTGCTTAATCTAATTCATGATTTCTTCTTGAAAAGAATACAGCGCATTTATGAAGATTTTTATGCATCAATTTATTTTATTGCAATTTTTCAAAGCGAACTTAGTGAAAAATATTTTTTGTAAGTGATTGAATATTAATATCTAATTTCATAGTTGGTAATTTATTATAGAAAAAGAAAAAAAATTGCCATAAACAGTTATGAAAAAAGAAGTATAGTTTTATGCAACAAGTTGCAAAGCCCATAAAATAAGGAATTGCCATGACAACTCGCTATGCAAATATATTAAAACCTCTCGATCTTGGTTTCACTACCCTCAAAAATCGTGTCGTGATGGGATCGATGCATACCGGTCTAGAAGATCGTTTTTATAATTATCCTAAATTAGCAGCATATTTTGGTGAACGTGCTAAAGGGGGCGTAGGTCTCATCATTACAGGTGGTATTTCGCCTAATCGTCAAGGCTGGCTCCTTCCAGCTGGTGGCACAATGAATACCTTAGGTGATGTTGCCCCACACCGATTAGTGACACATGCAGTTCATAAACATGGTGCAAAAATTTTAATGCAAATTTTGCATTCAGGGCGTTATGGTTATCAACCTTTTGTGGTTTCTGCAAGCCCAATAAAATCGCCGATCTCACCATTCAAACCACGACAAATGTCAGAAAAACAAATTTTGGATACGATTCAAGATTATGCGGCTACAGCAAGTATCGCGAAAAAAGCTGGCTATGATGGTGTTGAAATCATGGGATCAGAAGGCTATTTGCTGAACCAATTTATGAGTCGTCATGTCAATCAACGTACAGACCAATGGGGGGGTGAAATAGAAAACCGTATGCGCTTTGCAGTTGAAATTGTTAAGGCAATTCGCGCGAAAGTTGGCGAAAAATTTATCATTTGTTTCCGTTTATCTATGCTCGATTTAGTTCATGACGGTAATACAATGAATGAAGTGATCACGGTTGCCAAAGCGCTAGAAGAAGCGGGTATCACATTATTGAATACAGGTATTGGTTGGCATGAAGCTCGTGTGCCAACAATTGTAACCTCTGTTCCTCGTGCGGCATTTGTAGATTATACCGCAGAGGTAAAAAAACATGTGTCTGTGCCTGTGATTGCATCCAACCGAATCAATATGCCTGAAACTGCCGAAGCTATTTTGGCTGAAGGTAAAGCCGACATGATTCAAATGGCTCGACCATTATTGGCAGATGCTTTCTGGGTGAATAAAACGGCAACTAATCGTGTTGATGAAATCAATACGTGTATTGCGTGTAATCAGGCTTGTTTGGATCATACTTTCAAAAATAAACGTGCCACATGTTTAGTGAATCCACGTGCAGCCTATGAAACTGAACTGGTTTATTTAAAAACCAAGAAGCCAAAAAAAGTAGCTGTTGTGGGTGGTGGTGTAGCTGGAATGTCGGCAGCGACCGTTGCTGCCAGTCGTGGTCATCAGGTTACTTTATTTGAAGCCACTAATGATGTAGGGGGACAATTCAACTTAGCGAAAGTTGTTCCTGGGAAAGAAGAATTTCATGAAACCATTCGCTATTTTAAAGTCCAAATTGAGCGCACTGGGGTTGAACTTCGTTTAAATACTAAAGTTAATCGTGAACAGCTTGAGCGTGAAGGCTTTGATGAAGTGATTGTTGCGACAGGCGTTGTACCACGTGCATTGAAGATTGAAGGAAGTGATGCACCACAAGTTTTATCTTATGCAGAAGTATTAAGAGGTGCGCCTGTGGGTCAAAAGGTAGCAGTAATTGGTGCTGGTGGTATCGGATTTGATGTGTCAGAGTTTTTATTAAAACCTGAACATCAGCCACAGCCACAACCTTTGGCAGAATGGAAACGTGAGTGGGGAGTTGATCCTGATATTCAGTATGTTTCTGAAGGTGGTTTACAACCTGCTGAAGTGGATCATCCAGTTCGCGAAATATATTTATTGCAACGTAAGACAACGCCTTTGGGTATAGGATTAGGTAAAACCTCTGGTTGGGTTCACCGCGCCCAATTAAAAAAACATCATGTGAAAATGTTGCGTGGCGTTCAATACAAATCAGTGAGTGATGAAGGTCTGTGGATCGAAGTTGGTGGGCATGATCAATTATTACGAGTCGATACTATCGTTGTTTGTGCAGGGCAAGAATCTGTTAAAGAGATTATGCCATCAGAGACTGAAACAACTTTAGCAAAATATCACATTATTGGTGGTGCAAAGCTTGCTGCTGAGCTTGATGCTAAGCGTGCGATTCGTGAAGGTGCTGAAATTGCAGCCAAAATTTAATAAATTTGAATCATTTGGTGAAACTATATTCACTTGAATGGTTTGATTGTAATTTTTACTTGTCATGATATGAAAAGCTTCGTATTATGGCGCACATGGAAGCGTGGCAGAGCGGTTTAATGCACCGGTCTTGAAAACCGACGAGGGTGTGAGTCCTCCGTGAGTTCGAATCTCACCGCTTCCGCCAAATTCAAAAAGCCCTGACAAATGTCAGGGCTTTTTTCATTCTATATATTCAAGCTTTTTATTCGAGTGTTTAATCACCAAACTTATTTGGGATGACCAGTAACCTTTTTTTGAGTTGATCATCTTCAACCAGCCTGACTTCAGCATCTAAGTTATAGAGTTGATGAACTAATTGCTTTGTTAAAACATCTTCTGATTTTCCTTGTACAATGATTTGACCATCTTTCATGGCAACTAGAAAATCGGCACAGCGTGCAGCAGTGGCTAATTCATGTAGAACCATCACTATGGTTTTACCTTGTGAGGCTAGAGAGCGGACTAAATTTAAAATATCGGCTTGATGACCGATATCGAGCATACTGATTGGTTCATCTAAAAGAATTAAAGGAGTTTGTTGTGCGAGGACCATTGCGATCCATGCACGTTGACGTTGACCTCCTGATAGATTGCTTAAATTTTGATTTTTTAATTCGCTTAAATGGGTCGCAGACAAGGCGTCATCAATCGCTTTTTGGTCTTCGATGTTGAGTCGTTTAAACCAACCTTGGTGTGGAAAACGACCGAAGCGCACTAACTGCTCAACTGTCATGCCGTTGGGTGCAGTTACATGCTGTGGAAGTAATGCAAGTTGTTTAGCGAGCAACTTTTTACTGAGTATATTCAGTTGATTTTTTTCCCAAATGACTTCGCCTTGATCATATGGATGAATTTGAGCAATACATTTTAACAAGGTCGATTTTCCACAGCCATTTGGACCAATGAGGACGATGACTTGACCCTGCTGAAATTCAGCATTGATACCCTTCAAAACTTGATGATGATTATATCCAGCACTTAATTGATTGATGATTAAACTCATGTACGACTCATACTTCTAGAATGACGATATAACAACCACAACAACAGTGGACCCCCAACCATGCCACTAATAATGCCTGCGGGAATTTCGACAGGGGCAAGCAAATTTTTTCCAAGTAAATCAGCACTTAAAACCATTAATGCACCAATACACATGGTTGGGAAAATCGGAAATAAATGATGAGGAAATGATTTAAATGCGATGATTGGTGCGGCAATAGCCACGAATCCAATGGGGCCCGCAATACTGACAGCGGTCCCAGCGAGAAACGCAGCAATAATAATGAGCATCAGTCTAATTTTAGGTAAGGGTTCTCCTAGACTATCAATGACAGAATCAGGGAGAACCATTGCACTAAATAGTCGCCGCCACAGCACAATCATACTGACAAGCAGCATGATAAAAATCGAAGTTGGTAGCAAGATGCTGTAGCTTCGACCAATCAAACTACCACTACTAAAAATTAAAATATTACTGGTGTGCATTACTGGCAGTGTCGCAAGGATAAGGTCAAAACTGGCTTTCATGAGTGTTGCAATTCCGACCCCGATGACCAAAATACGATACCCCTGTGTTCCTACGCCGCCTGAAGCAATTAAAATAAAAAAAACACAGAAGATCGCACCCACTAATGCTTGCCACCATTGACCTAACATACTAGAACTTGAGAGGAGAATGGTGAATGCCAAAGCAAGCACTGCACTGTCACTGATACCAAAAACATCTGGGCTCGCAAGAGGATTTTTGGTGATAATTTGAAGAATGAGACCAGATAAGGCGAGTGCAGCGCCAATCAATAAGGCTGCCAAAAGTCGTGGTAATCTAATCTTTTCAACGAGAAGTTGATGTGGAGCTGACGCATTGCCTGTCAATACATTCCATAGCGTATTCAAATTTAATGTGATTTCACCGTACATCAGGCTAAATAAACTGAGTGATATCAGTAAAATCGCAATGATTATCCAAGCCTTTATCACTGATTTTTGTTTTAAACGACTCAACAGAGAATACATATTATTTCTCCGCTTGAATGATATTTTGTAAGTTATTTTGACGTACCATCCATATCAAAATAGGTGCACCTAATAAGGCTAAAAGAATACTGACAGGGGCTTCGAAAGGTTGCACGACTGCACGTGCAATGATATCCGCGATCAGCAACAACAACATGCCAAATAGTCCGCTATAGATGAGTTGTTTCTGAATACTCTGAGCACCAATAGCTCGTGCAAAGTAAGGTGCAATCAAGCCTAAAAAGGCAATTGGTCCTGTTAATGCAACGGCACTTCCAGTTAATAAAACCACAGCTAAAATGCAGAATGCATCAAGTAGTTTCGTATTTAAGCCTAAGCTATTCGCCAGTTGATCACCAACTAAGCTAAGACCCAGGGGGCGTATCACCAATATAGCGATGATGAGTCCGATCGCCATTAAAATTAGTGCAAGACCGAGATATTGAATATCAACGCGATTGAGCGAACCTAAAACCCAAAAACGATAGTCATCTAAACCATTTTGGAAACTCAGAAGAATGGCAGCCATAAAACCTTGGAATGTACTGGTGATTGCCAGTCCAGCCAAGACTAAACGTGTAAGTGAGCTTTGATCTGTCATTTGACGAGGGGTGATGGCAAAGACCAATAAGGCACTCACTAATGCACCAATCAGCGCCCAAAAAAATAGTCCTATGGTATCCATTTGAAGAACAATGGCCAGAACAATGGCAAGAGATGCGCCACTATTAATTCCGATTAATCCACTATCAGCCAAAGGGTTTTTAAGCAAGTTTTGAAGGATGACGCCTGAGATCGCTAAAGCTAATCCGACACTCACCGCCGCAATAGTACGTGGAATTCTAATTTCCAATAGGGGAGTGATTGGTTCTAACGACCATTGACTTAGTGCCTGAAGAATAAGTTGCAAACTGTCTGTAAAGTAGGGCTGACCAGCGCCGTACGCGATCGACAAAACAGCGCAACAAAAAATAATTAAGCTAAGCACGATTCCCATCAGCGGGAATCGATCAAGTACAGTTGTAGCATTCTTCAGCATGTTAATTATGGAAATGCTTCAATACATCATCAATGGCATGTCGAGCAGCATGTGGTCCACCTATGCCAGTCCACATAGATGCATCCACCACGAAATAATGTTTGTTTTTTGCAGCATTAAGACGTTGGAATTCTGGTAATTTTTCTAGTTCGGCCAGCTGCTTATCTGCGTTTAGATGGCTGCCAATGATGAGCCAGTATGCATCAATTTGATCAAAACGTTCACGACTGATTGGGGGCGTATGGCTTGCACCTGGTTGTTGCTGATGTTGAGGTCGTGTTAAGCCAATATCTTTTAAAACTTGGCTCGCAAATGAATCATTTAACATATACACAGGTCCATTGGCTGTCCAACGAATGACACTGACTGATTGACCTTGTTGAGCATGTAATTTCTGTTGAGCTTCTTGCGCATATTGATCGTACGCTTCTAGAGCTTTTTGGGCTTGTTGTTCTTTGTTTAATAAATGAGCTACCTTTTTGAAACTGTCTTTCCATGGCTCGCCGCGTGCAAAACTGACTGCAGTGGGTGCAATTTGCTGCAATTGATTAATCATTTGTGTATCAATCATGCTTCCAGCAATAATTAAGTCAGGTTGTAACGTAAGAATTTGTTCCATGCTCGGTTGTCCAAAGTTACCGACGGAAGCGATTTGTTGTGTTTCATTTTTGAGGTAATCTGGAAAATTACTTTGACCTCGAACATAACTACTGCCTATAGGTTTTATTCCAAGCGCAATAGCACTATCCAAATCAAGTTCACTTAAAACCACAACACGTTGTGGCTGAACAGGAATCGTAACTTGACGACCTAAAGCATCTTCAATTTGTCGTGTAGTATTTATTTGAGATTCAACCGTCGCTTTACTGTCTCGTGAAGAAGGTTCATTCGACTGAGAACATGCTGTGAAGAGAGTGATAGCACTCAATATAATTGCAATTTTATATTTCATATCTTTCTACATATTTAATTAAAATAATTCTATTCACTTATTCAACGGCATCCATCACTTGATGGCGTTCCTCATGATAAGCCTCTTCGTTGTGACCTTGCTTCCAATAAGGCACAGCATATAAATTGCTCTTGGGTAGCTGAAAGTTTTGTCTCAGTATTTTACGAAGTTCAACCACCGTTGAATTTTCACCCGCCAGTGATACTGAAATATCTTTATTTTTCCAGTCTAAGTTTTGCAAAGAATCACGGATTTTATTATTCAATTCATGAGGGCCTTTGCACCAATGAACTTTAATGTGTTCAGGCTTATTCAGATGTATTTGGTCTGAATCATCTTCGATCTCGATCCAAACTTCACCATGAGCGTCTTTTGGTAATTGTTCAAGAGAGGCAGCGATCATCGGGATTGCTGAAAGATCTCCAACAAAAATCCAATATTCTGCATCGATTTTAAAACGTGCTGGTCCTCCTGGACCGGCTAGACCTAACAGATCACCTGGACTGGCATGCTTTGCCCAATCAGCCGCTATACCAAAATCTTCATGTCTTACAAAATCGATGACTAAAAGTTGCTGTTCTTCATCGAAATCTCGAACAGTATATGTCCGCGTAATTGGTTTCTTTCCATTTGGCCACGTGATTTTGCCTAAAGAATTTCGAAACGGGAGGTCAGGTGCTTGTTGATCAGAGTTCGGAAAAAACAATTTGATGTGCGCACCACCATCACATTTTGCATAACCTGTGAAATCTTCACTTTTAAACCTAATACGCTGTAAATGAGTGGAAATTTGTTCTGTTGAATGGACAGAAATATGTCGAGCTAGAGGAGGAGGTTGTGTCGTCATTATTTAATCTTCTGTACTTATCAATGGAGTGAAGATCGTCGATACAGTAATACGTGCGTCAGTCGACAGATTTGAATGGTTATTAATCTAAATCAAACAAATTTAATTTGCAAATGATAATCATTATATTTAATAATCTTTTTGTGCCAAAGTGTAATCACAAAATATGAAGGTTGAAATATTTTGTAAAACTTTGATTTTATAATGAAAATTAAATTTATGCGGTTGTCTTATGCAAATCAATGAATCCCATGATCTATTAACTCGTGCACAACACAGTATGTGGAAAGGACATTATTATCATGGCAGTTATCCTTTTCATACGGCGGAGTGGTTGGTTATTGAGGGACCATTAGATCGAGAGCTTTTTCAAAAAGCAGTTTATCTCACATTAAAGGAAGCTAAATCGCTTCATTGGCGAGCTTTAGTTCAGGGTGAACACGTCTATCGAGTAGATGATGTCACGATACGGAAACCTAGCTTCGTTGATTTATCTCAGCTTGATGAGGAGGAAATTTTAGCGTGGGCTGAAAAAGAAGTAGAACCAGCATTTAATTTAGAATCGGGTCATTTATATGACTATGTGTTTGCACACTTAGGTGAGCAAAAGTATGGATTATTTTTTAAAGCGCATCACGTTGCATTAGATGGTTACGCTTACGGACTGATGATTAGCCGATTTATTGATTATTATCAATCTCTCAAAAATGGTACTGAATTAAAAATTAAAGGGTTCGATCATTATGAAAAGTTTATTGTAGAAGAACAGCACTACCTTCACTCTGAAAAAGCTAAAAAAGATTTAGACTTTTGGAAGGCTAATTTTTCGTATGAGAAAGCCCCTAAGAAACGACTTAAACGAAAATTAAAAGAGCCATTTTCACAAGGGCCACGTTATGAAGAGGTAATTGATTGGCCTACACAGCTACAATTAAATGCATTAGCAACTGAATTAAAATTGCCCAGTGCTCTTATCGTCATGGCAGTGATGATGAGTTATATAATGAAACAGTCTAAAGATCTTCAACAATGCTTTGGGGTACCTTTTATGTCTCGGTTGGGTACTTCTTCTATGCGTATTCCGTGCTTAGTCATGAATATCCTGCCATTAAGGTTGGGCATTACTGGACAAGAAAACTTAAAAGAAATCATTTTATTATTAACGAAAAGGTTTGCCGAAATTCGACCGCATCAGCAAAGCTATTTTGAGCAAATGCGATTTGTATTAGAAGATTTTGATCCCTATGAAAATATCTTATTTGGACCTATTGTGAATTGGATTCCTTATCCTTTACCTGAACATTTCGAAGGGTGTAAGTTAACAAAAACAACCATATCCGCTGGCCCAATTGAAGACTTTGATACCGCGATTACCAATAAGTTTGTTGATGGTATCGAACGATTGTATCTCGCTGTTGACGGACATAAAGAACTCTATGATGTGCTGAGTCTTAAAGCTTATTGGTATGATTTTATGGAGATGATGAAAACTTGGTTAGCTCAACCAGAACTTGTTTTTGAAAAACTTCAAATTCACAAACCACTGCCAGAATAGTCTGGCAGTTTATCCTTTGAATGAGGCAATAGGGCTGTTACACGCCTAGAGTTGCTCCACCATCAACCACCAATTCGTGCATTGTGATTTGGCGTGCTTGCTCTGAAAGTAAAAACATCACGGCATTGGCAATATCTTCAGCCTCAGCAATCTTTTGCAATGGAATACCATTTCGGAATTGTTCTAGATTTCCGTTGACAATGCCTGCTGGAGGGCGATCCTCAGTCCATAGTTGTTTTTGCATTTGTGTAAGGGTTGAGCCAGGTAAAACTAAGTTACAGCGAATATTGTGAGGCGCGAGTTCCAACGCGAGATTTTTAAAATAGTGACTCACTGTAGCTTTGGTGGTTGCATACAGACCCATATTCATTCTTGGAATGAGGGCTGCATTTGAACTGATGCTCACAATCGCACCTTCTCTTTGAGGAATCATTTGGTGAGCGACCCAACGACTAAGTTCGGCAGGGCCAATGAAATTTATCGACAAATTTTCATGCCATTGTTCAACAGATGTATTTAATAAAGATCCCATTTCTAAGACCCCCACAGCATTCACTAACCCCGTGATCGTGCCTTTAAAAAGTATAGAATTTTCAATGTGCTGAATAATCTCATTGGTCTTACGAATATCACAGCTGATGTGGTCTAGATGGTTGAGTGATGCTTCAGGAATTAATTTAAAAAGTTCCCATTGATTGATGGCATCAATCCGATCAATTGCGATGACTTGATGATCCTTCTGCAATAGTTGACGACAAATTTCAGCACCAATTCCTCTGGCTGCACCCGTCACGATATATAAACCCATTTAAGTATCCTTTAATTTTATTAACAAATTGAAACGATAATCATTTTCAATTGGGAATAATAATTATTATATTGGTTGCGTTCAACTCCTAGAGGTTGTCCTTTTGTGAATGTTGAAAGTTTGATGCACGCAGTGTGAACAGATAATCGTGAGAACAAATATGTTGCCAATAGAACCGTCAGTTTTTCAAAATATGATAGGCATAAAAAAGGAAGAGTTAATTGAGGAAGATCAACCTGGCTTCGTGTTCGCAACGCCAACGGGGACCATTTCAAGTAAAAAGTTAGTTGAACATATCGAATTTGATCGAGCTTCTCATTTAAATTTTAATCAGCAGCAAGCACAGTGGCTCGAACAAGCAAAATCTGCACTACAAAAAAAAATCGAATTAACAGCGAATAAAGATCTTATTTTGGTCGGGAGCTTGCCTTTTGATCATCGAGATTTACCAGAAATATCGATTGCGGAAGCAAAAAACACATTTGTAAATGAGCGCATTGATCAATCGGCTCAGTCTTCTCTTGATGATCAAGTGCAAGCGACTCTCATCCCAGCACAAGAGGAATACATTGCTGGTGTCGTTAAATTGGTTGAATTGATGAAGTCATCACCGCTAGAAAAAGCAGTATTGGCTCGGGCAATTGATCTTAAAACCCAACACAAAATTAATATTATTGATTTATTTTACCAGTTGTTGGCCTCTAATCCTGATGGCTACACATTTGCGTTGGCCCAAAACCCAAAACAATCTGGTTGGTTTATGGGGGCAAGTCCAGAACTTCTCGTTGCGAAGCAAAATGAATATTTGTTTAGCCATCCAGTTGCAGGAACATTAGCACGTCATTCAGATCCAACACTGGATCAACAACAAGCTGAAAAATTGCTTGCTTCGCAAAAAGATCAGCATGAACACGCCGTAGTTATCGAAGCCATTGCAGATCAACTCGCTCCCTTGTGTAAAACGCTCAATATCCCAAAATCACCTTCACTGATTAAAACAGAGGCGGTTTGGCACTTGGCGACCAAAATTCAGGGAACGTTGAAAGATCCAGAGCAACATATCTTTGATGTGGTCTCAATTTTACATCCAACGCCAGCAGTCTGTGGACAACCAGCCCCTATGGCTCGCCAGTTGATTTCGGAACTAGAGCCTTTTAACCGTAACCTTTTTGCTGGAACCATGGGGTGGTGTGATGCCCGAGGGAATGGTGCTTGGGCAGTGAATGTACGTTGTGGGCGTATCTTTGACCATTATGCGCGTCTTTATGCGGGTGCAGGAATTGTTGAAGCTTCACAGCCGAACAGTGAACTGTCAGAAACTATCGTGAAATTTAAAACGATGTTAAATGCATTGGGTTTAGATTCTCAGCACTTAAATCATGGGGAATAAAATGAATGCAAATGTAAATGACGAGTCTTTGCTCTGGGATGGCATCGTGCCATACCCAGAAGATTTCGTAGAACGGTACATTCAAAAGGGATACTGGAAAGGTCAAACCATTTCTGAATTTTTTCAAGAATCAGCCCAGAAATTTGCCAATCAGGTGGCATTGATTTGTGGTGATCGCCAGTATTCTTATCAAGAGCTGAATCAAAATATTGAACAATTTGCAGTCTTCTTGACTAAACAAGGCTATGGGCTGGCAGATGCTGTTGTGATTCAAATGCCAAATATAGCAGAGTTTTTTATTGCTTATTTTGCAGCTTTGCGGATAGGGATGCGACCAGTGATGAGTTTACCAGCACACCGTCATGCCGAAGTAAGTCATTTTATTCAGCAAACAGATGCCAAATTGTATATCTGTGCAGATAAGCATCTAGGCTTTGATTACAGATCCTTAGCGCAAGAGTGCCAGCGCAGATGTCCGACTTTACAGCAAGTGATTGTCGTTGGTGATGCAGGCGATTTTGATCCTTGGCCGAATCTTGCATCGTTTAAAAATCATATGGTTTCAAAGCCCAAAATAACGGCTCGCCATGTGGCTTTTTTTCAACTTTCAGGGGGCAGTACTGGCACACCGAAACTTATACCACGAACACATGATGACTATTTGTATAGTGTTCGTGCCAGTGCAGATATTTGTGAACTTCATACAGAAAGCCGTATGCTTATGGTGCTTCCAGTAGCACATAATTTCAGTATGAGTTCGGCTGGTTCATTGGGTCTATTTTATGCAGGTGGAACACTTGTTTTAGCGAAAGATCCTTCTCCCCAAACTGCATTTCCACTCATTGAAGCGCACCATATTACGCATGTTGCTCTTGTCCCTGCATTAGCAGCAACATGGGCTGAAGCAGTTCAAAACGGCGCAACAAATATTTTTAAGAAATTAACGGCTTTACAGGTCGGTGGGGCAAGGTTGCCAGATGCTTTAGCTGAAAAGTTGATTGATCAATACCACTGCCGATTACAACAAGTATTTGGTATGGCAGAAGGCTTGGTGAATTACACGCGTTACGATGATCCGAAAGAAGTCATTATAGGTACCCAAGGTTCCCGTATAAGTCCAGATGATGAAATAAAAATCGTCGATGAGGAGGATCACGAGCTGCCATTGGGTGAGGTGGGGCATCTTTTAACTCGCGGCCCTTATACCATTAGAGGTTATTATCGGGCTTCAGAACATAATCGAAGTGCTTTTACCTTAGATGGATTTTATCGCACTGGTGATTTAGTACGATTAACGCCAGAAGGCAATATTATTGTTGAAGGACGAAGTAAGGAACAAATTAATCGTGGCGGTGAAAAAATCGCGACGGAAGAAGTCGAACAGGTTTTAAATCAACACCAACAAATCATCTTGTCTGCCTTGGTTGCACAACCAGATCCAAAGTTAGGAGAAAAAAGTTGTGCATTTATTCAATGGCGACCTAACGATCAAGATGCATCAGAAACAAGGCTGAAACTGCAAATTAGACAATTCGTTCAAGCATACGGTCTGGCGACCTATAAGATCCCAGATCACATCGAATTTATTGAAGAAATGCCTTATACGGCATTGGGCAAAATCGACAAGAAACAACTCAGAAAACGCCTCACCGAAGACACGAATTAACTAAGGAAATAAAATATGGCAATCCCACGTATTGCAAGTTATCCCATGCCATCTGCTCAAGATTTTCCAGTTAACAAAGTTGATTGGACTTTAGATGCGTCACGGTCGGTTTTATTGGTACATGATGTTCAGCAATATTTTTTAGATTTTTACGATCAGACCCAAGCGCCCATTCCCACATTAATCCGAAATTGTAAAGCCCTTATTGATCAGGCACATGCACTAGGAATTCCAGTCTATTACACCGCACAACCTGGAGATCAGACGCAAGAACATCGTCAACTATTAACGGATTTTTGGGGTAAAGGTTTGTCAGCTGATCCAGCATTGACCAAAATTATTGATCCGCTTCAACCAAAAAATGAAGACACCGTGCTGACAAAATGGCGCTATAGCGCATTTAAAAAAAGTGATTTTGAGCAGCAAATCAAACAAGCCAATCGCGATCAATTAGTGATTTGTGGAGTATATGCCCATATTGGTTGCTTATTAACAGCTGCCGAAGCATTTATGTTGGATATTCAAGCATTTATGGTGGGTGATGCCTTGGCGGATTTTAGCCGAGAAGAACATGATCTTGCACTAAAGTATGCGACTGGGCGCTGTGCAAAAGTCATAGATACTCAGACTGTGATTAACGCCTTAGGTCAGGGGCAATGATCATGAATGAATTAAGCATGATTGAGTTAAAAAATATGGTCGCTCATCAATTGAATTTACCTGTAGATGAAATTCAGCAGGAGGATAATTTATTTATGTTAGGACTTGATTCAGTCAGTCTTATGACGCTGGTTGGATTGCTACGTGAAAAAGGCTTTCAAATTGAATTTCAAGATCTGGTGGAGGAGCCAACGTTGAATGAATGGAGTGATCGTCTTAAATTGGATAGAGATTAATGTAAGACTAATGTGCATACCTTGAAAATCAACACATGCACAATCAACGGCCCTAGCCAAAACACTTATAGCCAAAGGTCATTTTCGTTAAATTATTCGCTAACGTGAGTGGATCTTACATGCAATTAGAAAAATACTATTCTGATCAACAATGGAAAAAAATCCAAAATTTTGCCGAAACAAAGCAAAGCCCTTTTTTAGTTGTTGATTTAGATCAAGTGCAAACTCAATTTATTGAGTTGCAAAATAGCTTTCCAAAAGCCCATATTTATTATGCAGTGAAAGCAAATCCAGGTCGTGAAATTATTCATAAACTTGATCAACTTGGCTCATGTTTTGATGTTGCATCAATTTATGAGTTAGACAAAGCGCTTGAATGTGGAATTCATCCAGATCGTATTTCATACGGTAATACTATTAAAAAAGCTTCAGACGTTGAATACGCTTACCAAAAAGGAATCCGTTTATTTGTCACTGATGCTGAAGCAGATCTCGCCCAAATAGCCGAATTCGCACCGAACTCTAAAGTCTTTGTCAGGGCAATGGTAGAGTCAGGAGGTACAGCAGATTGGCCACTATCACGTAAATTTGGATGCCATCCAGATATGGCGGTTGATTTAATGGTGAAAGCTAGACAATTGGGTTTAATACCCTTTGGCGTGTCATTCCATGTCGGTAGTCAGCAACGTGATGTCACTGTATGGCGTTCAGCTTTAACGATAGTGAAGCAAATATTTAATACTTTGAAAGACCAATACGGTATCAGTTTACAATTAATCAATTTGGGTGGTGGTTTCCCAGCACATTACTTAGCTGATGTTGACAGTATCCAAAGTTATGCGCACGAGATTCAACGCTATCTTGATGAACACTTTGATGATCAGGTGATATTATTTTTGGAGCCAGGCAGATCGTTGGTGGGTAATGCTGGTGTGATTGTTTCAGAGATTGTTCTTATCGCCAATAAATCAGCACATGATGATAAACGATGGGTCTACACGGATGTGGGCGTCTTTAATGGACTAATTGAAACTTTAGGTGAGATGATCAAATATCCTATATACACACCTAAAATGCATTCAGCACCTGAGCATTCAAGTGTTGTGCTTGCAGGCCCGACCTGTGATTCAACTGATATCATGTATGAAAAAGTGCCTTATCAGTTACCTAAAAACTTGAGCATTGGAGATCGACTCTATTGGTTAAGTACTGGAGCTTATACAACCTCTTATGCTTCGGTCGAATTTAATGGTTATCCACCTTTAAAAACGTTCTATTTAGATTGATTTAAGGAATGGTGCTATGTGGTTGGTAGTCAGTCGCTCAAGCTGCGAGCCACATAGCCTAACCCTCCCAGAAGCGTTATCATAATGCTAAAATCTTGATGGGTAGGCTCATGAAAATCGTTGCAGATGAAAATCTAGCATTCACAGATTATTTCTTTTCAGAATTTGGCGATATTGATAATAAAGCTGGTCGTACCTTAAAGCATGAAGATGTGGTCGATGCTGAAGCCTTATTAGTACGTTCTGTGACGAAAGTGAATTCTGCGCTCATTCAAAATACTGCATTAACCTTTGTGGGTAGTGCAACGATCGGCACAGATCATTTGGACATTCCAGCAATTGAACAACAAAATATTCATTGGTCAAATGCTGCAGGATGTAATGCCCAAGCTGTTTCTGAATATGTTATTACTGCGTTATTAGCTCTAAATCCTCATCTTCTAGATGCTGAACAAGATTTCACTTTAGCCATTATTGGGCTGGGTAATGTCGGTTCACGACTCGCACATATGGCGAAACTATTGGGATGGAGCGTCATCGGGGTTGATCCTTTTGTACAAAGAGAAAATATTCAGCAAGTCACTTTAGATGAAGTTTTTTCAAAAGCAGATGCAATTTCTATCCATGTGCCATTAACCACTTCAGGGATGCATGCAACCCGACATATGTTTAATGCTGAGACCTTAAAAAAGCTTAAACCATCTACAATTTTAATTAATTCTGCCCGTGGGCCAGTCATTGAAGAACAGGCTTTAATTGCAGATATTCGAGCAACAAGTCGTAAAGTTGTACTAGATGTCTTTGAGCATGAACCAATCATTACGAAGGAGTTACTGGATCTTGTGCAATTGGTAACACCTCATATTGCGGGGTATAGTCTTGAGGGTAAAGCGCGTGGTACCCAGATGATTTATGATGCTTTCTGTCAGCATTTCGGCCATCAACCTTCCAAAAAATTCGAAACCCGATTGCCTACATGTGAACAATATTTTAACAATAGTGATCTCAAGCACACGCTGAAAACTCAATTAAACCATATCTACGATATCTTTAGAGATGATCAGAACTTAAGAGCATGCCTCAAAGATGGGAAAGTAGATCAAGCCTCATTTGATCAATTACGTAAAACCTATCCATTACGCCGTGAATGGGCTGCTCATGGAGGGCCGCAAGCATGACTGACTCTCTGAGCTATCTACCAACTTGCGATCTTACAGCCATGAAAGCCAGAGCGAAGATGTATCAACAGATTCGCCAATTTTTTTTAGAACGTGATGTTTTGGAAGTGGAAACTCCAATTTTATCTCATGCTGGAGTAACCGATGTCCACTTGGCATCAGTTGAGGCAAGCCGTCATGTGCATGGTCATTTGAAAAAGCACTATCTTCAAACTTCACCAGAATTTGCCATGAAACGACTGTTGGCAGCAGGCGTAGGGCCAATTTATCAAATCTGTAAAGTTTTTCGCGATGATGAACATGGACGTAAACATAACAGTGAATTTACCATGCTTGAATGGTATAGACCTGATTTAAGTCTCAAAGAGTTAATGTTTGAAGTTACAGATTTACTCAATGTCACTTTGGCACATCGTTTTGGCGAAGTGCGACCTACGATTTTAAGTTACAAACATGCATTTATAGATCGCTTAGATCTCAACCCACTTAAATCCACATTAAAGGAATTAAAGGATTGTTGTAATCGTGTTGGGTTAAATCTAGATCTGGGTGATGATCGTCTAGGTTATATCGACTTGTTATTTTCGCATATGGTGGAACCGAGCTTAGGTTTTGATACGCCTGTATTTTTAACGGATTTTCCACCAGAACTTGCATCTCTTGCAAAAACTCGAGTTGATGAAGATGGGGAATTGGTTGCAGCACGTTTTGAGCTTTACATTGAGGGCTTAGAGTTAGCAAATGCTTATGATGAGTTGATTGATGCAGATGTATTGCGTTCCCGTTTTGAAGCTGATAATGCTGAACGCGAAAAATTAGGCTTAGATGTTATGCCAATAGATGAAAATCTCTTAGCCGCATTGCCTAAAATGCCAGAATGCTCAGGTATCGCATTAGGAATCGATCGTTTACTGATGGTGGCAACAGAGAAAATGAAATTAGAGCAAGTGATTACATTTCCTGCTGATCGCTCATAAGATTTTTTATCCTCAGGATAAAGGACTATCTTGAGGAGCTAATATTTTGACAAATGCCGTGCTATACGCTTAAAACCGTGATTTAAATAAAACTGATGTGCAGGTAATCGTTCAGCACGATTACCACTACTGACCACAATTTTTTGAATACCTTGTTGACTGGCTATATGTTCAACGTGAGCCAACAGTTTTTGACCAATCCCTTTATCGCGATGCGCTTGATCTACAATGAGTACTAGAATGCGAAAATACGGATCAGCACATTCCCATGATATTTCTTCAACAAAACCAATATATGCGACAACTTGTCCATGATCGATAAATACTAGGGTTGTATAACGCTCCTGGGCTTGCAACCTTATTAAACGTTCTTTCATAACTTCTGTTCGAGTTGGGTAGTCAATTCAGCGATCGCTGCAACATCATGGTTTAAATTTACAGGTTTAATCAGTATTGTCATGGCTATTGAAACATGATTTATAAGTATGAATTGAACTATGTTTAAATAATTTAATCTTTCATGTATTTTGTTTAGATAAATTTAATATTTTATCTTTTAATATTGGATTTAATTCATTTTTTCAACGTGAAGATTTAAAACAATAATCATAGGCGACTATATGTCTTTTTCTATATTTTTATCTTTTGTAATTTATACAATTGTGACATCCATAACACCTGGACCTAATAATTTGATGGTCGCAACCTCAGGAGTGAACTTTGGACTCCGTGCGACTTATGGACACATTTTAGGTGTAGCGATCGGTTTTGGGGTCATGGTGATTTTGGTTGGTTTAGGAATTGGTACATTACTGAGTCAAAATCAATTGGTTTACGAAATTCTAAAGTTGATCGGTATTGCTTATTTAATCTATTTAGCTATTAAGATTGCTCAATCAGGCTCAGTTGAATTAGATAAAACTCAAGCGAAACCCATTACTTTTTTGCAAGCTGCATTATTTCAATGGGTTAATCCAAAAGCTTGGATAATGGCAATGGGCGCGGTGACAACTTATTTAGCTGCAGGCAGTGAATTTTATTGGTATATCATATTGGGCGTTGTATTTGGTGTAGTCTGTATTCCATGCACTGGAGCTTGGGGAATACTCGGAGAAAAATTACAAACTTTGGTGCGTACGCCACAGCATCTAAAAATTTTCAATTACAGTATGGCGCTACTATTAGTGGCTTCAATCATTAAACCAATGATTGATTCTTTTAAATATTTTCAACAATCATTCTTTTAAAATACGATTACCTCCTGAGTTTCAGGAGGTAAATATTATGCGTTTACCAAGGATTGATGTTTTTCTCGGTGTGTTGCCAAAGCCTCGATTCTTTTTTGTATCAGCATTTCACCAATATCAGGGCCTTTGATCTCAGGCGGTAAATCAGATGCTTTAATTGAACGAACAATCTGTACCGCATCTAATACATATTTTGCTTGAGGATATTCACGGTCTTCGAGACCTAAGCGACCTTTGGCATCACATTCACATGCTTGTACAAAAGCCTCAACACGTTCAGGACGGCGTAATACATCTAAACGTTGTAATAGACGCCAAAGTGTTCCTGGTTTTAATGTAAACGCCTGATGGCATTTAAGATGTTCTTTGCACACCGCAATTGCCAATTGTTTGGTTTGGGTCGGAACTTTAAGACGTTCACATAAATCAGTCACGGGCTGAACACCACGTTCCTCATGCATGATATGGCGAGGTAACTCATCTTTAGGCGTGAGTGCTTTACCCAGATCATGCACTAATACTGCGAAGCGCACATCCATCGAGTAGTCTGCTTTACAAGCTTGTTGTAATGACATCAAGGTATGAATACCACAGTCAATTTCAGGATGGTATTCAGGACGTTGTGGTACACCAAATAATGCTTCGATTTCTGGAAAGAGGATTTTGAGAGCATCACACTGACGAAGGACTTCGAAATAAATATCAGCATCACGTTCCATTAAAGCACGAGAAGTTTCTTTCCAAACACGTTCAGGCGTAAGTGCTTGCAATTCACCAGAATCAGCCAATTTTTTCATTAAGGCTATGGTTTCTTCAGCTACTTTAAAACCATACTGATGATAGCGAGCTGCAAAACGCGCAACACGCAATACTCGTAGTGGATCCTCTGCAAATGCATCAGAAACGTGACGTAAAATGCGTTGATTCAAATCTTGATGACCATGATAAGGGTCGAACAATTCACCATCTTCATTCATGGCCATTGCATTGATGGTCAAATCACGACGAATTAAATCATCTTCAAGGGTTACAGAGGGATCGGTAAAAAATTCAAAGCCATGATAACCATGCCCAGATTTACGCTCAGTACGAGCGAGGGCGTATTCATCTTTAGTTTCGGGATGTAGAAATACAGGAAAATCTTTACCAACAGGTTGGAACCCTTGGTTTAAAAGTTGTTCTGGTGTTGCACCGACAACGACATAATCTTTTTCGTGATAGGGGTGTCCGAGCAACTGATCTCGCACTGCGCCGCCTACTAAATAAACTTGCATAAAAAACCTCTATTCTTAGCACCATCATGCATCAGAATAGAGGTTTTCTCAAGTCACAAAACGTGCCCTAAATAAAGGATTAGAGCGCGTTTTTTTCCTCTTCTTGAATTTCTGCAACAGTTAATGCAGTCATATTCACAACACGGCGCGTAGTTGCTGTCGGTGTTAAGATATGAACTGGCTTAGCCGCACCTAATAAGATTGGACCTATTGTTACATTATTTCCTGAAGTTGACTTCAACAGGTTGAATGAAATATTTGCAGCATCTAAATTCGGCATAATCAATAGATTCGCAGAACCTTTGAAGCGCGAGTTCGGGAATGCAAAGCTACGGATATTTTCATCAAGCGCTGCATCTGCATGCATTTCACCTTCAACTTCAAGTTCAGGTGCGATTTCAGAAAGAATTTCATACACTTTACGCATTTTTTGAGCGCTAGGATCAGTCTGGTCAGAACCAAAACTTGAGTGCGACAACAATGCTACACGTGGAGTAATACCGAAACGACGGACTTCTTCTGCTGCTAAAATAGTCATTTCAGCAAGCTGTTCAGCCGTAGGATTACGATTGATGTATGTATCTGCAATGAACAAGTTGCGATCTTCGAGCATCAACGCATTTAACGTAAAGAAAGTGTTATGACCTTCTTTTAAACCAATGACATTACTCACGAAATCTAAATGAATATCGTAGCTAGAATACGTACCACATAGCATACCATCTGCTAAGCCGTGGCGTACTAACATCGCTGCAATCAGGGTCGAACGACGACGTGATTCACGTTGTGCATACTCAGGTGTTACCCCTTTACGCATCATCAGATTATAGTAATCATCAGCAAACTTTTCGTAATCAGGATTTGTTTCTTGATCAACGATAGTGATATTCACACCATTTTCTAAACGTAAACCTAATTTCTTAATATTCGCTTCGATCACAGCAGTACGACCCACCAAGATCGGTTTTGCCAGGCCTTCGTCTACTGCAATTTGAACAGCACGAAGAACACGAAGATCTTCACCTTCCGCATAAGCAATACGTTTAGGATCAGTTTTCGCTTGAGCAAAAATTGGTTTCATCATAAATGCTGAGTTGTAAACGAACTCAGAAAGACGCTGATGATACACGGAGAAATCTTGGATTGGACGAGTCGCTACACCAGAATCCATCGCAGCTTTTGCAACAGCAGGCGCAATTTCAAGAATCAAGCGTTGATCTAGTGGGCGTGGAATTAGGTAATCACGTCCAAATGATGCAGATTTTTCACCATAAGATGCAGCATCAGCTTCTACATGTGCCATACGAGCAATTGCGTGTACACATGCAATCTTCATTTCTTCGTTAATGGTTGTTGCACCTACATCAAGTGCACCACGGAAGATATATGGGAAGCAAAGCGCATTATTCACTTGGTTCGGATAGTCTGAACGACCAGTCGCCATGATGACATCATCACGAACTTCATGTGCATGTTCAGGCAGAATTTCAGGATCTGGATTAGCAAGCGCGAAGATAATTGGATCCTTCGCCATGACTTTGACCATTTCTTTAGTCAAAATACCCGCAGCTGATAGACCAAGGAACATATCTGCACCAGCAATTACGTCGCCAATCTGAGAACCTTCGATATCTTGAACATAGCGTTTTTTAGACTCGTCTAAACCTTCACGTTTTTTTGTTAAGAGTCCACGAGAGTCAGCAACAATGATATTTTCTTTTTTAGCACCAAGCGCACAAAGAAGATCTAGACATGATAGTGCTGCAGCACCTGCTCCAGAAGCGACGATCTTGATATCTTCAATTTTTTTGCCGTTCAATTGCAAAGCATTTAAAAGCGCTGAACCTACAATAATTGATGTTCCATGCTGATCATCATGAAAAACTGGGATATTCATACGCTCGCGAAGTTTCTGTTCAATATAGAAACATTCTGGAGCTTTAATGTCCTCGAGGTTAATACCGCCGAAAGTCGGTTCAAGAGCAGCAACAATATCTACGATTTTATCTGGATCGTTTTCTGCAATTTCGATATCGAAAACATCAACGCCTGCAAACTTTTTAAACAGGACGCCTTTACCTTCCATCACTGGTTTAGAGGCGAGGGGACCAATATTACCCAAACCGAGTACTGCAGTACCATTACTGACGACTGCGACTAAGTTACCACGTGCAGTATAAAGCGCTGCTTTAGAAGGGTCTTTTTCAATTTCCAAACATGGCACTGCAACACCTGGGGAATATGCTAATGCTAGATCATGTTGGTTGACGAGTTGCTTACTCGGAGTAACGCTGATTTTTCCTGGCGTTGGAAATTCGTGGTAATAGAGTGCTTGCTGTTTTAAAGATTGATCGTCCATCTGAATCCCAGTTATTACAATGTTCCAGCCTTGCTGGTTTTTTGGTTATATCGGTTCGAATATACCACTAGTTGCACATTGATCACAGTTAAAAGTCGAAATTTCATACATATTTAGGACTTTGGTCTAGCCTTTATTTAATTTTTGAGAATTGATATTCATTTTGCAGAAATTGAGTGCTATCAGCGCTATTTAATGGTCTCGAAAAATAATAACCTTGGAAATAATCACAACCTTGTTTTTTTAAATATTCAATTTGCTCGATATCCTCAACACCTTCAGCAACTAATTTCATCCCCATCGTTTTCCCCATTGAAATAATTGCATCGACAATAGCATTATTTTTACGAGTGCCAATCTTTGAAATAAAGGCGCGATCAATCTTGAGTGTATCAATAGGATAGTCGGCAAGATATGCAAGTGAAGAATAGCCTGTTCCAAAGTCATCTAAGGCAATTGAGAAATTTTTATCCTTAATTTGGTCTAACAAATCAAAAACATGAGATGATTTATCTAACAATGATGACTCGGTAAGTTCAAACTCTATAAACTCCGGTTTGAGTGAGTATTTAAGCACGGCTTGATCAATAAAATTGAGAAATTCCCCACGATGGATCTGTTGCGCCACGACATTAATAGAAATTTGTAACTTATCAAAACCTAATTCATGCCATATTTTAAGTTGCTTACATGTCTGGAAAATAACAAATTTTCCGATATCTGAGATCAGACTAGTCATTTCAGCAATCGGTATAAAACGATCTGGCATGATGATGCCGTACTTTGGATGATTCCAGCGGATTAACGCTTCAAAGCCGCTCACTTGCATCGTTTTACTTTCTATCTTAGGTTGATAGTAAATTTCTAAGTCCTGATTTTTTATAGCAAGTCGTAAATCTCTTTCGAGCTCAATATCACTGCCAAAAATGGATTCAGGCTTGTTGTCATAATAATAGGCTGTGCTGCCCCCTAGTTTTTTTGCTTCTGTTAAAGCGCTTTCCGCGTGACTATTTAAGCTACCAATTTGTCTACCATGATTGGGGTAAATTGCGATACCCAGTGAGACATGAATCATGTGTTCTTGCCCATCGATGATAAAGGGTATTTCAAAGGCCTCAAGGATCTGATCGACGACTTGTTGGATCGTGTAATGACTATGATTTAAGTTGTAAATCATAGCAAAGTCATCATTATTTAAATATGAAATCAGAACAGCTTTAGAACAGGTATATTTCAGTCTTCGGGAAACTTCTTTGAGAACTTCATCTCCAGTTTGATGATTAATAAACTCATTAAAATGTCTAAATCGATCAATGTTAAGACGAATAATAGAAAAATGGCTCAGAATTTTAGATTTACTAATTAGATACTGGTGTAACTGTAAATTAAAATAAACACGGTTAGGTAAATCTGTAAGTAGATCGTAATTCTCTAAGTAGGCCATTCTTTCAAGATTTTGTTTCCGTTCAGTCAAATCTGAAATGATGCCTACATAATTTAAAATTCTATTTTTATCATCACGAACTGCATTGATATGCAGCCACAAGGTTAATATCTTTCCTGAAATAAATTCTTCTGTGACCTCAGCATCATATTGTCCGGTGAGTAACACCGTTTGAGTTATATCGGCGTGATGTTGGCTGAGTTGGGATGTGGAAGATTTGGTAATATCAAAGATGTGTTTTGAGATAATATCCTGCGGTGGGATGTTGACCAATTCACTAAAATAAGGATTAACTTCTAAAAAACACAAGTTATTGTCTAAAACGAAAACTCCTTGGGCCACTTGATTAAATACATTCGAAGCTAATTTCAATTTTTCTTGTGCTTTTTTTTCACTTTCAATGTCTTGGAAAATACCCACCATTTTAAGAGGTTTATTATTTTCAGGATCACGTGTAATAACTCGACCAATATCTTTAATCCAGAACCACTGATCTTTTACTTTAGTTCTATAATGTGCTTCAAAACGTTCAGTATTTCCTCTTAAATGTTTACGGAGCTCTTTACGATAATTTTCTTGATCTTCTGGGTGAATAAACTCGTTAATTTGATCAGTTGCACTTTGGTAATGTAAAACCTGATTACCATATTTAATGCCTGAAATTTCAATGGTTCTTTTCTCAATATTCCATAGCCAAGATGAAATTCCAGCAGTTTCATGCGCAAAATCAAGGTTAGCTTGATGGTGCTGCAGTCGATCGTTGATCTTATTAATATCGTAGGTTCGTTCAATTACTTTTTGTTCGAGTAATTGATTATGCATTTGTAATTGGCTTTCAATTTCTTTGGATTTTTCAATCTCATTTTTTAGCTTTTCTTGGAGAAGTGATGACTCCATAAGATGTTTTCTAGATTCAGATAAATAGAATTTATTGTGACTATTTAATATTCCAAGACGGCGGTACATCTTATGGGTAAGGAGAGCGCAAATAAGTAATACACCAAACCAAATATTAAAGATTAAACTAAAAACATCAGGAGTATTATCTAAAAAAAGGAAATTGGAGAGGACTATGGCCGAAGCTGAAGGCAAAAAAACATAAAGGAAGTATCTTAACCGCTGTGATAAAAATACAATAGCAAAAGTATAAACAATAGATAACATTAACCCAGCTAAAGTCAACATATGTATATCTTTGACTTCTGGATTATGTTCGGGGATAAGCTGTAATACAGTATAAATACCAATAGCTAGACCAGCTCCAGTAATTAAGCAAACCAATTGTGCCCACATGTCTAAGTTAAAAATACTAATTTGATTAGATTTTTTAAAAAAGAGGGTAAAGCAAAAACAGATTAAAAGAATGGCGGTAAATATAATGAGCCAAATGGTATAAGGTATTGAAAAGCTTTTGAAATAAAAGAAGTAAATAAGTTGATTATAGATGCAGGCAAAGAGCACCCACGCTAAAAAAAAATGCAAATTAGAAGTCGCACTTTTGATCTGGCTATCGAGTACAGAGTTGGAAACATGCTCTCCCTGAACTTCACTCATAACTGGCAATACCTTAATTTTCTTTCTACTTTATTTGTATTATTTTTGAGTACGAACTTAAAAAAATATAAATTTAGCGCGACAACTCTTTTCTCCTTAAAGTACTGTCTAATTGGAAGAAAATCAATTCTATTGTGAGTTAAATCACGGAATTTTGAGAAAATATTTATTAAAATTTGTAATTTAAGATCGATAAAGCAACCACTGGTGCAGTTTCTGTACGTAAAACACGTTCACCAATACACCAATTGATAAATCCATGCTGATTTGCAGATTGGATTTCAGCTTCACTTAATCCACCTTCTGGACCAATGAGTAGCGTTATATTTGAGGAGGCATCATTTAACACATCGACCTCATCTTTATTGGGGGCTAAGACTAATTTCGTTTCAGGGAGTGTGCTATTTAACCATTGTGCCAAAGGGAGTGGAGCTAATATTTTTGGAACAATATTCATTCCACACTGCTCGCAAGCTGCAATTGCTACACCTTGCCAATGATCAAGTTTTTTCTGATCACGGTCGTACTTTAAACGCATTTCGCAACGTTCAGAGGTGAGAAGTTGAATTTCAGATACGCCTAACTCAACCGCTTTTTGAATAGCATAATCCATGCGGTCACCTTTACTCATTACTTGACCAAGTAAGGCATTAAAGTTTGGTGTGCGATTGGCTGGGTTAAATTCTTGAACTAGAACCGAGGCTGTTTTTTTATTGGCTTCAGTTAATTCAACTTGATATTCGCCACCTTGACCATTAAACAAGGTCGCTTTTTCACCGACTTGTGCACGTAAAACTTTGACCCAATGATGAAATACAGTTTCAGTCAGTTCAACTGTTGTATTTACATTAAGTTCTGCTTCAATAAAAAAACGAGGCATGTGCATTACTCTAAAATCGGTAAAATAAAAACTTCTTTTATCTTCAGTCCTTACATCAAATAAATTGAACCTAAGCTGTCGATAAAAGAAGTCAGGAGACTTATGCTAGACCGAGGTCTTTTACAAGTTGACGAGTTGGATCAGTGGTGTTCATCGTATAAAAATGCAGACTTGGTGCACCACCAGCAATGAGGCGTTCACATAGCTTTACAATCACTTCATGACCAAAGGCTTTGATTGATGCAGTATCATCACCATAGGCTGCCAGTTGCTTACGAATCCAACGAGGGATTTCAGCACCTGTACCATCTGCAAAGCGAATTAAGTTGCTTGCATTGGTAATTGGCATAATGCCAGGTGCCACAGGAATATTCACACCTTCTTTTTGAATGCGCTCTACAAAGTAAAAATACGCATCTGGATTAAAGAAGAATTGAGTTAAGGCTGCATTTGCACCTGCATTGGCTTTCTCACAAAAGCGTTTAATGTCTAAATCAAAGCTATCTGCTTGTGGGTGCATTTCAGGGTAAGCTGCAACTTCAATCTGGAAGTGGTCACCCGAATGTTCACGGATAAAGCGTACTAAATCCTGAGCATACGGTAATTCACCTAAGCCAACTTGACCGGAAGGTAAGTCACCGCGTAGTGCAACAATACGGTCAATCCCTTGAGATTTATATAAATCTAAAAGTTCAGCGATACGTTCTTTACTATCACCAATACAAGAGAGGTGAGGAGCAACAGGCGTGCCTTTGCCATTAAAATCAGCTAAAGTCGAAAGTGTACGTTCACGTGTAGAACCACCTGCACCATAAGTCACAGAGAAAAACTCTGGATTCAGCAACTGCAGTTCTTGGTGAACAACTTTAAGTTTTTCCGCACCTGCATCAGTTTTGGTTGGGAAAAACTCAAAAGAAATTGGAATCTGTTTAGACATGTTCAAATCCTTTGTACTTATTTCAGCAAAATAGAATTCAAAGAAAAGCAGGCTGTTCAGCCTGCTTGTTCAAAGATTAGTATTTATAAGCGTCAGATTTGAATGGACCTTCAACAGCAACCCCAAGGTAGTCCGCTTGTTCTTGAGTTAATTGAGTCAGAACACCACCGAAACCTGCAACCATTGCTGCAGCAACTTCTTCATCTAATTTCTTAGGAAGAAGTTCAACACGAATCGCTGCTTGTTTTTGATCTTCAGGAAGATCAGCAAATTTCTCTGCGAACAAGTGCATTTGACCTAAAACTTGGTTCGCAAAAGAACCATCCATCACGCGTGATGGGTGACCAGTTGCATTGCCAAGATTTACTAAGCGACCTTCAGAAAGAAGAATGAGGTAATCATTTTCATTTTCTGAACGATATACTTGGTGAACTTGTGGTTTAACTTCAACCCATTTATAACCACGTAAGTAGTTGGTATCGATTTCAGTGTCAAAGTGACCGATATTACAAACTACTGCACCTGCTTTTAATGTATCAAGCATTGCAGCGTCACAAACGTGGTAGTTACCAGTCGTTGTTACGATTAAGTCAGTATTTTGAAGAAGGTCAGCGTTAACGTCTTCTTTTTTACCTGTTTGTACGCCATTCTTGTATGGAGAAACTACTTCGTAACCGTCCATGCAGGCTTGCATTGCACAGATTGGATCGATTTCAGAAACACGTACGATCATGCCTTCTTGACGAAGCGATTGCGCAGAACCTTTACCTACATCACCGTAACCAATTACAAGTGCACGACGACCAGATAACAGCATGTCAGTTGCACGTTTGATGGCATCGTTTAGAGAGTGACGGCAACCGTATTTGTTGTCGTTTTTAGATTTAGTGACTGAATCGTTAACGTTGATCGCAGGCACTTTCAATGAACCGTCTTTCCACATTTCGAGAAGACGTTGAACACCTGTTGTTGTTTCTTCAGTAATACCGTGAATTTTTGCGAGTACTTCTGGGTATTTTTCATGAACAAGCGCAGTTAAGTCACCACCGTCGTCCAGAATCATGTTGGCATCCCAAGGCGTACCATTTACATTAATTTGTTGTTCAAGACACCACATGTATTCTTCTTCAGTTTCGCCTTTCCAAGCAAATACTGGAACACCAGAAGCTGCAATAGCTGCCGCAGCGTGGTCTTGAGTTGAGAAAATGTTGCAAGATGTCCAACGAACTTCAGCACCAAGCTCTACCAAAGTTTCGATAAGAACAGCTGTTTGGATTGTCATGTGGATACAACCCAAAATTTTAGCACCAGCAAGTGGTTTAGCCGCAGAGTAACGCTTACGCAGACCCATAAGGGCTGGCATTTCAGCTTCTGCAAGTTTGATTTCTTTACGGCCGTAGTCAGCAAGTGAAATATCGGCAACTTTATAATCTGTAAATGAAGCATTAACCGCGTTCATCACGATCTCCTTATAAAAAACAAAAATTGATCATTATGTTCGCGGATGCCGTTGTTGGTCCATCTGAGCAGATTGACCGATCGTCGAGCCTGGCGCTTTTACATTTTGTACTTGTAAAACGTCGCAGCATCCCTCGACTAGGGCAGTATTGTACTTATAAACTTGCGAATTTCCAATGTTAAGTTGGTTATTGGTGATTCAAAGTATTTCAATTAAATCGCGTCAACTTCAGATTCCGATGATATTAGAGATTTTATTTTCTGTGCTTTTTCAAAGTGGTCAAGTTTATGTTTCATGATCCACCAATGAGCTACTTCCATGAGTGCATCGGGGTCATTATTTTTATTTGAAAAGAAAGCATAAAATGACAAACCTACAGATTCTCCCTTCCGATCGATTTTTTCATCACAAATTCGAATAATTTTGTCTTTGATTGATTTATTTTGGCAACGTATTAGAAATTTAATTTAAAATTTTTATCATTCAATCTATCAAGCTTTCATTAGTGTAATGTTGAGAAAATGTAGGATTGAATAATTTGGGCTATAAATAAACCGATTCCGAAGTTTAAATGTGCCACTAAGCTATTTTTTATGCTGATCCATTGATTGGGCGTTTTACTCGCAAAGAAACCAAATCCAAGAATAGGTTGCATCACCAAAAATGGGATAATAGCAGTTGAAAGTCCAAATAAAATAGAAGATATAAAAGCTTCCAAAGTAGTATGTGAATTATCGATATAAGTATAAATTAAAGCGAAAAAAATACCGGTTATATAATGAAATACCCAACCCGTAATGTATTCAAATTTGTGTACAGGGGCTTCGGTAATATTTCTGTATACGTATTTTTTATTTTTAACTAAAAAGAAAAACCTACCCAAATAAGCATAGTTAAATGAGGGGATTTTAAAAATCATCGCTCTTGCCCAACCTAAAAAATCCATAATTAAAGTAGCGCTTAGGCCTAAAGCTAAAATGTAAATTAAAATATTCATGAAAGGATGACTCTCTAATTTAAGTCATGCTAGTGTGCAACTTAAAGCTAACTTGAAGTCAAGGTGCATTAATGGAAATAGATATAGGTGATCTAGCTGATCGGACAAATACTTCAACTGCCACGATTAGGTTTTATGAATCAAAAGGACTTATTCGATCTATTGGAAGGAAAGGGCTTAGAAGACAGTATTCATCCCGAGCAATACAGAATATCTCATTAATCAAGATCTTCCAAAATGGTGGTATGACGCTGAGCCAAATTAAAAATATGGCAATTGATCATGAAAAAATTAAAATTAAAAGAGATCAAGTTAGGGAAGCAAAAAACGAAATCAAAGATAAAATTGAGACTTTAAATAACTTACTCTTAATTTTGACACACGTTGAAAAATGTCCATACGATGACCATTTACAATGTCCAGACTTTTTGAAACTTTTAGATGAGTGAGCTTGAATTTTGTATTTAATTTCTTAAATTTTGAAGAAGATTATTTGTTATAATTGATAGCTCAATAAATAATATATATTTTTGATGGAAATTCCCGAAGAACTCGCCAATCTAGAAGCCAATGCTGGTATTTATGCCGTATGGATGCTCTTTCAACATCTTGGGTTAGACCCAGATATTGAACAACTTAAAGAAGTGTGTGGTTATGTAGAGGGTGATGGAACGACCACGATCGGTCTAGCTGTGGGACTTAAAAAATTTGGCTTAGATGTGGAATTTACCACAGATGAAGACAATGCACTTCAAGAGCAAGAAAAGCTAAGTTATTTAGAAGCTGAAAAACTTGCGCTAAAAATATCCCCCGCAATCAGCTATCAAGATATTCAAATCGCATTTGATGCCAATAAGTTTGTGATCGTGTATTACGATACTTTAGAAGGCATTGGTAATCATTCATTGGTATATGACATCAATGAAGAAGAAATCTGCTTTTTTGATAGCTTTGAAGCAATGCCGAAAAAAGTATTTGAACAGCAAAGGGCAGTAGATGGGATTTGTAGACAAGCCATCATCGCTGAAGTTAATTAATATCTTAAAGTATGTTGCTATTTTAAGGTATGTTATAGTTTAAAAAGATCTAAAGTAGCTCAATAAAAAGCCTTCAATCATGAAGGCTTTTTGATGCAAAGAAAACGTGATTTCTCTTAAGTGCTTGATTGAGCCTTTTCCTGCCAATAATCAGCTTTTTCCTCGTTTACATCCACACCTAAACCATGTGCATAGATGGCAGATAAATCACGCATTGCTTGAGTATCACCAAGTTCAGCGGCTTGAGTCACCAATTCAACAGATTTTTGTACATCTTTTTCGACCACATTACCACGACGGTAATAACCTGCGAGCTCTAAAATCGCAGCAGCATGTTGATGTTTACTTGCTTGCGTGAGCCAGTTAAAACCGTACTCAAAGTTTAGTTTTGCATCTTCAGGATCTTCTTCTAAAACTTCTTTCGCATAATGGGTATAACCTTCCCCTAACCAGTACATCGCTTCGACATGACCCAATTGACCAGCACGTAAAGCCCATTCTTCTGCAAGCGCAATGTCTTCATCGTGTTCACTCGTCATATAAAGTTCAGCAAGTTCAAATTGAGCAGCGGCATTACCTGCATGAGCACGATTTTCGAGAGCAATCGGGACGGTAACACGTTTCGTCATAGTGGGATTCCATGGCTTCAAAGCGAAGCAAAAAAATATTAAATTACTCCCTTATTATACTGTAAAACTGATCCAAAGCTTGAATAGTATGATTTGAGCATATTCACTGAGATATTTTGTAGATGAATTACAAATTCAACCATAGGTAAAAACTATAGATGTGCGACATAAATTAAGGTTTTTTGATGGAATTGAAGTAAAAGTGACAATTTCTTAAATTTCATAAGACCTTAGCATAACTTTTTCCTATGCTGAAAATCCTCTCTAATGCGAATATTAGAGGAGATTGACCATGTCACAGACCAACACTTATTCAGCAGATGTGATCGTACTTGGTGCAGGCCCAGTCGGTTTAACGATGGCGAACGGCCTTGGCCTTGCGGGCTTAAAAGTAAAAGTGATTGAACAGCTCGATCAATTGATTGATTATCCTCGTGCAATTGGTATTGATGATGAATCTCTAAGAACAATGCAATCGATTGGTTTGATCAACAAAGTATTGCCGCATACCACTCCCGATCATGCGATGCGTTTTCTTACGCCTTCAGGCCGTTGTTTTGCAGATATTCAACCTAAAACACGTGAGTTTGGTTTCCCTCGTCGTAACGCATTCGTACAACCTTATGTTGATGCAGAATTATTGGAAGGTTTAGAACGTTTTGATGATGTGGAAGTACTTTTTTCTCGTCAACTTCAAAGTTTTAAGCAGACTGAAGATCAAGTTGAAGTTCAAATCCAAAATAAAGATAAAACAATTGAATATATAACTGCAAAGTATCTTGTGGCATGTGATGGTGGTAATAGCTACGTTCGCCGTATGTTGAATATTCCTTTTGAAGGTAAAACTGCACCAAACCAATGGATTGTTGTCGATATTGCAAACGATCCATTGGCGACACCACATATTTACTTATGTTGTGATCCAGTACGTCCATATGTGTCAGCGGCTTTACCACATGGTATCCGTCGTTTTGAATTTATGGTGATGCCAGGGGAGACGCAAGAGCAACTTAGTCAACCTGAAAACATGGCTAAACTTTTATCCAAAGTATTACCAAACACTGAAAATATCGATGTGATCCGAAATCGTGTTTATACCCATAATGCACGTATTGCCAGTAGATTTAAAGAAGGGCGTATCTTACTTGCGGGAGATGCAGCGCACATTATGCCAGTATGGCAGGGACAGGGTTATAACAGTGGAATGCGTGATGCGTTCAATTTATCTTGGAAACTGGCTATGGTCGTACAAGGTAAAGTAGATGCTAAAGTTCTAGATTCTTATCAAGAAGAGCGTCATGATCATGCCAAAGCGATGATTGATTTATCTGTTACAGCAGGCCATGTGCTAGCTCCGCCTAAAAAATGGCAAGGTACTGCGCGTGATGCTATTTCATATGTTCTAAATTACATTAAACCAGTTAAACAATATTTGTTGGAAATGCGCTTTAAGCCAATGCCACAATATAAATCTGGTATTTTGGTTGGACAGGTCAATAAGACATCACCAATCGGTAAAATGTTTATTCAACCTAAAATGCAAGATAGCACAGGTCATGTGAAATTACTGGATGATTTTATTGGTCAAGGCTTTGCTATTATTGCTTGGGGAGTAGATCCGACTTGGGGACTCACACCAACAAGTATTCAAAAATGGAAAGCCTTGGGTGTGAAATTTATTAAAGTCGTTCCACCTGAACAATTGAAAACTGATGCTCATGATGATGAAATATTGACACTTGGGGATACAGAGCATGCGATTCGTGCGTGGTTTGGTCGCACTCAATACTCGATGGCATTTTTAAGACCAGATAAATTTGTGGCGGGCTTAAGTATTCCTCAGACGAGCGAAGAGCTCAGCCAAAAACTATTTGATAAACTTGGCGTTTAATCAAAAAGTTTAAGACTAATCTAAAAAAAACCTGCAAATTTGCAGGTTTTTTATTTTTAAAATAGCGTTCAAATTTTTAAAAAATATGACAATGAAAGTGTTGGCTAAGAATATTTTTGACAGTTTGCAAATGCTTACTTTGATCTTGCTTTCTGAAACTCAAATATAAGCTGATATTCGGTAAATCGATTTCAGTTGATTTAATTAAGACATTTTCACTGAGCAAGCTTTCAACATATTTTGGAACAATGGTCCAACCGACTTGCATCGCTACAAGATTAATATTCATTAAAATGTTACTCGAGTATTGAGCAACTTGAATAGATGTATTTAGAGCTTCAAAAATGTTTTGAATTTTTTGGAACAAAATCGGTGAGGCAGTTTCCTCGCTCATGATAAATTTTTGGGCAATTAAATCCTGTTTTGAAATACAGTCTAAATGCGCATGGGCTGAATGACGAGGAATCAGCAAGATCAGAGGCTCACTGAACAATTCGATAGAGGTAATATGCTCATCATCGATACATTGGCGAGTGAATGCGACATCAATTTTTTGATCACGAAGTGCTTGGATTTGATGTACACAGCTCAAACTATGAAATTGAATATCTAAATCAGGCTGTTGTGCACGAATAATAGGCATGACATAGGGAAAAATTTTCATTTCTGCCACAGGTAAAAAGCCAATATTTAATTTATTTCTCTTGGTATTCGCCATGATTTGAATCTTGTGTTTGGCATCTTGAGCAAGTTTCAAGATATGACGTGCATCTTTTAAAAAAGTTTCTCCTTCCTCTGTGAGCGATAAGCTTCTGCTTTTACGAATCAGCAGGGATGTACCTAACTCCGCTTCAAGATCTTTAATTTGCTGACTTAAAGAGGGCTGCGCTATAAAGAGTTTTTCTGCAGCACGCGTAAAATTAAGTTCTTCGGCAACTGAGACGAAATATTTCAAATGTCGAAGTTCCATGCGTACCGATCCTTAATCGCCATAATAAATGAGGTTGATTATACGTTTGAATTGCTAGAACTTCAGCATGATTCACGTTTAAAGCTAATTTAAGAAGAAAAAAACCGACCCATATTGAAATGAAATATGGGTCGGTTTTTATCAAGTAAAGTATTAAATGATTGAGAAGATCAAGCTAATGAATCCAATAAAGGATACGCCCAAAATGATTTTTTTTATTTGTGACTCAAAATAGGTCAGACAAAGTGCAACAAAAAGCGCAGCGAATGTCAGTACACCAACCCAATAACTCATCATATTACTGACTTGTCCTTTGCTCATGCAGAGGATAAGCCCTAACGACAGGAATCCCCATCCAACCATTGAGGCTATTTTCTGGTGTTTAATACTCAATGTTTGACCAAAAATTTGTTTTTGATGCTTTTGCATTGCACTGGCTAAACCTATAAAACCTAAAGTACAAACTGCCCAAATGAGGAGAAAAAAGCTCATGGTGATTACCCCTCTACCTTAGGTAAAACTTGACTCTTTTTTAATGGAGTTCCTTGATGATTTTGAACTTTGTAAAGTGCAAAATAAAAAACTACTGCTAAAACTAGCATCGCCAGATCGAACGAAGCGATAACCCATTGACCGTGAGCTATAGAACGCCATAAAGGTTGACCACCTGTGATAAAGTTTAAAAGCGGAAGTAAAGCAAAAAGCAGGGTAGCGAGACTCAGTAATTCAAGCCAAGCTTGGCGATGGGTGCGAAAAACAGCATAAACCAGTGTGAAGAGCCACACTATAAAGAATGTACGGATTTCCCAGTTTAAACGCATTTCCATATCAATAGGGATAAAACGGTTTGCATAAAAATAAGCTGCACAAGCAATTGGTAAGCCGATAATCGCAGCGATGTTGGTAATCTCGACCGTACGATACCCAAAGGATTTATAACCTTGTTTCGCTTGTTGAGGTGCACGTTTGACGCACCATAAAATTAATCCTGTTGCGACCATTAGCGTGCCAACGATACCAGAAAAAAAGAGTATCCAACGTAAGGCTAAATCAACTCCTCGTGCTTCATGTAGAACAGTGACAACATTGTAAATGCCATTGGGAATAGAAGGATTTTTGAGTTGAGCGGAATCATCTGTAATGTTTTGACCTGTCACACCATTGAAGTCTAAAGTTTCATATACGCCACGATGAGCGATACTTGCGCCGTGTAAAGCACGTAACTCAATGGTCGCCTTCGATGTATTTGGTGCTTTAATTGTGATCGAACCAATCGGATTGTTTTTCCACTTCGCTTCAGCTTGAGTGAGGATCGGAGCAATATCTGTAAGTGGTGCAGGTTCAGCTTTTCGATCTTGGTTGCGCGTACGTCGACTTTCACCTCGATTCTTTCTCTCACCATCCATGTTGTTAGTATGTTCATTTGATGCTGACTGCGTACCACGAGCCTCAATTTCTGTACGAGCATTCATCATTGAGCGCTGATTTCCTTGCGGTTGATCAGTACGAGTCTGCCCTTGTGGTTCTGCTGGATTTTGAATTAAGGATTTTCGTTGGTCTTGTAGAAAGGCGCCACGATTGTCATAAATTTGCTGTACCCCCCACGGCATGATGGTAAACAATAATAAAAGTAAACCACTAAAAGTGATCATGATATGAAAGGGAAGTGCGAATACAGCTGTTGCATTATGTGCGTCTAACCAAGAACGCTGTCCTTTACCTGTTCTAAAGGTAAAGAAATCTTTAAAGATTTTCTTATGGGTGATGATGCCACTAATAATTGCAACAAGCATAAACATAGTTGCTATGCCCACAATCCAACGTGACCATATACGTGGCATTCCGTATAATTCAAAATGGAAACGATACAGAAAACTACCACCACGGGTTTCACGTGCTTCTAATACTTCACCTGTGGCACTGTCAATCGTCACACGTTCACCACCGCGACGAGCATTGGGATCTTCTCCGACACTCCGGATATTCAGTGTGGTGTAATTTTGACGAGCATTGGGTAATTGAATTCCCCAGCTCCCTGCATCAGCATGATTATTCTGCAAATATTGCAGAGCCACTTGCGTCTGCTCAAGTTGAGATCGGCTTGGAATCGATTGGTGATACTCGGGTTTCATCCATGTGCTGATTTCTGCTTGGAAAAAACTCAAAGTACCGGTTACAAAGATGGCATACAGCAACCATCCTAGTATCAAACTAGCCCAAGTATGTAACCATGACATAGACTGGCGTGGGCCTTCAGCTTTGGCATCACTTCTCATGAATTAGTTCCCCATGATTTTATAGATGAGAAATAAAGCAAGGCTAGGTAAGACGATGCCCAGTGTAGCTTTTCTGGTTTTGTGAACCATAAAAACCCAAATAAACGCTGCACACTGTAAACAGAAAGCAATGAGCGTTGCTGACATCGCTGCGCTAGATTGATATGTGCTAAATGTTTGTGCAATCACGATAGCAGAGAGGGATGCAAGCAAATAACCTCCAATACCCGCCAATAAAAAACGATAGAGCACCATCAGGCGATAACTAATAGAAACTGATTGAGTAGTCTTACGAGTTTTTTTTACTTGATTCCCAAGTGTTAACTCGCCTGGTAGTTCGAATTCTGTACTGTTCATAAAAGTAAGAAAGTGTGAGTGTATGTAATTATTGTAAATGATAACAATTATTGTTTATCTTTAGAATTATAAATTTAGCATTTTAGAAATAAATTTTTTTATTGAATTAGCTTGGGCATGTTAATTGCAGAAGAGTTGTAGATATTTTTTTATCGATAGTTAAAATTTATGACGTATCAAGTTTTTTACTGCAAAGCTAATCCTGATGCTCAATTTGTGTTGTTATCTTCAGGGTTAGGAGGGCATGGACATTTTTGGCATCCTCAATTAGATATATTGACTCAATTTTTTCATGTCATTACATATGATCAACAAGGATGTCATGCAGATGCTGCATTACTAGCACCAACTTATTCAATGACCGATATGGCAATACAAGTGATACAGATTTTAGAGGATCTAAAGATCGATGAATTCCATTTTATCGGTCATGCTTTAGGTGGGCATATTGGAGCGGAGTTAGCCGTTTTAATTCAAAATACAAAATTGGAAATGTTGAGTTTGACCAGTATTAATGCGTGGGACTCACTAGATCCACATACGCTCAAATGTTTTGAAGCTCGAGAATCGTTATTACAAAATGCTGGTGCAGAGGCATATGTTAGAGCTCAAGCATTATTTCTTTATCCACCTGTATGGATCTCTGTTAATATCGATCAAATACAACAAGCAGAAAATAATCAACTCCGAAACTTTCCACCAAAAGAGAATGTACTGAGACGTCTGAAGGCTTTAAAGGAATTTAAAATAACGAATGAACATATCACCGCACTTCAACGAACTCCAATTCACTTGATTGCAAATCGTGATGATTTCTTGGTTCCAGTACATAAGACTCTTGATCTTCAGAAAAATTTTGTACATGCACAATGCTCAATTTTTGATGTAGGTGCACATGCTTCTACTGTGACTGAGCCAAATATCACTAATCAGGCACTTATTCAATTTCTTCGATCACTCTAGCATTTGAAACTTTTCAATTGCATATAAAAACCCACGATTGAGATCGTGGGTTTTTTAATTATTTTACCAAATGGTATTTTTTTGGAACATCTTGTGCACTTTTTTATGACGTTATTTAGGAGTAATGGGTATTGGGATTATGTGATTAATTTATCATAAGGTAAAATATAAGATTATTAAGTTGTTGTAATATATAATGAAATAATAATTGGCACATCATTTGCTAAATATCTAATACAAGCTCGAAAGCTTAATCCTACTAAATCAAATTTAACTGATCGTTAAATTAGGAGTGTTAGATATGAAAATTGGTGTCTTTTGTCCGATCGGAAATAATGGCTGGTTACTCTCAGAAAATGCTCCTCAATACAAACCAAGTTTTGAGTTAAATAAAAAAATTGTCCAACGCGCAGAGCATTACGGTTTTGACTTTGCATTGTCTATGATCAAGCTGCGTGGTTTCGGGGGTAAAACTGAGTTTTGGGATCACAACCTTGAAACTTTTACGCTTATGGCGGGTCTTGCTGCAGTCACCAGCAAAATAAAAATTTATGCAACAGCTGCGACGCTAGTGATGCCGCCTGCCATAGTTGCACGCATGGCATCTACGATTGATTCAATTTCGAATGGTCGTTTCGGCCTAAATGTCGTCACAGGTTGGCAAGCGCCAGAATATACCCAAATGGGCATGTGGCCCGGTGATGAATATTTCGGAAAGCGTTACGAATACTTATCTGAATACGTACAAATTCTGCGTGAATTATGGGCAACAGGTAAATCTGATTTTAAAGGTGACCATTTCCAAATGGATGATTGCCGAGTTAGCCCACGCCCGCAAGCAGAGATGAAAATTATCTGCGCTGGTCAATCGGATACAGGTTTGGAATTTTCTGCTCAACACGCTGATTACAATTTTGTTTTTGGTAAAGGGCTTAATACACCAACAGCATATGCAGAAATCAACGATCGTTTAAAAGCAAAAACAGATATTACGGGTCGTGATGTTCAAACCTACGTTTTGTTCATGATTATCGCTGCTGAAACAGACGAAGAAGCGATGGCGAAGTGGCAACATTATAACGATGGCGCTGATATTGAAGCGATCAACTGGTTAATGAATCAAGGCGGAAAGGATACTAAATCTGGTGCAGATACTAATATTCGTCAAATGGCTTCATCAGTATCACCAGTCAACATCAATATGGGGACGTTAGTGGGTTCTTACGAAACTATCGCAAAAATGCTAGATGAGATTAGCGAGGTAAAAGGAACTGAAGGCATTTTACTGACATTTGATGATTTTGTTAAAGGTGTTGAAAGTTTTGGACAACGGATTCAGCCGCTTATGAAATGTCGTGAACATGTTGTGGTTGAAGGAATGAGTTCAGAACCTGTGTTGGAGAAAATCGCATGAGTCATTTAGAAAATACCGTTGAAGCTGGATTTACTGCACAAGCGGGTACGGGTGTAAAACTCAAAGCCGAACCGGAAAATATTGTGCTTGCACCTGAGCAAACAGCATTAATCGTGATTGATATGCAAAATGCGTATACGTCAAAAGGTGGTTATTTAGATCTTGCTGGGTTTGATGTGTCGACGACAAAACCTGTGGTTGAAAATATTAAAAAGGCAGTTTCTGCAGCACATGATGCTGGTATTCAAGTGATCTATTTCAAAAACGGTTGGGATAATCAATATCGTGAAGCAGGTGGTATTGATTCACCAAACTTTCATAAATCAAATGCACTGAAGACCATGCGTAAGCGTCCTGAGCTACAAGGCAAATTGTTAGCAAAAGGGGATTGGGATTTTGAGTTGATTGATGAGTTGGTGCCAGCTCCTCAAGATATTGTGATTGAAAAGCCTCGTTATAGTGGATTCTTTAACACAGCGCTAGACAGCATGCTCAGAGTGCGTGGAATTCGTAATTTGGTTTTTGTTGGTATCGCGACCAATGTATGCGTTGAATCGACGCTCAGAGATGGCTTCTTTCTAGAATATTTTGGCGTGGCTTTAGACGATGCCTGTCATCAAGCAGGGCCAAAAGAAGCCCATGTCGCAAGTATGTACAACATAAAAACCTTCTTTGGATGGGTGTCGGATACAGAAAGTTTTGTCAGTAGTTTTGCAGATCAACCAACACTCGCTGAAAGCGCATAGATATTTATAAATTTTAAAATTAGGAAATAAGTCATGTCAAAAGAAGTCATTATTCCAGTGGGTTCAGGTAAGCCACTCGCACCGTATTCGCCAGCAACTAAAGCAGACAACATTGTCTATGTTTCAGGCACTTTGCCTTTTGATGAAAACAACAATGTAGTTCATGTTGGAGACGTAGCAGCACAGACACGCCATGTCCTTGAAACAATAAAGAAGGTCATCGAAACTGCTGGCGGAAAAATGTCAGACATTACTTTCAATCATATTTTTCTGACAGATTGGGCAAACTACGCTGCAATGAATGAAGTATATGCCGAATATTTTCCGAATGCAGAACCAGCTCGTTATTGTGTTCAAACAGGATTAGTCAAACCTGATGCACTCATCGAAATTGCTTCGATTGCTCATGTTTAATTTGAAAGCTTTCATCAACCTATTATGAGTCCCTCCCTGACTGTTTAGGCGATGAGGGATGGAGAACACTATGAATGCAAATGTGAAATCAATCAATTTACCCGAGGCAGTGAGTGCCACACTCAACATTGACCAACAGGTTTTTAGACAAGGAATGTCGAATTTAGGTGCAGCTGTCAATGTCATTACTACAGCTGGTCTAGCAGGAAAAGCTGGCTTCACAGCTTCAGCTGTATGTAGTGTGACAGATACGCCACCAACATTGCTGGTATGTCTAAATCGATCAGCATCAGTATTTGAAACATTTAAAAGTAATCAGGTTTTGTGTGTCAATACTTTAAGCAGTAGTCAAAAGCATTTATCGAATGTGTTTGGGGGTAAAACTCCAATGGCAGAACGTTTCGAAAAGGGGGACTGGTCAACATTAGTCACAGGTGCACCTATTTTAGAAGGTGCGCTAGTGAGTTTTGATTGTGAAGTCGTACAAAGTTTATCGGTAGGCAGTCATGATGTTTTGTTCTGCCATGTAAAGGGGATGAAACAGCAAGCGGGTGAAAAAGCCCTCATGTATTTTAACCGAGCATATTGCGAGCCAGTTCCAATGGTCTAAAACAGCATGCTTGATCAGGAGAAGGTCGATGAGCACAAAAGAAACATGGTTTCCAAAATTTAAACCTTTCCAAGGAAATCTAGACACGACCGCAGTTCAAGTAGATGAGTACTTGCCGCCAGGTAAAAGTATGGTATTGGGGCTGCAGCATGCATTTGCAATGTTTGGAGCAACAGTACTTGCCCCTTTACTGATGGGTTTCGATCCGAATCTTACAATGTTTATTACGGGTATTGGGACAATATTATTTTTCCTAATGACTGGGGGGCGTATGCCGAGCTATTTAGGCTCGAGCTTCGCTTTCATTGGAGCAGTCATTGCAGTCACTGGTTATACCGGTGTTGGCTTAAATCCAAACTTAGGCTTAGCACTTGGCGGTACCATTGCATGCGGTATTTTGTACGCCTTGATCGGTTTGATCGTGATGAAAACTGGCACAGCATGGATTGAAAAATTGATGCCACCAATTGTGACTGGAGCAATTGTGATGATCATTGGTTTGCATTTAGCGCCAGTGGCGATCAAAAGTGTCTCTGCTAATCAGTTTGATTCATGGATGGCTCTAATCACGATTATTTGTATTAGTGTAATCGCCGTATTTACTAAGGGCATGATCCGTAGATTGTTATTGCTCATTGGCTTAGTGGCTTCTTACTTTATTTATTTTTTACTCACCAATGTTTTGGGTTTTGGTACAGCGATCGATTTTACTAAAGTCAGTGAGGCAGCTTGGTTCGGTTTACCTACTTTTCATGCGCCAGTGTTTGAATTTAATGCCATGCTGCTTATTGCTCCCGTAGCGATCATCTTAGTTGCAGAGAATCTAGGACATTTCAAAGCGGTATCTGCAATGACTGGACGTAATCTTTCACCATATATGGGACGAGGTTTCTTTGCAGATGGTGTATGTACGACCTTGTCTGCATCAGTGGGTGGAACAGGAATGACGACATATGCTGAGAACATTGGTGTGATGGCGGTAACCAAAATTTATGCGACCACCATATTTTTATTTGCTGGCGTATTTGCAATTTTGCTAGGTCTATCACCAAAATTTGGCGCGGTTATTAGTACGATTCCTGTCGCATTATTAGGGGGAGCTTCGATTGTTGTTTTCGGTCTGATTACAGTGGCCGGTGCTAAAATTTGGGTGGACAACCGCGTAGATTTTACCAAAAACAGTACTCTGTTGATTGCTGCTGTCACCTTAATTATGGGGACAGGCAATTATAGTTTACAAATTGGCCATTTTGATTTGGGTGGAATAGGGACTGCAACATTAGCGGCTATTTTATTGAATCTTTTCTTAAATCGAGAAGATAAGAATGCGCAAACAGTAGAGCTCGAAAACAAACCGCATTCAGCAGAAGCAACGGCACTCCCTAACACTCAAATTTAAGGTGAAATTAAAAATGAAAATTGCATTTATCGGTTTAGGTGCTATGGGATGGCACATGGCGAGCCATTTACCAAAACTAGGATTTGAAGTTTTAGTTTGGAACCGTAATTTTGAAAAAGCAGAAGAACATGCACAAACATTTGGTACTAAAGCGACCTCTGTCGATCAAGCAGTGAAAGCAGATTTTATTTTCACTTGCTTACCCACCAGTGCAGATGTCGAACAGCTTATTGCTCAAAATCCTCCGGTCAAGGGGAGCGTATGGATCGACTGTACCAGTGGTGTACCTATAAGTGCTTTAAAACTTGCAAATCAGTTGAAATTTAATGGTGTTGAATATTTAGATGCCCCCGTTTCTGGGCAAACTATAGGTGCTGAAAAAGGGACACTGACGGTAATGGTTGGGGGTGATTTCGATGCTTATAAGCGTGCAAAACCGATTATTCATGCATTTGCAGGATTAATTGAATATGTCGGGGAGAGTGGTTCTGGATTTGCTGTTAAAGCGGTGAATAATACGTTGATGGCAACCCATCTATGGGCACTTGCAGAAGGATTGACGGTATTAAAGTCAAAAGGAGTAGATTTGAATAGTGCATTGAATTGTATTAATCATTCTAGTGGTAAAAGTTCAATGTCTGAAAATATTATGGCGCAACGTGTCTTGAGTCGTGCATTTCCAAAAACCTTCTCCTTAGATCTTTTACAAAAGGATATTGGAATTGCGACCGATCTAATTCAAGAGCAAGCTTTGGATTTGCCAACGATGCAACTTATACAAAATCAGTATATGCAAATTGAAAAAGTGAAAGCCCAAGATTCTGATTTTTCAGCTGTGGTTCAGGTGCTTGAACATCAATCTAAAATTGAATTAAGTTAAATCTACCGTCGAAATACCTTAAATACCGCTTAATGTAGATTAAGCGGTTTATCTATGAATGCTCAATGAGATTAGCTTTGTTGATATTCATTAATGACTTCTAACGCGGCTCTAAATGCTTCTTGGGTAGCTGGAGCACCACAGTATGGCAAGCTGTGCAAAAGAACCTCTTGGATTTCTTCAACAGTTGCGCCGTTGTTTAAAGCGCCACGTACATGACCTTTAAGTTCTGTTGGGCTTTTTTGGGCTGTTAAAAATGCAATCGTGATTAACGAACGATACTTGCGCGGTAAAACGCCTTCACGTTGCCAAGTTGAACCCCATGCATGCTCATTAATCCAATCTTGAAGTGGTTGAGTAAATGGAACTGTATTGTCTTGTGCACGTTTGACAAAAGTTTCTCCCATCACTTCTGTACGAACTTTTAAACCATTTTCATAATCTTGTTTTGACATTTTTTTCCTCATAAAAAAAGCGCATCTTGAGATGCGCTATAGCATAAATATTAAGCTGGGATTTCAATCGCAATCGCAGTTGCTTCTCCACCACCAATGCAAAGTGCGGCAACACCTTTTGTTTTACCTAAGCGTTTTAATGCATGGATGAGAGTCAAAATAATTCGTGAACCTGATGACCCCAATGGATGTCCGAGTGCACAAGCTCCACCGTGGATATTCACTTTTTCAGGATCTAAATGAAAAGCATCGATCGCTGCCATGGTCACCATCGCAAACGCTTCATTAATTTCCCACAAATCCACGTCTTCAACAGTCCAGCCCGCTTTGTTTAATACTTTTTCTATTGCACCAACAGGTGCGATGGTAAATTCTGATGGGTGTTGAGAGTGCGTTGCGTAAGCTTTAATCGTTGCTAAAGTTGAAAGTCCCTTTGCTGTTGCGAGTTCAGCAGAAGTCACTAAAAATGCTGATGCACCATCACTAATTGAACTGGCATTGGCTGCAGTAATTGTACCGTCTTTAGCAAATGCTGGGCGTAGCGTAGGAATTTTATCAATTTTTGCTGTAAATGGATTTTCATCTTGGGCAACGATGACATCGCCTTTACGTGAACTTACTGTAACGGGGGTGATTTCATCTTTGAAATAATTATTTTGAATCGCATTCTGAGCACGAGTTAAGGAGCGAATCGCGAAATCGTCTTGTTGTTCACGTGTGTAGTTTTTCTTATCTGCCATTTCTTGAGCAAGAATACCCATTGAATAGCCAGTTTCAGCATCTTCCAAACCTTCTTGGAACATGTGATCAATCACTTTGCCATGTCCCATACGGTAACCTGCGCGTGCTTTGTCCATGAGATAAGGTGCATTCGACATGGATTCCATTCCGCCAGCGACAATAATATTTGCCGAGCCAGCTTTAATGGCATCTGCAGCTTGCATCACGGCTTTCATGCCAGACCCACAGATTTTATTGATCGTTGTTGCACCTACATGATCTGGTACACCTGCAATTCGCATCGCTTGACGAGCAGGACCTTGTTTTAATCCCGCAGGTAAAACACAGCCCATAATCACTTCATCTAGTTGGTCTGCAGCAAGCTTAGATTGGTCAAGTACGGCTTTAATGACTTCAGCACCAAGTTGCGGGGCTGTTAAGCTTGAAAGTCCTCCCTGAAAGCTACCCATAGCGGTACGGCTACCTGCAACTAATACGATTTCTTGACTCATAGCGTTGATCCTTGTCCTGTAGTTTATATGATTCAAATGCGTGTCAATTTCATATGTTCAAAATTTAATGACAGCTATTTTATTAGTTGTAATCACATCATCATAAAAAATGAATAAAGATTCATTATTTTGTTTTCATTTAATTTCGCTTATTTTGATGTTGTTTTCTATAACACCATAGTGGAATGAAATATAAAAAGTGGAATGAAAAATAAAAAACGACCCTGTAGGATCGTTTTTTCAGAAGCAATTGAGTGACTAGTATTGTGTAGATTTTGACAACACCTGAGCGTGAGGGTTCTCAAGTTCTAAACTCTGGTTAAGTTCAGTATCGAAAACATCGGTCAACATACTGTCAAAACGTTTAGCGTTATACGTAAGTAACTGATCTGCTTCAGCCTGAGTGATGAACTTGTCATTAAGAGCAGACTCAATGTGCTCTTCAAAAGTCAGACCTGTAAATTGGCCTTTGGATTCAGCCTTTTTAAACTTATTCCATAATTCCTCAATTTGAAGCAACATTTGGAATGTAGACTCCATGCGCCCATTGACATCATCGGGATCAGTACTATAGAAGACATGTTTTTTTAATTCATTGCGGAAAGCATTTTCCTGAAGAATTAGTTCACCTAATTTAAGTTTCAAGGCATCCGATGGTTGAGTAATAGGACGACCAAAAGGGAAACAAATAAGTTTGACTAAACTTGCGGCAATTTTTACAGGGAAGTTATCAAACAGACCATAGAACGCTTCTTGAGATGCATATAATGCTTTCTCAAGTGCGAGTTTAGCATGCAGTTGTTCAGCTTCAGTACGTTGACCATTTTCATAAAATTTAAGAATTGCAGTCGCAATAAATAAGTGTGAATGCATATCTGCTAATCGTCCAGACAGCATTTCTTTGCGTTTGATATCACCTGCAAGGAGGCCTAAGCACATATCTGCGACTAAGGCAAAATTAGCACTCAAACGATTAATGGTTTTGTAGTAGGGGCGACTGAAATCATCCGCTTTTGCTGAGCCTTCTGTTGATCCACCTATAAAACCATAAGCAAATGATTTAGCGGTTCGATTGAATGTATAACCGAAATGCTTATAAAGAATGTAATTAAACTCTTTTAAGGCTGCATCTTTATTTTCTGCTTGTAAAAGTTGTAATTCTTCAAATAAATAGGGATGACAACGCATCGAACCTTGACCAAAAATCATCAGTGAGCGACTCAGAATATTGGCACCCTCAACAGTAATCGAAACAGGGATCGCTTGGTACATGAGCGCCAAGAAGTTACGAGGACCCATTTGGATAGCACGGCCGCCCACAATGTCCATACTATGATTAACAATCTTACGCATGGTCTCAGTTGCGTAGTATTTTGCCATTGCGGTCATAACTGCGGGCTTACCCCCTTGGTTTAAACCACAAGTGACTAAGTAACGGAAAGCTTCAAGCATATAGGTATCGCTAGCGATATCACTTGAAACCTCTTGAACACCTTCGAATTTACCGACTGAAATTTTGAATTGTTGACGGACACGAGCAAAGGCGCCGACATTTAAATAACACATTTCACCTGCAGCTGTTGATAATGCTGGAAGAGAAATACCGCGGCCAACTGCCAGACATTCCATTAGCATACGCCAGCCTTTACCTGCATTTTCTACACCACCAATAATCCAATCTAGCGGAATGAAGACATCTTTACCATCCACGGTACCATTCATAAATGGTGAACCTGGATTATGGCGTGCTCCTACAATCACACCTTCATGATCAGCTGGTAATAGGGCACATGTGATTCCGTATTCAGTTTTGTTTTTATCACCTAGTAAGCCTTCAGGGTCATATAATTTGAAAGCTAAACCGACCACCGTAGCAACAGGGGCAAGTGTAATCCAACGTTTGGAAAAATTCATTTTTAGGCCAAGAACTTCTTGTCCTTCAAATTGACCATAACAAACCACACCTGTATCAGGAATAGCACCTGCATCTGAACCTGCTTCAGGGCTTGTTAAACCGAAACATGGAATCTCTTCACCTTTTGCTAAACCTGGTAAATAACGATTCTTCTGATCTTCAGTACCATAGTGTAAGAGTAATTCTCCTGGACCTAAAGAGTTAGGCACCATACAACTGACAGCAGTGGTAAGTGAGCGTGAGGCAATCTTACTCATGATACGGCTTTGAGCAAATGAGCTGAATTGTTTACCGCCGTATTCTTTAGGGATAATTAAACCCAGAAAACCTTTGGATTTAATAAATGACCAAACTTCTTCAGGGAGGTCTTTACGATGATGATGAATATCCCATTCATCCAGCATCTGGCAGAGCTGTTCAACTTCATGATCGATAAATGATTGTTCTTCTTCAGACAGCGTGGGGTACGGATACTGATCAAATTTCTTCCAGTCTGGTGCCCCCATAAATAATTCTTTTTCCCACCAACTGGTTCCTGCATCCAATGCTTCACGCTCCGTACTACTCATTGTTGGCATTGCATTGGCTAGAGCTTTATAGGCAGGTTGTGTAATAAATTTCATCCTTAACGTATCAATACTGACAATCAATGAAATTAGGATAAAAGGAATACCGAGTATCAGCGACCAAGGGCTGATCAACGCGACTAAAATAGATACGACTGTGAGTGTGATAGCCCCAGAAGTTCTTGAGAATTCAAAATAAAAAATAGCCCAGAGTGTTATAAATAGAATAATTAAACTGAGTATAAAAAACATTATGAACTGCTCCATTTATGATTTGGTCATGGAGCCAATACCCACAGTAAATTTAATCAAAGCACAAACATCAGATCTACAGCGATATTGGATCATGAAATGTGAAACGAAAGCGTTGAGTTCTAAAACGGACGCATATTAATACTTATATTGGATAAGATTGTTTGAAAAATATTCAAAATTCAAGCTGAAGAGAGATAAGAAATGTGTCAATAAGTAATTGAGAATTATAAAAACCACAAACAAAAAAGCCCTCATACGAGGGCTTTAAAGTAAGAAGAATTATGCTTCGATTGTTTGAACAGTAATTTTCTTTGCAGGATCAGCTTTACGACGAACTGCTGGTACTGGTTCGCCATAGTATTGACGATCAGCAAAATAACTTGAACGTACCATTGGTGCAGCCCAAATATTTTTAAAGCCTAATTTTTGCCCATGTGCTGTATAGCGTTCGAACTCTTCAGGTGTGACGAAGCGATCAATTGGTGCATGTTCTTTCGATGGTTGTAAATATTGACCAATCGTTACATAGTCAACATCGTGTGCTTTGAGGTCATCAAGAAGTGAGAGAACTTCTTCTTCAGTTTCGCCAATACCTACCATCAAGCCACATTTAGTTGGAATATCTGGGCAGTATTCTTTAAACATTTTAAGAAGATTTAAGGAATGTTGATAGTCTGAACCTGGACGCATTGCTTTGTATAAACGTGGTACGGTTTCAATGTTGTGGTTAAACACATCTGGAGGACATTCCGTCATGATGCGTAATGCAACATCCATACGACCACGGAAATCAGGTACTAAAATTTCCAATAATGTATTAGGACTTAAAGCACGCGCTTCTTTAATACAATCAACAAAGTGTTGCGCTCCACCATCGAGTAGATCATCACGGTCTACAGATGTTATGACAGCGTATTTCAAACCTAAGTTTGCAATTGTCTCAGCCATGTGGCGTGGTTCATCTGGGTCTAATGCATTCGGACGACCATGTGCCACATCACAAAATGGGCAACGACGTGTACAAATGTCACCCATAATCATGAAAGTTGCTGTACCACCACCAAAACATTCAGGAAGATTTGGACATGCAGCTTCTTCACACACTGTATGTAATTTTTGTTCACGTAAAGTTGATTTAATGCGTTGAACCTCTTCTGGTGCAGCCATTTTGACGCGAATCCAGTCTGGTTTACGAGGTGCTTCAACCGTAGGAATCACTTTTACAGGAATACGTGCGACTTTCTCAGCGCCACGAAGTTTTTCACCCTGTACTGGTTTACGGTTTTCTGACATATTCAACGATTCCACTAATGTGTGACGGGAGGAAATATTAAAAATAGGTCTCTTATTATAGCGAATTTATGCATAAATTGGGCAAAAACGATATTCATAAAATAAATGTGGCTATCAAGCAATATATGGTATTGAAATACAGCAAATGTATGCATTTTCAGTCATAATATAAGTTAGATAAATGAAGAGATAATTGTATAGGAGCATTGAATGCCGCGTAAGAAAGAGGTCGTGAGTGGAACCTTTGTCAAATATGATGCAGTCGTTTTAGGTTCAGGCCCTGCTGGTGAAGGTGCGGCAATGAAACTTGCCAAATCAGGCAAGCGCGTTGCAGTAGTTGATATGCGTGAACAACTTGGTGGTAACTGTACTCATGTAGGAACCATTCCAAGTAAAGCTTTACGTCAAACGGTTTCTAGCATTATCCGTTATCAACGTGATCCAATGTTCCAAAAAGTGGGTGATTGGAAACAATTCACCATGAAGCAGGTGCTCCGTAATGCGCATAAAGTGATCCAACAGCAAGTGGATACACACTCGCGTTTTTACGACCGTAACCGCATTGATATTTTCCACGGTCGTGCTTATATCCAAGACCAAAATACGGTTGTGATTTTCACGCCTGAAGGTGTGAAAGAAACGATTATTTTTAAACAGTTGGTGATTGCGACAGGTAGTCGTCCATATCGTCCTTCAATTTTAGATTTCAATCACCCACGTGTGTTTGATTCTGACAAAATCTTAGACCTAGATTTTTCAATTCAAAAAATCATTATTTATGGCGCTGGTGTCATTGGCTGTGAATATGCATCTATCTTTATTGGCTTAGATCACAAAGTTGATTTGATTAATACTCAGCATAAATTACTGAGCTATTTAGATGACGAAATTGCTGATGCATTGTCATATCACTTACGTGAACAAGGTGTATTGATTCGCCACAATGAGCAGATTGATCACTTAGAAACATTTGATGATCATGTGGTGTTGCATCTTGAAAGTGGCAAGAAAATTAAAGCTGATGCAATTCTATGGTGTAATGGTCGATCTGGTAATACAGATGGTCTTGGCTTGGAAAATGTTGGCATCAAACCAAACAGCCGCGGACAACTATCAGTGAACGAGCAGTATCAAACTGAAGTTGAAAACATTTATGCTGCGGGTGATGTGATTGGTTGGCCGTCTCTAGCTTCAGCTGCATATGACCAAGGTCGTTGTGCTGGCGCGATTATGAGCGGTGAACAAGGTATCCAACCCGTGGTTGATATCCCTACTGGTATTTATACCATTCCAGAGATTTCATCAATTGGTAAAACTGAGCAGGAATTAACTGAAGAAAAAATTCCTTATGAAGTTGGTCAGGCGTCTTTCCGTCACCTCGCTCGTGCACAAATCACGGGTGATACAGTGGGTGAGTTAAAGATTTTGTTCCATCGCGAAACCTTAGAAATTTTAGGTGTGCATTGCTTTGGTAATAATGCTTCTGAAATTATTCATATTGGTCAAGCCGTGATGAATAGTCCGAACAACACCATCAAGTATTTTGTTGAGACAACGTTTAACTACCCAACGATGGCTGAAGCTTATCGCGTAGCAACGTTAAACGGGATGAATCGCTTGTTTTAAGGCGACGTGATGACAAAAAACTCGCAAGTTCAGGCTTGCGAGTTTTTTTATTTTTGCATTTAAGTTTGATCTTTAAATTACAAAATACAATAAAGCTCCATAGCTAACAAAGCTCGCTAATAAAGAGATGATGACAGGGATTTTTGATCTCAGTAAAAGAATGACAATGCCGATAAAAATAAAATCATAAATCGAATGTAGATGTTTTTCAGCCATTTGAGCAATTAAACAGAGTAATAATCCGATGACCGCTGCATTAATAGCAGCTACGGCTGCTGCAATCTTTTTGTTTTTGACCCATTTTGACCAATAAGGGAGCGTGCCGAAAATAAGCAGAAATGAGGGCAGGAAAATTATACTGGTTGCAATCGCAGCGTTAAGTAAAGGCGATGCGGTAAATCCTAAATATGTGCCAACGTATCCTGCAAAGCTAAATAAAGGGCCTGGAATAAGTTGAGCAAATGCATAGCCTAAGTCAAATTGTTCCGCAGTGATGTGTTGAGTAAGCACAAAATCTTCATACATGAGTGGCAGGATGATATGACCGCCCCCAAAAACCATTGAAGCAGTGTGATAAAAGCTTTCTATATTTCTAAGCAAGCTTGATGAATAGATAAATTGCAGCGCAGGAAAAAAAATAAATAAAGCGACAAACAGGATGAGCCAGAGATAATGATATTTTGGAGATGTCTGAGTGGTTTTGATGTGCGGTGATGGCTGAGATTTTCCTTTTTTTGTAAAAGCTAAGCCAATGAATCCAGACACTAAAATTAAGAAAATTTGACTATAGCTCCACTGTGTAAAATAAATAAAAAAAGCAGAACTCAGCATCAGGACATACTGCCAAATTTCAGTACAGAAGCTTTTGAACATTTGTAAAAAAGCCCAAATGACGACGGCTAATACAATCAAATGGATGACGTGAAATAGTTCAAGAGGTATATCGGAAAAAACATATTGACCAAAAATAGCAAATGAAGTCATTAGAATGAAGGCAGGTAATGTAAATCCTAACCAAGCAATAAAGCCCCCCCAATATCCTTTGGATAAATATCCTATCGATAATCCCACTTGACTACTTGTCGGACCTGGCAACAATTGTGCTAATGCGACCAATTGTCCGTATTCATGAGAGCTTAACCATTTGAGTTGATCAACAAAAGTGCGATGAAATAACACCAAATGCGCTGCAGGACCACCAAATGAAATACATCCTAATTTTAGAAAAATAAAAAAAAGTGTTGATAAGCTAACTTTAGGAAAAGTATCTGATTTCATTTTGTAATCGTATGTTGTTTTTGAACTAAGTCTAATAGGGGATTATGACAGGTATTTGAAATGAATGAAGAGTGATGAGGGTAAGCCTTATCTTGAAAATGATAAGGCTTGTGGATGTTAAATTAAGCAAAATTTCCATTTCTGAAATCATCAAATGCTTGCGCGATTTCTTCCTGAGTATTCATGACGAAAGGACCGTGGGCAACAATGGGTTCATTCAATGGTTCACCACTTAAGCAAAGAATTTTCGCCGTACGATGAGCAAATATTTCTACCCCTGTTGATGTTGGATCAAGATAAAGCGTTTGCATGGCTGTATAGATCTGACCATCAATCTCAACTTCTCCATCAAGGATGAAAATCAGATGATTCCAGTTTGGCATAAGATTTAATGGAAGGCGTGCTCCATGATTAAGTCTAATGTCATAAACATTCATGTTGCTAAATGTTTGAGCTGGTCCTTGATAAACAGTTGAGCCGATTTGATATTGACCAGCAATAACACGAATCTTGGTTTGCTCATCGTGAGTTAAAACTTCAGGAATATTTTGCTCAGTCAATTCCTGATATCTCGGCTCAGTCATCTTGGCATGCTCTGGTAGATTTACCCAAAGTTGAACCATATCCAAAACTCCGCCAGTTTTTGCAAAAGCTTCCGAATGATGTTCTTCATGCAGAATACCTTTACCTGCGGTCATCCATTGCACTTCGTTTGGACCAATTTTTCCATGATTGCCTTTTGAGTCACGATGCTCTAATTCGCCGTCATAGACAATCGTCACCGTTTCAAAACCACGGTGGGGGTGTAAACCAACACCGCGTTGGTGGTGACTTGGAGAAAATCGATATTGACCTGTATAACCCATTACCAAGAATGGGCTGGTATGATTTCCTATTTCATGCATGGGTAACATGGAGTTTGTTGGAAAACCATCACCCACCCATGTGCTTCGATCGCTGGTATAGACTTTCTGAACTTGTGTCATTTGTATTCCTCTATATATCGTTCTAATCATGATATTGAGGTATATTGATGAGATTACAGGGCGATTCTCTCAACAGATAATTCCAAAAATGAAACAATTATGCAAAATTTAAATGATTACTACTATTTTGTGCAAGTCGTTAAATATCAAGGTTTTACTAAGGCAAGTGAAGCTTTAGGTATTACAAAATCTAAGTTGTCTCGTCATATTTCAGATTTGGAAAACCGTTTACACGTAAGATTATTGCAACGAAATACACGAAAGTTTGCCGTAACCGCAGTTGGTCAAGAATTTTTTGAATATTGTATTAAGATTTTGGATCAAGTGGAGGCGGCAGAAAATTTTGTAGAGCAAAGTTTGTCGAGCGAGCCTTCAGGTTTAATTCGAATCTCGTGTCCAATTGGTTTGGTTGAGTTTCCATTGGGGAATATGATTGCTAAATTCATGCAACATTACCCACGTGTTCAAGTTCATCTGGTCGCAACAAATCGTAAAATTGATCTCATAGAAGAGGGGATTGATTTGGCTGTTAGGGTGAGAAATTTACCACTTGAAGATAGCGACTTGATTGTACGAGAGCTTGATGCTTGGCAACATGTGTTAGTGGCAACGCCTGAATTAATTCAACAGATTCATGAGCCTATCCATTTGGATAACCTTGAACAACTTCCGAGTATAGGTTTTCATGTCCCAAAATCGATTTGGAGATTTCAATCCAAATTTGACACAGTTAATAAGTTTCAAGAAGTAGAATTCTTTCCAAGACTCAAAACTGATAATTTTGCTGCCATGAAATCTGCAGTGTTGAACAGTGTTGGAATAGCATCATTACCTAGAGTGTTTGTTTATGAAGAGCTTAATCAAGGCACTCTTGTAGAATTAGTCCCTGAATGGGAGTTGCCACGTGGCGTTATTCATGTTGCCTATACATCACGACAAGGCATGATGCCTGCCGTGAGATGTTTATTAGATTATTTGATTGAGGAATTTAAAAAACTGAGCTGTCAAAACCATGAAATTATATGAATTAATGTGCGCAAAAAGCTTGATTAAAATATGTAAATAAATCAGGAGTGTTCATCCACAAAGTAATCGATAGACTAAGCAGAAGGATGACTCCGATGAATATGCTGATGTTGAGCAGATTGAAGCGATTAGTCATTGACGACATTCTCCTCATTAACAAATAAATGAATGAATACACCGAAGATACTGAGCGCAATACACATCATCCAAATAATATTGTAATTGCCTGTCATATCATGATTTAAGCCACCCAACCATCCTCCAAAAAATGAACCAACTTGGTGAGTGAAAAATACAATTCCACTTAGCATGGTGAGATATTTAACGCCAAACATATTGGCAACAATACCATTGGTAAGGGGGACGGTTGATAACCATAATAAACCCATAATGATGGCAAAACTATAAATCGTAAAGATCGAGAGTGGCAATGCGAGGAATAAAATGATGGCGATGCCACGTAGTCCATATAACCACATGAGCAATTTAGGTTTGGAATATTTATCACCCAGCCAACCAGCAGTGTAAGTTCCAACAATATTAAATAGCCCAACCAAGGCTAAAAACATAGTACCAGTGGTGGTGCTAAAACCATGGTCAGTTAAATAACCTGGCAAATGAATGCCCAAAAATACGACCTGAAATCCACAAACTAAAAATCCTAATGCCAACCAGATAAAAGGTTTGTGGTTTTTGGCAACTATGAGTATTTGTTTAAAACTTAAAGAAGGTTTAGCAATCGTATCAACTGTTTGAGGCGCTTGATACATTGGAGCTTTTAGCATCCAAGCCAAGGGTACAATTAATGCAATTAAAATCGCTGTGATGAGTAGCGCAGATGACCAACCAAAATTTTGTAAGAGTAAAAGTGTGGTTGGCAACATAATAAATTGACCAAAAGAGCCTGCTGCGCTGGCAATGCCCATAGCCATACTACGTCGACTTGGATGCGCTGCACGTCCGACAGCAGAGAGCAAAACAGAAAATGAAGTAGCTGATAAAGCCAGACCAATGATTAAACCTAGACTAAGATTGATGAGAAGCCCTGTTGAGCTAAATGCTATCATCACAAGTCCAATCGCATATAAGGCCCCGCCTACGGCAACGACTTTTTTACTCCCATATTTATCTGCTAGCGCTCCCGTAAAGGGTTGAACAGCACCCCATAATAAATTTTGAAAGGCAATTGCTAAACTAAAAACTTGATGATTCCAATTAAATTCATGACTCATTGGAACTAAATACAAGCCAAACCCATGTCTGACACCTAAGGAGAGTGCCAAAATAAAAGCACTCCCAATGAGCATAAAGATGAGGGGTTTTGAAAATTTGGTTTCTGACATGGTCAATCCGCTTAGCATTTTTTGTAATTTTAAAAGATCAGTAGCATCATGACGACAGAATAAAAATTTATCAATCAATAAAATTTAGTTATTAGAATGAATAAAGCGGCACTTGGCCGCTTTATGAAGACTGATGGAAATTAGAATCGATAACCAATACCGGCATATCCCAGAATTGGATTAATTTCGATATCTGATTTTGCATTGATTAATTCACCAAGTTCAGCATCGTTTACTGTAATTGTTGTTTCACCTTTGAGATGCGCATAGGAAATTGATCCGACTGCAAACCAACGATCATTGAAATCATAAGTAAAACCAGCAGTAGCTACAGGTGCGAAAGCATCTTTAGCTTCAAGTTTAACTTTAGGATTCGCTGTACTTTCAATTCCATCAAGTGCTTTCCCAGCTTCACCTAATTTGATGTTCGCAATTTTATGACCTGCGGCGATTAGATCAGCTTCAAGGTTGGAGTTCATTTCCAATTCATTGAAGTATGCATACATCAAACCAAGCCCTACATAAGGTCTAAATTTATTTACGCCTGTTTTGCCAAAATGATATTGGAATTCGAATGCTGGCGTCCATGCACGAGCTTCTGCAACTTTACCGTGGGCTGATAAATCAGTGATTGGTAGATTTTTTTCTAAGTACATTTCTCCAAGTTCAATACCACCAGGGATTGACTCAATAAGATCTAATTCTGGTTTTGCTGTAGCTTTAAAAGGTGCATAAATTTGACCTTTACCTTGGATATCGACTTTAGGTGGAATACCAGCTTTGATTTCAAATGAAATATTATCGGTGAAAAAATAGTTGGTCATGATACCGAGTGTTGTGACATCATCAGCTTCTAAACCAGTACCTTCAGCTTTCCACTGTGACAAATTATAGATATCAGCAGTACCGCTTAGCTGGCTAGGTAATTGATTAAGTCCTGAGTTGTCAAGAAATTTAACTAAATCAGCTAAACCTGTATTTTCTTCAGTTAAATTATCAATAACTGAATTCATAGAGATATCACCTACGCGAGTGTTTTCACCCTCGGCTACAGCAGTGTTAATATTAATCGGTTGAGCTTTGCCCTGAGGCATTACATGTAATGCACCCACTGAAACCGAAAAACGTTTAAAGCCATCGCCATCTTTTAAACTAAAATAAGGTGAATCTGCATAACTGAAGACTGGAAAACTTAACGCACTGATGGATGCAACTAAGTAAGCTAGTTTTTTTTTCATTATGGAACTCCATGTCCAATACTGTAAATAAAAAGTGATTATTTTTGTATTTTTATTATCAAATTTATTTTCAGACACATTGTAGTAATAATTTGCCAATTATGTTTGGTTTTTGTTTGGTTACAAAAAAAGAGGCAATTGCCTCTTTTCTTACTCTATGCTTTAGAAACGCATGCCAACCCCAGCATAGCCCAATATCGGGTTAATCTCGATATCAGCTTTTGAGTTGATTAACTCTTGTCCAGTATTTTCATTGACGACTGTGATCTTCGTTTCATTCTGCAAGTGGGCGTAACTAATAGATGCTACTGCATACCATGTATCATTAAAGTCGTAGGTGAATCCAACTGTAGCTATAGGTGCAAAAACATCAGTTGCTTCTAAATTAACTTTCATTTTTCCATTGGTATCTTTCTTATCGAGTGCTGCACCAGCATTTTGATTAATAATATTTTGGATCATATGCCCAGCGGCGACTAAATCTTTTTCAATACCTGGATCCATTTTTAGCTCATTAAAATAAGCGTACATTAATCCAACGCCAACGTAAGGGCGGAATTTATTAATCCCGGTCTCACCAAAACGATATTGTAATTCAAAAGCAGGGGTCCATGCTCGGGCTTCAGCTGCTTTTGAAGATTGTTCAAGGTTAGTGATTAAAAGATTATTCGATAGATTTAGACTTCCTAAAGCGCCCCCTAAAGGTTTTGCATCAGCAGAGAAAGGGGCTTTAATGTTGCCAATACCTTTAATATCAACTTTAGGAGGAATCCCGCCTTTTATTTCCACTGAAAAATTATCTGTAAAGTGATAACTGCTCATAATTCCAAGAGTTGTTACATCTTGAGCTTCTAAACCAGTACCAGGATTATCCCACTCTGCAAGACCGTTAATATATGATGTGCCACTTAAAAGACCAGGTACTTTACTACCAAATAAATCAAGTAAATTGATAAAACCTTCCAAAATTGGATTTTTTTCACGATTTGGGTCTAAATTATTTTTTACAGTTTCAGCCCGCACATCTCCGACTTTAGATTCATAGTCATTGCTGATTACTGTTTTGACATTAAAAGGTTGGGCCTTACCTTGAGGCATTACGTGTAATGCACCCACTGAAATTGAAAAGCGCTTAAAACCCTCATCAGAAAGACTAAAATATCCTGATTCAGCATAACTAAGAGTAGAAAAGAGTGAGCTTACGAATATTGTAGGAACTAAAAATTTCTTCATTGTTTGAAGGACTCCATGTCCAATTTTTAGTTCATTTTATATTCATTAAATCGTCTAAATGCAAAGCATTTTGTTCACTTGAAATCAAATTTATTATCCTAATTTACAATTGTTAAATTATTGAAAACTATGATATAAGTTGGATTTTAAAATGTATATTAATTGTCTTATTGTTTCTTTATTTGTGATGGATTGGGCATATTGGGGTGTGACTTCAATATGCCTCAAGTGTTTTAGAAGCGATAGCCTACACCAGCATAACCAATGATAGGGTTTACCTCTAAGTCAATATCTGATGAATATAATTTACCGAGTTTATCGTCACTGACTTCAATCGTGGTCGTTCCGGTGAGGTGAGCATAGCTGATTGACGCAACTGCAAACCAATTTGGATTAAAGTCATATGTGAAGCCAAGTGTTGCAATAGGAGCAAAGCTAATTTTAGCATCTAGCTTCACCTTAGGGTCTGCATCGCTTGTGATCTTGGATTTATCTTTTTGTAAAGCATCTCCAGCTTTACCATTTTTCATATTCGCGATACGGTGCCCAGCAATGATTAAATCTTTTTCCAAACTAGGATTAAGCTCTAATTCATTGAAGTAAGCGACCATAAGTCCTAAACCGACATAAGGTCTAAATTTATTTTTACCAGTTTCACCAAAATGATACTGAAGCTCCCACATTGGAGTCCACGCACGAGCACTTGCAACACTGCCATTATGTCCTTCTAAGTCGGTAATCCCTAAATTGTCTACAATATAAATTGGTAAAGAATCTAAAGTTATGCCTCCAGCTCCGATTGTAGATGTGGCTTTAAACGGTGCTTGAATTTTTCCAACACCATTAATATCAACTTTAGGAGGAACTCCGAGTTTGCTTTCGAAAGAAATCTTATCGTTAAAATGATAATTAACCATGATTCCGAGTGTAGTGACATCGTCAGCGGTCATACCTGCGCCGTAATTAGTCCAGCTTTCAACACCATTTACACTTGATTTACCACTTAATGCAGCAGGAAGTTTGGCGCCAGGAACTAAATTTAATGCGTCCAAAACAAATTTAATAAAAGGGCTAGTGTCTTCGGTTACAATGGGTACTACATCGCTAATCGCAATATCACCGTTCACTACAACAAGACCTTCGGGTACCGAAGTACGAATCTTAGGAGGTTGTGCCTTACCTTGAGGCATGACATGAAGTGGCCCTACTGAAATAGAGTAGCGTTTAAAGCTGTCATCATCTTTCAAACTAAAATATGATGATTCAGAGTGCGCTATAGATGATGCAAAAACAATAGGTGCGATCATGCACCAGAATGCTTTATTCGTCATTTGGGACTCCCTGTCCATTTTTGTTGCTAGTTGTTGTTTTACATTCTTTAGTAGTTATATAAGCATAAAATCAATCAATTTGAAAAGCATTTTTGCTCATTTTTGTGAAAAAAAATTATAAAAATCATTAATTTAATTCTAGGAAATCCAACATTTGTTAGGTTTGTTTGTGAATTTATTTCTTATTGAGTGACTTAGCAAAATAAAAAGTCAGATCAATTTAAATTGGTCTGACTTTTTTAACTTTATTAATTAACTAAAATTATTGAAATCGGGATAAATCCTCTTCAGGGCGAGCAGTTAATACCTCGACACCTGTTTTAGTGACTAAAACAGTATGTTCATATTGCGCAGATAATTTATGATCTTTCGTTACAACTGTCCATTTATCACCAAGAAGTTTAGTTTGCCATACACCAGCATTGACCATTGGTTCAATTGTAAAGGTCATACCTTCTTCTAAAACCATGCCTGAATTTGGTTGACCGTAATGAAGCACTTGAGGTTCATCATGGAAAACAGTGCCAATACCATGACCACAATATTCACGAACGACACTGAAACGCTCTGACTCAACATATTTTTGAATGGCATGACCAATATCACCGATCGTCGAACCAGGTTTTACCGTAGCAATACCACGATACATTGCTTCTTGTGCAACTTTGCATAAGCGATCTGCAAGAATAGAAGTCTCGCCACCTACAATGTACATCATGTTGGTATCACCATGAAATCCATCTTTAATCACAGTGACATCAATATTCAAGATGTCACCTTTCTTTAAGATTTTGTTTTCAGAGGGAATACCGTGGCAAACCACATGGTTTACTGATGTGCAAATCGTATGCTGGAATGCAGGACGACCAGGCGCAGCACCATAGCCTAGGCAAGCAGGAATGGCATCTTGTTTATTCACAATATAATCATGACAAATCGTATCCAATTCTAGTGTACTCACACCAGGCTTGATATGCGGTTTGATCATATCCAAAACTTCTGCCGCTAGTCGTCCCGCCACACGCATCTTTTCGATATCTTCAGCAGATTTAATTAAACGACGTGGTGCTTCATAAGTACTGTTCATGATCTTTAAAAACTTTTGGAAATTTGTGTGTGACTATGGTATAAATAGCCGCCCAATTTATCAAATGCTTTTCGTGAATAGATTCACTTAATCGGATGATATGTTGGTTAATAAAATCCGCACATATGTCGACACATTACTCTGGGTGCCCGTAAGGGTGGAGAATGCGGACATATGGAGGCCTAACCCAAACTTTTAAGGTAAAGAAAATGGCAGATTACAACGTAAGCATGCGCGACCTTCTTCAAGCTGGTGCGCACTTCGGTCACCAAACTCGCTTCTGGAACCCAAAAATGCGTCAATACATTTTTGGTGCGCGTAACAAAATTCACATCATCAACCTTGAGCACACTGTTCCTGCGTTAAATGATGCATTGAACTTTGTTAACAACCTAGCAAGCAAAAAGAACAAAGTATTGTTCGTTGGTACTAAACGTGCTGCTTCTAACATCATCCGTGAACAAGCTCAACGTGCTGGTCAACCTTATGTAGATCACCGTTGGTTAGGTGGTATGTTGACGAACTGGAAAACTCTTCGTCAATCAATCAACCGTCTTAAAGATCTTCAAACTCAGTCTACTGACGGTACTTTCGCTAAGCTTACTAAACGTGAAGCTTTAGAGCGTACTCGTGAAATGGAAAAACTTGAACGTGCTCTTGGCGGTGTTAAGAACATGGGTGGTTTACCTGACGCATTGTTCATCATCGACGTTGACCACGAAGCGATTGCAATCAAAGAAGCTAAGAACCTTGGTATTCCAGTAATCGGTATCGTTGATACTAACTCTAACCCAGATAACGTTGATTTCGTTATTCCTGGTAACGATGATGCGATCCGCGCTGTAACTCTTTACGCTACTGCGATGGCTGATGCGATTATTGCTGGTAAAGAATACGCTCAAACTCAAGCTAATGCGCAAGCTAAAGGCGAAGAAGCTGCTAAAGAAGCTCCTGAGGCTTAATGCGATTTGATGCGGATTTGTCATTTTTGCGACACGTAATCGTGGCATCTTAAGCATCAATCAAGCAAAACGGCCCAGATGATTAATTTGGGCCGTTTTTGTTAACAGATACATATCTCGACCGAATTTAGGAGAATAACATGACTGCTATTACTGCAAGCATGGTTAAAGAGTTGCGTGATCGTACTGGTCTAGCAATGATGGAATGTAAAAAAGCGTTGACAGAAGCTGGTGGCGATATCGAGTTAGCGATCGACAACCTTCGTAAATCTGGTCAAGCAAAAGCTGCTAAAAAAGCAGGTAACATTGCTGCTGATGGTGCGATTACAATTGCTCAAGAAGGCAATAAAGCAATTCTTTTAGAAGTAAACTGTCAAACTGACTTCGTTGCTAAAGACGAAAACTTTGCTGGTTTCTCTGCGAAAGTTGCTGCTGCTGCGCTTGCTGCGAATGTAACTGATGCTGCTCAAATTGCTGAATTGAAACTTGAAGATGGTGCAACTGTAGAAGAAGCTCGTATTGCGCTTGTTCAAAAAATCGGTGAAAACATTCAAGTTCGTCGTGCTCAAATCGTTGAAGGTGAAAACCTTGCAGTTTACAAACACGGTTTAAAAATCGGTGTTGTAGTTTCATTTGCTGGTGATGCTGCTACTGGTAAAGGTATCGCAATGCACGTTGCTGCGTTCAACCCAGTTGCTGTAAATGCTGAAGGTGTTTCTGCTGAGTTAATCGCTAAAGAGAAAGAAATTGCTGAAGCAAAAGCAATTGAATCTGGTAAACCAGCGAATATCGTTGAAAAAATGGTAACTGGTTCAGTTGAAAAATACTTAAATGAAGTTGTTCTTGAGCGTCAAATGTACGTTATCGACAACGACAAGAAAGTTGCTGATGTTCTTAAGTCTACAGGTACAACTGTTGCTCAATTCGTACGTTTCGAAGTGGGTGAAGGTATTGAGAAAAAAGCTGAACTTTCTTTCGCTGAAGAAGTTGCTGCTGCTCAAGCTGCTGCAAAATAATTGATTCAATTATTTTGAAAAAGAAAAAGCCCTTAAAGGGCTTTTTCTTTTTTTTGATGAGTCTAAATGATATAAACTTTAGGATGAAATAAAAATATAACTTAGAGATCAATATGTCTCAGAAATCAAAAATGAGTATTGTTGCGTTAATTGCAGTGTTGGTCACAGCATATTTCGGTGTCGATTTAAAACAGGATTTAAAACAGAGTAATGAGCACGCACTAAATCCTACAGATGCAAGTACTCAATATAATAATGCTAACCAACGAGAACTATCCTCTGCGGATAATGATGATGCCGCAAAAATAGCGACACTTTTTCAAAAAAAGATCAGTGATGTGCAAGTTAGGGCTTCTGGAGAAGTTGTTGCAATATTAAATGATGATAATGAAGGATCTAGACATCAGAAATTTATTTTAAAACTTAATCATGGTCAGACAGTTTTGGTAGCTCATAATATAGACTTGGCACCACGTGTTGAGAATATTCAAAAAGGGGATATCGTCGAGTTCTATGGTGAATATGAATATACCGACAAGGGTGGTGTAATTCATTGGACTCACCATGATCCTCAAAAACGGCATATTGATGGTTGGTTAAAGCATCAGGGTCGAAGTTATCAATAATTTTTATAAAAATAAATATATGAGATGAGCAATTTCATTCTAGATTTAAAATGCAGGCGTGATAGTTTTTATGTAATTTTATAGGCGTAATATCCAGAAAAAAGATGCAAGAGTCTGCTAATTATCTTCATTTCAAAGAATTGGGCGGATTGGAATTATTAAAAGCTCAATTTCAACGTAAGCAATTTTCAAAACATGCTCATGAGGGCTATTGTATTGGTGTCATTGAAGATGGGGCACAAAGTTTTTACCGCTCTGGAAAGCTTCATATCGCACCTAAAGGCGATATTATTCTGGTGAATGCTGATGAAATACATACTGGTTCATCCGCTGTGGAAACTGGTTGGAAATATCGAGCAATTTACCCAACACCTGAAATGATATTAGATCTGAGTCGAGATTTTTTTACAACCAAGAATGCAGTCCCATGGTTCTCGGATGCAGTGATTCATGATTTGGGTTTGGCGAGGCAACTAGTATTTTTATTCGATTTATTTGAGCAGGGCGAGGATACTTTGCTTAAAGAAAGCCTCTATTTGACGACATTGGCCAGATTGATCTATTGCTATGGGCGGGCGAAATTGAGTCCAATCAACACACCAGAAATGAGAAAAAAAGTTGAACTAATAAAAGAACTTATGAGTAGTTTTCCTGAACATGACTATTCTCTACACAAGTTGTCTGCATATGTAGATACAAGCCCATGGCATTTATTACGTGAATTTAAAAAACATACGGGATTGCCTCCACATAGTTGGCTTGTTCAAAGAAGAATTCAAAAAGCTAAACAATTGCTTAAGCAGGGGGTGCGAATAACTGAGGTTGCACAACTCACTGGATTTTCTGATCAGAGTCATTTAAATCGACATTTTAAAAGTGCAATAGGTGTAACGCCTAGACAATATCTTTTGAACTATTAATTTTCCTTAAATTTGCGCCGCAATATTATTCAAGATCAATCATTACTCATCAGATGATAATAATCGATAAGTGAATCAGATTAAGATGTATTGATGAAAAAGATGAGTGATACAAAAAAGAATTTTATACATGGTATGCTGAGTATTATGCCGTTGGCAATTGCAGTCATGCCATGGGGGGTGTTGGCTGGCTCTTTGGCGATACAGACTGGATTGAATGCGATACAAGCTTTTGCAATGTCATTGTTTATGTTTGCTGGTGCTGCACAATTAGTGAGCTTAGGATTGGTTTCGGGGCAGGCTTCGCTGATGACAATCTATCTGACGATATTTTTTCTGACGAGTCAGCATTTAATTTACGCGCTTAATTTTCGAAATGATGTTAGTAAATTTCCACTATTTAAACGTATTGTATTTGGCTTTCTGCTGACGGATGAATTATTTGCGGTTGGAGTAAAAAATAAATCACAACGATCATTCGCATATTTATTTGGAGCAGGACTTTGTTTTTATATTTTTTGGCTGATATTTAGTTTATTTGGGATTGTGCTTGCTCACTTCATTCCTAATTTATCAAATTTGCATCTTGATTTCTCAGTCGTTGCACTGCTTATATTAATTATAGTGCCAATGATAAAAAATCTTACAATACTTGTTGGTGTTGTGATTACCATAATTTTTTCTTTAATTTTAGAAGCTTACCAAGTAAATGCAGCGTTAATTATTTCTGGTCTATGTGGAATGTTTGCCAGTGTGATAGTTGAAAAATGGCAAACAACAGAAGGGGATTAAAAATGAGCTGGATGCTTTTGCTGGGGTTGTCGATCATGATCTTTATTAATCGATATTTATTCTTGGAGCCAAGGGTAAATGTGCCACTTCCTAGAATTTTGAAAAAGATGTTGAAATATTCTGCGCCATGTTTGTTGACTGCAATATGTGTACCGATTGTGTTTTATGAAGCAGCAGAATTAAGGGTTATGTCGAGTAATCACTATTTATGGGCAGCAATATTTTGTGTACTGCTTGCGCTAATAAGTCAAAAAGTTATCAGTAATTTAGTTTTTACTTTACTGTTTTTCTATCTCATAAATTACTTAATTAGAGCATGAACATCGGGCTAAATTAAATTCTAATTTAACCCATGCTGTATTTGCTAATTTAAGCGCTGATTTGGCGTGATTTCCAATTGGGTAGTATCTTATCTAGGTAAGCATCCATACACCATAGAGGGCCAATCATAAGGAATTGGAGGTCTTTAAAGAAAGAAGGCTTTTTCCCTTCAATTTTGTGCCCATAAAATTGACCTATCCAAGCCAAAACGAACAGAGCAATATAGAATCCTTTCCCGAATGGAAGAATAATAATAAGCCAAGACATGACCAATAATAACGCTGCCATTGCAACCGCGAGTACAAGATCTAATCTTGCATAAAAGATGAGTGTTAACACCAGTAAAAGGGTAGTCAGTAATGCGCTGAAATGAGCGAGTATGCCAATGATCGAGAATAGAATCGTGGGTACGCAAATCCAGTGTAATGTTTTATTGGTTGGGTTTTGATGGCTATCACTATATTCATCTAACCATTCTGTAATTGTCTTCATCCTATTTCCTTCACTGATTATTTGAATTTTATTTATTCTATAAACGACAGTATGACATAAGATGATAAATCAAGATTCTTTTTTGTATATTGGTCACATCAAAAAAAATTAAAAATAATAAAGCCACTCAATGAGTGGCTTGTCGTTAAATGCTTCGCTGAATCATGAGAACCTAAGAATTTGGACCATCCACACGTTCGATGCTTACACGCGCAGTACCAGCATTGGTAATACCAAGAGATTTCGCAGCACCGTAAGATAAATCTACAACACGATTACCATGAAATGGGCCGCGATCATTTACTTTAACAACGACGCTTTTACCATTTGATTTATTCGTTACACGAATATAGCAATTAAGCGGTAGGCTACGATGCGCTGCAGTAAGTGCATTCATATCAAATGTTTCGCCACTTGCAGTTTTACGACCGTGAAATTGACGACCGTACCAAGAAGCAACACCTGTTTGACTAAAACGACGAACAGTGTTTGAAGCAACATTATTAAGTTTATCAATCACTGAAGGCTCTTCAACAGGTACTTGAATTTTCGCTGCGATTGTTTCGCGACGAATTTTATCACCTGAACTTTCAGTAATTGCTAAACTGTTTAAATTCGAGAAGTGCGAATTGAAACTTGTAGAGTCTTTGCTAATCACGCGTGAAGCAAGACTTGATTGGTCAACATCATTATTCAGATAAGAGGATTGAACCAGCTCGGCATGAGTTTGAGACAAAGCCAAACTAATACCTAATATTGATAACATTTTCAGCGAAGCATGCATCGTTTAACTCCTTGGAACCCTAAGTTAATTATCTAAGTTGCTGATAATTAACCTAAATGGTCTGTAAATTTACTTGTGCAACTGCATTTAACGGTAGTGGATGATATTCATCCTGATACAAAAGTGTCTAGCTTTATTTTCACTTTAGTTACAAAAACGACAAATTATCACAAAATATGGTTAAAAATTAATCAATAGTGTAACAAAATATGTAAAATGTGCAAATAGTGAACTTAATCACAAAAATATTTATTGACTTTTGTGAAAACAAGTAGATTTATATTTATCTACTCGCGATTTCAGTCCCTAAAAGCCACAGTGCAGTTGCATACATTCGACTACGGTTATAGGTCGTAATGACTTGAAAATTAGGATATGTAAGGTAATAAGCTGGTCCATAATTTTCTTGTAGTTGAATCACATTGACCATGTCTAAGTCATCTATTTTAACAATAGGATTGAGTGGGCTAATGCCTTGAACTTTTAATGCACCATATGGAGTAGGTTGTGTTAAGTCTTTGGCTATGATGGCATCCGCATTATTTCCTTGGTAGCGTGCGGCAAAAGCAATCGGTTGATCTCGTTGCCAACCATGTTGAGCAAGATAATTTGCAATAGAACCAATTGCATCTACAGCAGAGTTTCTGAGATCGATATGACCATTACCGTCATAATCCACACCAAATTTCGGAATATTGCTTGGCATAAATTGAGGATAGCCCACAGCACCAGCATAAGAGCCAACGACTGAATTAGCTGGAATGCCGTCCTTATAAGACCATGCAATCAAAGCGCTTAATTCGTCTTGAAAGTATTGTGCACGTCGTTCATATCCAAACCCTAAAGTGGCTAGAGCATCACGTGTGATGAATGAACCTTTATTTGCTCCAAAACCTGTCTCTACGCCGAGAATACCGAGAATGATGGACTGGGGAACACCGAACTGCTGTTCTGCTCGATTTAAAGTGTCTGCATATTGATTTTTAAAACGCACACCACGTTGAATTGTACTTTCTGCTAAAAAATTCTTTTTATATTCGTACCAAGGCTTGCTTTCTCCTGGGCGATTCATAATGTTGATAATATTTGGTAGGTTTTTTGATCCATTCATGGCCCAGTCAACTTGCTCAGCACTCAAATCATAGGTCTGCATCGTTTTTAGTTTAAAATTTTGATATTGAGGATGTTGAGCGAAGTCATTGGCTTGAACAAAACTTGTGACCATAAACGCACTGAGTGCTAAACCAATACGTTGTAATTTAACATTAAAATTTTCAAATAACATAACAGCAGCAGATCCAATTATTATCGGTGGTAGACGCAAAGGTATAAGTGTTGATAAGGATTAAAAGTTCAACATCATTTGATTAATCGCAATGTTTATTAAGATAACATTAGGTCGTGATGGATTCACAAAAACCTACATAAAAAGTGTAAAAATGGATGAATTATGTCTTTTATTTATTCAATATTGATGAACTATTTTTAAAACATAAAAAAACCTAGCAGAAGCTAGGTTTTTGATTAGTCTGATTTATTCTTGAATAAATAGCGTGTCATGATATTCAGCTGTAGCTAACAATTCTTCTTTAGTAAAGTTAGGAATGAGCTTATCAATAGCAATATGAACTGCTTTGATGACCGCTGAAGAAGCGATATCAGACGCCTTACGTTTAATCATACCCAAATCTAAAGTCTTGTTAAAATCATTCATAAAGTGACGAACTGCAGCTTCACCGAATTGCTTGTATTGTTCAGACAGAACTGCACGATTGACATCATTGCCTGCACGTACTTCTGCAAAGCTATTTTTTAAGTTTGTCACTAGATCAGCAGGTAATGGAGCGCCGACACGATAATTACCCTCTGGATCTTTGAATAAACTCTTTTCAGAGAATTCAATCGATTGTCTCACGACGTCATTTGGTGCTTTGCCCAATAACTGTTTAAGTAGTACCGATACTGTTGATTTAATATAACCAGCAAGTTTTTCAGCTGTTTCTCGTTTGTCGCTTGCAGGGAAACGACGTACAAGTTCAACTAAAATTGCATCGATAATTTCATCATTAATAGCGAGTGCAGTTTGATCACGCAAAGGGTAAAGTGGTTCGTTTGAATTTTTTTTCTCAATTCCAGTTTGAATATTCTTTAACAAAGATGCAGATGGAATAAAACCAAAATATGACATCGTATAACCTCAACTATTCTTCAATTTATTGTCGCGCCAATCGAATTGGGCTTGGCATCCATGCAAAGTCCGATACACGACAAGGGTTAATGTCTAAACCACCACGGCGTGTATAAGTCGCATATACCATCAACTTTTCAGGATTAAAGTTTTCCCAAATATCTGCGTAGATTTGTTCAACGCATTGTTCGTGAAAGCCATTATGCTGACGATAGGAGATAATATAAGCTAAAATTGAACGATAACAAGGTTTTTTGCCACGATATCTTAAAAAAACTGTGCCCCAATCAGGCTGACCTGTGACTGGGCAGTTACTTCTTAATAAATGCGAATATAATTGAATTTCAACGATTTCTTCGGAAGACACTGCATCGAGTTTGAGTAAGCTCGCATCAGGGTGGTTTTCAAGACGTTCAGGCTCATAATGGTCGATACATATTCCTACAGGCTGAGCAATATTCAATTGATCAACATCGAATAATTCAAGTCTTACTTCTGCATTGGCTGCTTTAGAAAGATCACGCTCGACTGTCTCAATAAACTGATTTTGAGATTCAAATTGAGCAAAATTAAGACTATTGAAATATAGTTTTAGAGATTTTGACTCAATGAGATTGGGTGATGAAGCTGGAAGATGCATTCGGCCAATCGCAACTTGAGGAATCCCTGACAGATTCAACCAAGAAATTTCAAAAATATGCCACCAATCTATTCCTTGTTGAATACCGTCTACATGTGCGTACTTCGCTCGTGCTTCTGCACGAGCAATTGGAAATAGCACCTCAGGTTGATATTCAGTTGGATAGTTGGTGTCTTTGCCTAAAAGAGATTGTTCAACGCTCATTATTCACGCATTCCTGAACCACGGGAGAGTAAGTGATAAGCGACCGCATATAGCACGGCGCAACACGCTGTGATTACTAATAAAGAAATAGATACATTTACATCGCTATGACCAAGGATCCCATAACGGAATGCATTGACCATATATACGACAGGGTTAATTAAAGATAAATTTTGCCAAAATGGGCTTAATGCAGAAATTGCATAGAACACCCCACCTAAATAGGTCAACGGTGTTAAAACAAAAGTGGGAATAATCGAAATATCATCAAATGACTTTGCGTAGACCGCATTAATGAATCCACCTAATGCAAACAGTAATGATGTAATCAGGACGGTATAAATTGTGACGAACCAGTTGGTAATATATAAGTCAGTAAAAAATAAACTCATTGCAGTCACAATGATAGCAACCAATAAGCCTCGAGCAACACCACCAAGCACATAACCCCAAAGTACGGCATGTAAAGGCACTGGACTCATGATCAGTTCTTCAATACTTTTTTGAAATTTAGAACTAAAAAAGCTTGATGAAACGTTGGCATAACTATTAGTAATGACAGCCATCATAATTAGACCAGGTACAATGAACTGCATGTAGGTAAAGCCACCCATTTCCCCAATTCTTGAACCGACTAGATTTCCAAAAATCACAAAATACAGTGACATGGTAATTGCTGGTGGTAACAATGTTTGTGGCCAAATGCGCATAAATCTACGAATTTCCTTATGGATAATCGTATATAAAGCTACAGCGAGTTGGTTAAAATTCATTGCGCAGCTCCATCAAGATTCTTTTCGACCATTTTGACGAATAACTCTTCTAAACGATTTGATTTATTACGCATACTTCGAACTTGAATGTTCTGTGATTCTAGAAGTTGAAAAAGATCATTCATGCTATGTGCTTTATCAAGCGTAATTTCTAAGGTCACTGGATCAACCAAATTAAATTTCACACCAATAATGTCAAGTTGTATCGGTTCTATAGGTTCAGCCAAATCAAAAATGAAAGATTCTTCATTTAATTGATTTAAGAAGTTCTTCATGGTGGTGTCTTCTTTAATGACGCCACGATCAATAATTGCAATTTTGCGACACAGTACTTCTGCTTCTTCTAAATAATGTGTTGTGAGAATGATAGATGTACCTTTCTGATTCATTTCTGTTAAGAAGTCCCACATCGAGCGACGTAGTTCAATATCAACACCAGCAGTCGGTTCATCGAGAATTAACAGTTTCGGATCATGCATCATTGCTCGGGCAATCATAAGGCGGCGTTTCATTCCCCCAGATAGCATACGTGCTTGAGTAGAACGTTTTTCCCATAAACCTAATTTGGTCAGATACTCCTCTGCACGAGTTTCAGCAACTTTTTTTGGAATGCCGTAATAACCTGCTTGTGTGACTAAAATATCGAAAGTCTTCTCAAATTGCGCAAAGTTAAATTCTTGGGGGACTACACCCAAGCATTGTTTAGCTTGTGAAGGATGTGTATCGAGGTTATGACCAAAAATCTCGACAGTGCCTGCAGTTTTTTTTGTAAGAGAGCTGATGATGCCAATAGTGGTTGATTTACCTGCACCATTAGGGCCTAGAAGTGCATAAAATTCACCTTCTGGAACATCTAAATTAATTCCTTTTAGTGCTTGAAAACCATTTCGATAGGTCTTCGACAAATCCCTTAAGGTCAATGCATCAGTCATGAATATCTCGAATGGTGAAAAGTTGAGATATTGTGAGTGATCTTGAAAAATAAACCAAGCTTTGTAATCAGAATTCTCTGTTTTGATGATGAAACGCTGTATAAAGCATGAGCACTAAAAATTGGAAAGATATATAGTTGCTTTACCTTAGAGTTTTTTTTGTTATGATGTGCGCACTTCCTAAAATGCGCTCATAGCTCAACTGGATAGAGTACAGGTCTCCGAAGCCTGTGGCGTGGGTTCGAGTCCCGCTGAGCGCACCATTTCTTTTATGTTTTTCAAACAAAACATAGTCTGTCGATTAAAATATTTTTAGTAAATTTTTATCAAAATTTAATGATTAATCGGAATTGTTAATCTGAGTCGATTGAATCGTGAGATGCACCAATATTGACAAATGATAATATAATAATTCTCAAAATAAACTTTAAAATGATAGATAAGACACATAAAATTCACATGACCTATCTTAAGTTTGAATTGCGGCATTGGCGTATAAATCACATAAATTATGAATAATTCAAATAAGAGGCACAACAATGTACGAAGAAAAAGTTTTGATCCAAAATCGAATCTCGTGGGCGAGTATTTTCGCTGGCGTTATTGTTGTATTAGCTATTTCAATTTTAATCTCATTACTTGGCGTTGCATTAGGATTTGCGCTCCTAGATCCACAATCTACCACTGATATTACAAATGGCTCAGGGATAGCACTAAGCGTTTGGACAATTATTTCATTGTTAGTATCGTTGGCTATTGGTGGATTTGTTGCAGGTCACTTTGCTCAAGCTGATGGTGCAATCCATGGCTTTATTGTCTGGTCACTTTCATTGCTGTTAGGTATCTGGTTTGGTGCAATGACCATTAGCGGCGCAGCAAAAATTACTGGTAGTGCGATTAGTTCAGTCAGTAGTGCTGCGGGTAGTGTAGCATCAGGAATTGGTCAAGGTGGCGTTAATTTAACTCAGATCGGAGTTCAAGCTTTTGAGGAATTAGTTCCTTTACCAAAGCTTGAAAATAGTGATGAAAAGATGTCTGAAGCATTACGCAAAACAGGGATCGAGGAATTGCAACCCGAATTCTTAAAAGCGCAGGGTGAATGGGCAAAGGAGCAAATTAAGGTTGCCGCAAAAGATTTGATGATTCATCCAGATAACAGTGATGCTATTATTCAAAAGTTATCAGAACAATTAAAACTCGTGCACAATCTGTGACTGCTATTATTAATAAGATTGAAGTCAGTGCTGCTTTAGCGAAAAATTCATCTCTAACTCCGCAAGAAGTGAATCAAGCTGTCAATAATTTCCTTATACAGCAGGATAAATTCTTTAATGATTTAGAGGCGAATATTCAATCTGCTAAATTAAAATATGCTGAATTAAAAGATCAAGCACGTGAAAAAGCAGCTAATGCGACTAAAGCTGCTGCAAAAGCTGCTTTATGGTCATTCATTGGTTTATTGATTGGATTGATTGTGACGATTTTTGCTGGACGTTTCGGTGTAAATCATTCAAATAATCGTTCACGTTATTTGGCTTAATTCTGAGCTTAAATTTAGAAATAAAAGTTGACCCATTAGGGTCGACTTTTTTAATATGGTTTTTGTCTGTATTCGCGAAACCTATTCTTATCTATAAATAAAAAAGTTCAATTGTATTTTTTTAATACAGTTGTTGAAAAGTGTTAAAGTGACTTCACATCACATATTGAAAGTATTAAATTAAAAATCACAGTAGGTTGTAAATATTCAACGCTACTGACGAGTTGGACGGATTAATGACAGTTAGTTGAGTTCAGTTGAACAATAAATCTAACACTAGCCTTCCAACATAAAGCCCGCGTAAAGCGGGCTTTTTCATATCGGAATTATGCTTTAAACATGACCTCAACATCATATTTTCGAAATTCACTGAGCAGTTCTTGAATGATCGATCCACCCGTTTGTTCTGAAGCATTGAGCAGGACTTCTTTATTTTCAAGGCTATCAAAGCATTCTATGTGATTGATTTGCCATTGATGTTCTTGATCAGCTTGCTCAATGATAATACGTCGAGGCTGCAACGAGCCATCTGCTTGACGCGGAATAACATTGGTAATGGCGAGCTGGATTTTCTCCACCTGGTCATGGGCATGCAAGAAGGTGAGTACCCAATTTCCGACTTTTTTAAGATACATAGGATTATCTAAAGGATCAAATTCTAGAATTTGGCTGAGTTTAGACATAAGGCACCTATTTATACCGTTGTTGTATGATCGTATTAATATATTTATGACAAAGATGTTCTACTTCGCCTTAGTCTAATAGCGGATGAGGTGGGCAGTGTTGAATGAATAAAAATAATAAAAAATATTTAATTATCATGTGATTATATTATTTTAATTATTGGTGTAAATTTTAGTTTAATCGTTTAAAAGTATTAAAAAATAGTTAATTTCTCACTTTGAGGTTTAGGTTCAAAGTGAGAGTCATGAAATATTGCTTAAAGCGTATCAATTAAAGTTTTTTCTAAGGCTTTTTTCAAATAGGGATCCAAGTCTTCTTGTCTTAGTAACCATGAAACATAATCACTTGGAAGATCTACAATGGCTGTCCCACGATGTTTACCGAAGTTAATTGTACGAGGAATACGTGCATCTTCAGATACTTCATAGAGTTCTTCAATATTTTGAATACCCAAATGATGAATAATGTGCATTAAGATATTTGCAGTCAAAATAATATCTGCGTCAGCTCGATGGGCACCTTTTAACATCTCTCTAGCTTTGCTACTGCCTTTACTAATCATATAAATTAAAGCAGAAATGTTGTGTGCTTCTGCATGAGGCCAAACTAGTCGAGAAAGAGCGAGTGTACAGATGGCTTTAATATGACTTGTTTCAACGCCGCATTGCTGAATAGCTCGAATATCATAATCAATATTATGACCAATAATATACGTCGTTTCTTGAGGTAACTCGAAGGTTCTGAAGTTGGGTTGATCTACTAAATCGCTTTCAAGAATATGATGAACCGCCATTGCAGCATAGGAAATTTTTTCGTCACCAATGCTATATAGTTGGTCAAAGATTTTTTCGCGATCAAGACTTAATTTGCCTTGTTCAATCTGAATAGGAGCATATGCAATTTCTATGGGCAAACCGTTTAATGTATGGGTTTCAGTATCCAAGATAATGGCTTGCATGCAAATGTCCAAGTAAATGATAAAGATGTAATTAATTTAACATTTTCAAATCTGAGCTCACAGTAATAAAGTCAATGAATTGTATAAATTATGCTGAATTGAACAAATTATGGGAATTATTTAGATAAGGTGCTCATTTAAAGAAATTTCGTTTTCTATGATATTGACGCTGCAAGTTTAGACTGTAGGTTGTTAAAAATAATTTTTAAAAATGAATAAATTTAAAAAGAATAGTCATAATTCAGATATTTGTTTTTAATAGTAATAGAGTAAACACACAAGAATTAATCAAATTTAATTGCAAACTCTTTAAACTTCATTCTCGAAATTTAACAAGTTCATGTTACAATACGCGCCAATCTTAGCACGGCTTAAAAGCCCTACATTAATAGGACCTCGCTAATGTTTGCCAATATCTCTATTGCTGACTTTGATCCAGAATTAGCTCAAGCTATTACGAGTGAAGATGCTCGTCAGGAAGCTCATATTGAGTTAATCGCTTCAGAAAACTATTGCTCTCCAGCAGTAATGGAAGCTCAAGGTTCAAAACTCACTAACAAATATGCAGAAGGCTACCCAGGCAAACGCTACTATGGCGGTTGTGAATATGTAGACGTGATTGAACAATTGGCAATTGACCGTGCTAAAGAACTCTTTGGTGCTGATTACGCGAACGTTCAGCCTCATGCTGGTTCTCAAGCAAACTCTGCAGTTTATCTAGCGCTTCTTAACCCAGGCGATACTGTTTTAGGTATGAGCTTAGCTCACGGTGGTCATTTGACTCACGGTGCTAAAGTTAGCTTCTCTGGTAAAACATATAATGCGATCCAATACGGTTTAAATCCAGAAACGGGTGAAATCGATTACGAAGAAGTAGAACGTTTAGCTGTAGAACACAAGCCACGTATGATTGTTGCAGGTTTCTCTGCTTATAGCCAAATCGTTGATTGGCAGCGTTTCCGTGAAATCGCAGACAAAGTAGGCGCTTATCTATTCGTTGATATGGCTCACGTTGCTGGTCTTGTTGCTGCTGGTGTTTATCCAAGCCCAGTTCAAATTGCTGACGTAACTACTACGACGACTCACAAAACACTTCGTGGCCCACGTTCTGGTTTAATCCTTGCGAAAGCAAACGAAGAGATTGAGAAAAAACTTCAATCTGCTGTATTCCCAGGTAACCAAGGTGGTCCTTTAGTTCATGCTGTAGCGGCTAAAGCAATCTGCTTCAAAGAAGCAATGGCTCCTGAATACAAAGCATATCAACAACAAGTTGTGAAAAACGCGCAAGCAATGGCTGAAGTGTTAATCGAACGCGGTTATGATGTTGTTTCAGGTGGAACTAAAAACCACTTGTTCTTGTTGTCTCTCATCAAACAAGACATTACAGGTAAAGATGCTGATGCTTGGTTAGGTGCGGCTCACATCACTGTGAACAAAAACTCTGTGCCAAACGATCCACGTTCTCCATTCGTAACTTCTGGTATCCGTATCGGTACTCCAGCTGTAACAACTCGTGGTTTCGGTGAAGCAGAAGTACGTGAACTTGCAGGTTGGATCGCGGATATCTTAGATTCTAAAGGTGATGAAACTGTCATTAACGCAGTGAAAGCTAAAGTTGAGACTGTATGCGCTAAATTCCCAGTTTACGCAAAATAATCTTCGACTTGAGAAAAGCCCCCTCAAGGGGGCTTTTTTATTGAATGTTGAAATGTCAAATCTGTCATTTTTAGATAGTTCTGATATAACTGATGTATCTATTAATTATTCAATTGTCGTTATACATTTGAATTGGAGCAGAAAATGAGTCATCCAAATATTATTATTTCTGAACAGGATTTAAATCGTTTAGAAACCATGTTGGAACATCAGAAGCAGGTAACTCCAACGATGGAGCATTTAGAAAATGAGTTGGCTCGTGCTGAAGTCGTACAGCCTAAAGATATCCCTGCCAATGTAGTGACGATGAATGCTAGAGTACTGATAACGGTTGCACCGTCCACTGAATCTACAGAGATTGTGCTGGTATATCCCCATGACTTTAAAGGTGAAAAGGGGCAGGTTAATGTGATTGCACCTATTGGTGCAGCAATCCTAGGTTTGGCTGAAGGACAAGAAATTGAATGGCCTCAGCCTGATGGGCAAACAATGAAAGTGAAAATTGATAAAGTGCTCTATCAGCCTGAACGTGAGGGTATATATCTTTAACTAAAAAATAAAGCCTCTTGTGGAGGCTTTAAAGTTTATTATTTCATCGTGGTTTGTTGCATATATTTATTTAAATAAGTTTCGCGTATTTCTTTGCGCTGCTCGGCAGTCGTCGCGTTCATCATTTTTTTACGCAAATCATTTCGTTCACTTGAGCTCATCTGTTGCCAAGTTTCGCGCATTTGTATTTTTTCTTGTTCAGGCAGTTTAGTAAACCAATCCATTCTTTGTTGTAGAACAACACTTTGCTCTTCAGGAATTTCTTTCAAATTTTGATAGCGTTTAATCAGTGCTTTTTGTTCATCTTCAGAAAGCGATTCCCAAGATTCATTAAGTTCAGAATTATTGTCTTTCGAGAAGATCCAAAAACGTTCATAGCCTGCAAAACTGGTTTGTAAAAAACCTAATGTGCAGAGTGCAATCGCTAAGCCTTTAGCTGCCATGAGCTGATTTATCCTCACCAAAAACAGATAACATTTCTAGATCTTCCATCATTTGCGGAGAAAGTTTAGGGGTGACAATCACTTGTTGTGAGCTTGGAGCTTCTTCCAAATCAAACGCATTTGGAAGTACCACAAATCCTGTGATCGCGGCTGCTAATGCAAAACCAGTAACTTTCCAAGTCATAAACTGAGAAAATAAGGGTTTGTCTTTAATCTCATCAAGTACATGCTCCATCACGACCGCTTTATTGCGATGTTGTGATGCCAGTACATTCAATTTTTCAGTCACTTGTTTCGTAAATTCATCATGATTCATCCGATGATCCCCCGTCATTTGGGTTTAAGTGAGACAAAGCAGATCTTAAGCCCTGTATAGCTCGATGGTAATGGGTCTTTACACTGCCTTCTGAACAATTCATGATTTCGGCTGTGGTTTGTGTATCAAACCCTTCCCATGCTCTCAACATAAATGCTTGTTGTTGGCGAACAGGTAACTTAGAAATTGCATTTTGAATCTCCTCAACAGCCATCTCTTGTGCAAGAAATTGCAGCGGATTAGGTGTTGATTCATCCACAATATTGATGGTTTCGTCATCATCTTCATCGTGGTTATTTTTTTTAAATAACGAGAATGGAAAAGCCCGTCGTGATTCTTTACGACGCCAATCTTGAAGTTTGTTATTTAAAATGGTATAGAAAAGGGGATACCACTCTGCAGTGGATTTATCAGCATATGATTTATGCAAAGATATAAAAGCTTCTTGGACTAAATCCATAGCAATGCCATTGTGTCCTTGAGTTGCGCTTTCCATCATCACCAATGCACGCCCAGTGACGTCTTGCATAAAATATTTAAGACGTTGTTCAGCCGTATTCAAAAGAACACTCGAATCTTCAGGCTTGACTTTTTTTGGTGCTAAATCCATAGAGATGGAAAATCCCGTCATTGGGTACCCACCATTATTTTCTAATCGTTACTTATATAACGTCAAAACATAATGGTAGGTTGACAATCTAAGCAACTATTTTTTAGCAGTTTAATAGATTTTTTTATTTTCAGTGATTCCGTTAATATATTTTAACGAATCATATCCGTTGGCGTACCATTTCAAAGAAACAAATCGATCCGGCAACTGCAACGTTTAATGATTCTTGACCACCCGGTTGGGGAATGGTAATTGCTGAAGCATGCGCTAGGGCATATTCCGAAACGCCTTGACCTTCATTGCCCAGTACCCATACGCAAGCTTGAGTTAAGTCTTTTGCATATAAACTTTCTGATTCATGTGAGCTCGTGACATACACGGGAATTCTGAATTGAGACAGCACATCTTCAAGCGCAACATTTTCATAGGTTTTTAATGAAAAGTGCGCACCCATTCCTGCTCGTAATACGCGAGGAGACCACAAAGATGCTGAACCTTTGGTGCAAACAATTTGTTCAATACCTGCAGCCGCAGCTGAACGAAGTAATGTACCCACATTGCCTGGATCTTGAACATTTTCAAGAATTAAAGTGTCTTGAGTATAATCTAGAGCATCACGTTGAGTTGGTAAATCTACAATCGCTAAACATGCTAAGGTAGTTCCTAGCGTGCTAATGTCTTTATAGAGTGATTCACTAATAACAAACACTGAGCCTGTATAGTGTTGCGCGATTTCGTCAAAATCGGCGTGTTCCATTGCTTTTTCAGTGGTAAAAATCGAATTCAATTTACGATTTTTTTCTAACCAAGCTAAGCACAAATGTGTGCCTTCTAGAACAGTTTGGCCTTGCTTTTTACGGTAGCTATTTTGATCAATTAAACCACGTAAATGTTTAATTTTCGGGTTGTCTTTAGATTCTAAAAAGATAATGGCCATTCAGTTTGACTTCCATGAGAGCCTAAATCAATAGGCTCTCAATTGTAAAATTATTGATGATAAGCAGTAACAAGCTCAACTTCATTTTTTGAACCAATAACGACTGGTACACGTTGGTGAAGTTCAGTCGGTTGGATTTCCATAATACGCACGCGACCTGTTGTCGAAGCACCACCTGCTTGTTCCATGAGCATACTCATTGGATTTGCTTCATACATAAGACGTAGACGACCTGCTTTCTTAGGATCTTTGGTATCGTAAGGGTATAAGAAGATCCCACTACGGCAAAGAATACGGTGGATATCACCAACCATGCAGGCAACCCAACGCATATTAAAGTCTTTTTCACGTACAGATGTTTTACCCGCTTGTAGCTCACCAATATAGCGTTGAACAGGTTCTTCCCAATGACGTTGGTTTGAAGCATTAATGGCGTATTCTTTTGTATCGGCATCCACTTGGATATTTTCAGTCGTCAACAGGAATGTTTTTGACTCTGGATCAAATGTAAAGAAAACAGTACCTGCACCAACGGTTAATGCCATCATAGTTGATGGGCCATATAACACATAACCAGCTGCGACTTGTTCAGTGCCTGCTTGAAGGAAATCTTCTGCTTGTGTCACTGAATTTTTGGCAGGTAGGATAGAGAAGATGGTGCCAACACACATATTGATATCGATATTACTTGAGCCATCTAGTGGGTCAAATAAAACTAAATACTTACCGTTCTCTTGTGCTGGTGTAAACTCATCGAGTTCTTCAGAAGCTAAACCGCCTACATTTGCGTTGTTCTTTAGCGCATCAATTAAATAGTCATTTGAAATAACATCTAATTTTTTTTGCGCTTCACCTTGTACGTTTTCATTACCAGCACTACCTAATACACCCGCTAAGGCACCCTTTTGCAATGCTGAATCGATGGTTTTACACGTTTCAGCAATTGTTTCAATTACATTAGAGAGTTCAGGCGTTAGATTTCCTTGTTGTTGTGCAAGATATTGTGACAAGGTGAGGTATGACATTACAAGGACGCTCCTAAAAGCTTTAAAAGAATAAAATTTGGATCTTGGGCTATTTTAGATGAGTTCAGTGCAAAATAGAAATTATCCTGCGTTATTTGTGGTGATTTTGCACTTGCCAGAGTTTTAGAACATGGTATGTTGATAGGAGGATGATTTTAAAAGGAGCTTTAAAATGAGCATTCAAAAGTTTGAAGCAACTCCAACGCCAGGTGAGGCAATCGACTTAAACGAAATTAGTTCAGAGAGTTCCAAGGAAGCATGGAAACAGTACGAGGCTAAACCTGAATATAAAGAGTTTAATAAGCATGACATGATTGAGTCTATGCAAGTGCCCATGCCAGACTCGCAAAGGTCTTAAACCTGATATAAAAAAAGCGCTCGAATTGAGCGCTTTTTTTGCATTCATTAGCGAAGAAGTGGTGGCACTGCTTCATAATTGAGTTCTACACGACGGTTTTCTTTCCACGCAGCTTCATTATTACCTGTATTAATTGGCATTTCTTTACCATAACTCACAGCTTCGAGTTGGTTTGGATTTACACCATTTGTAACTAGATAACTTTCAACTGCTTTGGCACGTCGCTCACCCAAAGCCATATTGTATTCACGCGTTCCACGTTCATCGGTATGACCAGTTAATGCGATTTTAGAGTTTGCATTTGCCAATAAAAATTGTGCATGTGCTTGGAGGGTTTGATAGTCCTCAGTAGATAGCTCACTGCTGTCATAATCAAAGTGAACAACACGTTTAGCCAAGAAAGCTTTATTGGCTTCAGTTACCCCTTTAGCAGAAGCACCCGTTAAGTTTTGAGCATTTAATGCTGCATCTTCACTGAGACCAGTCGTATTTACAGAGGTGGACGTTGATGGTGGTGTCATCGTAGTGGTATCTGTAGTTGCTGGTTTACGGCTTGCGCAACCCGTCATTACTAAACTTACAGCAATGAGTGGAAGAGCAAACGTTTTAATCGCGTTCATGTTCATCTCCTTGAAAGATTAAATTCGATTATTTAGGTGCCCAAGCAGGTTCACGAACTTCACCTTGTTCGCTAGGTAAATTCATGCGGAAGCGACCATCTGTAGACATAATCGATAACAATCCACGGCTGCCTTCACGTGTCGCATACACGACCATTTGACCATTTGGTGAAAAGCTTGGTGATTCATCTAAACTGGTTGGCGTTAAAATGTTCGTGATTCCAGTTGAGATTTCTTGAATTGCTACCTTATAGTTGCTGCCTGAAGGGCGATGTACTAAAGCAACATATTTACCATCGGCACTTAAACTTCCACGTGCGTTGAATGCTCCGCGGAATGTCAAACGTTTTGTTGAACCATCAGCAAACGTGTAATGATAGATCTGTGCTGAACCACCACGGTCTGAGGTAAAGATAAAACCTTTACCATCTGGGGTATAGCGAGCTTCTGTATCAATTGCTGTATTATTTGTCATACGCTTCACTTGGCGCGTATTTAAATCCATTTGATAAATTTCAGGGTTGTCATGCATTGAAGCAGTGAACAACATGCTTTTACCATCAGGGGAAAAACTTGGCGCACCGTTTAAGCCACGGAAGCCAGCTAATTTTTCACGTTGTCCAGTCGCTAAATCTTGAACATAGATCGCTGGACGTTTGGTTTCGAATGAAACATAAGCGATTTTTTTGCCATCAGGCGTCCAAGCAGGGGACAAAATTGGATCGCGCGAACTCAATACAGTACGTGGTTGTTCGCCGTCCGTATCTGCGATTTGTAAAGTGTAGCGATTATCAGGAGTCGCAGGATTTCGCAAAACATAAGCGATGCGACCACTAAAGTCACCAGGAATACCTGTTAATGCTTGGTAAATCGCATCACTGATCATATGTGCTGCAGATCGAATGCGCGATGGTGGTACAGTTAATAGTTCATTGAGCAAATATTGTTGTTTTTGGACATCATAGAGTTGGTAATGAACAGCCAATGAACCATCAGGATTGGTTTTAACTTCACCATTCACAACATAAGGTACGCCTGCAGATTGCCAAGCAGCACCATTGGCTTGATTGATGGTTGCTGTTGCAGGTAAATTTTTAGATGAACTGGTAAAGCGACCTGAACGGTTTAAATCTTGCTCTACAACAGGGTATAAGCGTTGATCACCTACGAATGGCACGATAGCAATTTTTGGTGCTTCTTCAGGTGCTTTAGCAATTTCAAGATGAAGCTGTGCATAAGAGGTCGTAATGAGAGCAGGGCTAAATGCTGCCAAAATTGCTAAACCGAGAAGATGTTTTGAGATCATTTTCATGAGAGGTCACGTACTCAAGATACTAATTTTTCGAATATTCTAGCTTTTTAGCATATAGCTCCGTACCGAATCTATATAAAGCGTGTAATTATCCGCAATTCATGAAAAAACCTTTCGACGAATCGAAAGGTTTTTTATTATTTCACGGTGAATGAAGAAGTGAAACTACGAGCTTCACGCCTTGCATCAGGATCGGATGGCATCGGATATGGTGCTGCTGCACGTACAGCCTGTTCGACACTGGCTTTGACATCTGGATCTGATGCATTGACGATGACTGAAGTCACAGAACCACTGTCAGATAATGTCACGCGTGCTGTCGCTTTTTGACCTGAAGAGCCTATTGGCATTCTCCAAGCACCTTTAATTTTTTGCTCAAAGTCTCTTTTTGCTGAAGAAGCGATGCGTTTAGATTCAGCTTTTTTGTTGGCTGCTTCTTGTCTAGCTCTTTCAGAGGCAGATTCTCGAGCTTCAGCTTCGGCACGTTCTCTGGCTTCGGCATCCGCTTTTCTTTGTGCTTCCAGACGAGCTTTCGCATCAGCTTCCGCTTTAGCTTTGGCATCAGCTGCAGCCTTAGCTTTACGATCAGCATCCTGTTTGGCTTTTGCATCTGCTTCCGCTTTAGCTTTACGATCAGCATCTTGTTTTGCTTTGGCTTCCGCAGCAGCTTTGGCTTTCCGATCGGCTTCTTGCTTAGCTTTGGCTTGAGTTGCCTCAGCTTTAGCTTTACGATCAGCTTCTTGTTTCGCTTTTAAAGCCGCATCAGCTTTCGCCTTTTGTTGTTGTTCCTGTTTTGCGCTTTGCTCAGCTGCTTTGGCTTTTTGGGCGGCTTCTTGTTTAGCTCTAGCATCGGCCTCAGCTTTAGCTTTACGATTCATTTCTTGAGTCGCTTTACGTTGTGCTTCAGCCGCTGCTTTACGTTCGGCTTCTTGTTGAGCTTTAACCGCAGCCGCTTGCTCAGCTTTACGGTCGGATTTTGGCTCTTCAACTTTTGGTTGAGCTGGAGGAAGTACAGCAGGTGCAACAGGAATCACTGGTGCATTTTGAATCGGCTCATTGGTCTGTTGAACATTTTCTTGAACGTTCTGGTGCGCTGTATCTGAATGATCAGATTCAACCAATGGCGTGGGTTCAGGTGGTACTAGATCCTCAGGTTTCACTAAAACTGTTTTAACAGTTTTAGTTGGCTCAGGAGGTTGAGTCAATCCAAGAAACAATAAGCCTGTGATCGCAATCACATGGACCGCAACAGTGAATCCGATTGCAATTTTCTTTTCTTTTGAAAAGCGGGAGTTAGATTCTTTCATAGCTTATTGAATCGGTTTGGTCAGCAAGCCAACTTGATTGATCCCTGCATCTTGTAAGTTAGACATGAGCGTCATCACCTCACCGTAAGGTCGAGTATTATGACCATTGATGACGACACTAAATTGTTTATTCTCACGTTCAGCAATTTGTTGTGCATCACGAAGTGTCTGTTGTAATTCCTGCAAGCTCAGTGGACTTGGTTGGCTACCCTTGTATTCTAAAAAGTATTGTCCTTGTTGATCTAAAGTCACCATAGCTGGTGCATCCTTAGATTCAATCGGTACACTGTTTGCTTCAGGTAAATCAACTTTTATGCCACTTGTGATCATTGGTGCGGTCACCATAAAAATCACTAAAAGTACTAACATGACATCAATATAAGGAACTACATTCATGTCACTGTTAAGTGGCTTTTTGATGCGTTGGAAACGCCCTGAGCGACGAACGGCCATTTATTCAGCTTCCTGTGTAGAACCCACAGAACGACGTTGTAAAAGCGCCACCATTTCTTCAGCAAACAAGGAACGATCTGAGTAAATTTCTTCACTTTTGGCCGTATAGTGGTTGAATGCAAGTACTGCAGGAATCGCAGCAAATAAACCAATAGCAGTCGCAATGAGGGCTTCCGCGATACCTGGTGCGACAGTTGCTAGCGTCACTTGATCGACTTGGGCTAAGCCGATAAAAGCATTCATAATGCCCCAAACTGTACCAAATAAACCAACATAGGGCGCAACTGAACCAATACTGGCAAGTGCACTGAGGCCTTGTTCCATACGGCTCTGATCTCGGCTTAAACCCACCCCAAGAATACGCTCTGTGCCATCAATGACTTGTGCTGTTTCAGCTTTGGTTTTTTTGAGTTTGAGAAATTCTGCAAAACCAAGATAAAAAACATCTTCCAAGCCTTCACGCTTAGAGTTGACTTGTGCATTGTTATATAAAGTATTGAGTTCTGCACCAGACCAAAAAATCTTCTGAAAATGATCATCACCTTGGCGAGCTTTCTTAAACGTCATATGTAACTTGGCAATAAGGTACCAGCTAAAGAGTGAAGCTAGTACCAACACCAGCATGACCAGTTGTACGACTGGACTCGCTTGAAGAATTAAATCTGTGACGTGAAGTGAAGATTCGAGTTGTGTTGCCATAGTTACATGTGCCAATCATATTTTTATGCGTGGGCTAATTCTTTTTCGATTAGATCACGGATTTCATTTGGAATTCTCAGCGGTTTCATTTCAGCGCTAATACACGCCAATTCTACTTCCCCTGAAGCTAGCATGATTTCACCACGATAAATATTTTGTTGCAATACAAAAGACGTTGCTTTACACGAAACTACACTTGCTGTAACAGTAATTAAGTCATCCATTAATATTGGACGTGAATATTTAAGCGCTAATTTATGCACGACAAAGTTGTAATCTTTTTGATGCCAGTAATGTGAAATCCCTGAAGCGCGTAACCATTCTGTACGTGCGCGTTCCATAAAGCGAATATGATTGGCATGATAAACAATGCCTCCTGCATCTGTATCTTCAATATACACTCGGATTTGAAATTCAAATTTGTTCGCCATACAGGTGTTCCATTACTTTAAATAGTCCAGTGTTTTGCAACATTCTTGACAAAGAATGCGAAACGCTGATTTGTACAATGTTTGAAAGGCTTGAAGTTTAGCACTCCATTTTTACAGACCAATGGCACAAGATTTCAAAAATAGCTGTAGATTGGGCGAAATATTTTAAGATGAAAATGCAGATTTAATTGAATTTTAATCATGTTTGGCATAGGGATTGATTAAATAAATTCACATGAAATTTATAGTTGGATTTGAGTGCATGTTAAAAAAGTTAGCTTTATCGATTTCGATTGCTACATCAATATTAAGTTTGTCGACTTTTAGCTCGGCTGAAGATTTTAAAATTTTAAAACAGATTGAAAGCAAGCCAGTTTTACTAAAAAAAGGGGAATATGCTGGACACTATTATATTCCAAGCACACTCAATACTATTCAATGGGGTTATCTACCGAATAAAGATGCTAAGCCAGTTTTAACGGTTCCATCGGGGAGTCATGTGACTTTTGATACAGTGTCACATGAAGGTTTATTAGAGGATCAAGGGCGTGATGCTGAAAAATACTTTACATTTAAAGGTGTTAAAAAAGAGCACATTTTAGATGAAGCGAAATTGATCACCCGCTCTAATTTAAAGCATGATTTCCATAAAGATGGTCCACACATTATTACTGTTCCGATCTACGTTGAAGGTGCAATGCCGGGAGACGTGCTTAAAGTTGAAATATTGAAAATAGAACCACGTGTTCTTTATGGTGTTATTTCGAACCGCCATGGTAATGGTACATTGCCTGAATTCCCTAAACGACAAAAACATGATCATGCTTCGCCAGAAAATCCAGATGCTTATGGCAATGTTTCAGTATTTACACCCATTGCTCAAAATAAAGAGGGTGTATGGGAGGGGGTGATTCAAACAGAATCTGGTAAAGCGATTCGTTTTCCATTAAATCCGTTTATGGGAACAATGGGTGTTGCACCGAATACCAGCGAACCTGTTCACTCAGTTCCACCCTCATTTTATGGTGGAAATATTGATATTAATGATTTAACTGCTGGGGCAACCGCTTATTATCCTGTTCAAGTTCCAGGTGCATTATTCTACACAGGTGATAGTCATTTCGTTCAACACGCCTGGTTTAGATGAAGATTTGGATGAAGCAATGCGTAAATCTACGCGTGAAGCAATCAATTTCTTAGTAAATGAATATGGCATAAGTGAAGAAATTGCATATGCTTATCTCAGCGCTGCGACTGATTTTGAAGTTTCTCAAGTTGTAGATAAAACCAAAGGCATCCATGCGATGATTCGTAAAGCAGATTTTAAAGAGTTCATCGAGAAGAAATAAATTTTTGAAATAAAAAAATCCTCCATCAAGGAGGATTTTTTTATGATGCTTAAGATTTGTTATTCCAATCTTGTTGAACTTGTTGTGCAATATTCGGATAGTCCATCACAAAACGAATGTGGCTTTCAACGCCAGTTTTTAATGTCGCATCATCTACAATAAATTGAGGGTTATGATTGGGTGCAGCCTTACTCATCTCTTGATCTTGAGGTGTTGCACCAATGAAAATGAACAATGAAGGCATAAGTTGACCATAATAGGCAAAGTCTTCACTTGCACTCGCATTGTTCTCGAGCACATGTAATTTATCTTCACCGTGAACTTTCGCAAGTGATGGCGCGATGAGTTGAGTTAGCGTTTTGTCGTTCGTGGTGACGGGGGCATAAGCGGCAATTTCTACTTTGGCTTTTACGTCATTTGCATGAGCATTATGTTCGATCAATTTCGGTAAATCCTTGAGAATATTCTGGCGGACCTCTTCCTTATTTGATCGAATCGTGCCAACCATATTGACTTGCTCTGGTATCACATTTCCTACCGTTCCACCTTGAATACTACCAATACTGATTGCCCCCATACCTTTGGTTAAATCTGCACGACGGCTGATCAAACTCTGCATATTACTAATCATTTGAGATGAAGCGTAAATGGGATCGCGTCCAAGCCATGGCATAGAACCATGAACTTGTTTTCCACTGACCTGAATGCGCAAGTGATCTGCACTGTTTAAAATAGTGCCATCTTTATAAAAAATATGACCACTTGGCATACCCGCCATAACATGCATACCGAAGATCACTTCAGGCTTAGGATTTTTTAAAGCCCCATCTGCAATCATCTTACGTGAACCAATTTGATCACCATGGCTAAAGTTATCAATATCTGCTCCACCTTCTTCAGCTGGTTGGAAGACAAACACAACAGTACCTGCAATTTTATCTTTATTTTCCGAAAGCACTTTTGCAGCGCCTAATAACATTGCTGTGTGAGCATCATGTCCACAGGCATGCATGACTGGCGTTTCTTTGCCTTGATAGGTTGCCTTTGCTTTACTTGCAAAAGAAAGTCCTGTTTTTTCCTCAATCGGTAATGCATCCATATCTGCACGTAATGCCATTACTGGGCCAGGTTTTGCACCTTTAAGAATTCCGATTACACCTGTTTTGGCATAGCCTGTGCGGACTTCAATCCCATATTTTTTTAACTCTTTTTGAACCAGAGCCGAGGTTTTAAATTCCATATTGCCGAGTTCGGGATGTTGGTGAATGTGTTGTCTTAATTTGATGGTATGTTGTTCAACCGCGTTTGAACCGTCATCAACCCAATCTGCAAAACTCAAGGTTGAACAAAGGGGCAAGATAGTACAAGCAGAAAATAGCCTAAGTGAAATCATGAACTTAATGTCCTAAAAATCCTAAAGTTTTAGGAGCTTCTCATTCACTTCTGATGGTTGCAAAACTTAACAGGTATATCGAAATACATGAAAAGTATAGTGAACATGAAGCATTGATTTTTAATGCTTTATCCATAGATTTAAAGTTGTTATTATTTGTAAATTATTCATTTTAAATAATTATTTTAATAGTTGTGGGGGAGCTAATGGGCGTTGAAGAAGAACTTAAGCATAATCAAGATGTCATGATTCAACTTCCGTGGACCGTGCCACAACCGCCTTTATATACGACGAGTATTCAAGTTGATCCTGAAACGCAGAAAATTCCTTTGGATTTGAATGTAAGCTCAACTGATACGACTGCAATTTGGTCTTTTATGATTGCAATGGCGATAGCTTTTATTCTAGGAATTTCAGCAACAATCATTGCAATTTGGTATGGTGTCAGAAGTTTTAAATTAACTGAAATGTCTTTTAATACAGTAGTACTAGAAATAAAAAGTTCACAACAAATTGCTTTTGATCTAAATCAAAAATTATTTGAGCAACAGATAGCGTTACAAAAAAATGAGTTGCAGTCTAAAGAGCGTATAGTATGGAATGATTTAGTTTACGAAATATGTGCCGATTGTAATATATTAATCAATAACTATATTTTTAAAGCACAGGAAATAATCAAGTTTTACCTGAGAACTAATAGTAGAGATAAATCAAATCCCTCAAGTATATTTGGGGAAAAGATAGGTGAGTTGGAAGAAATTAGTCATCAATTAATTCTTAAAAATTCGAAACTTGATCTATATTTGGAAGACAATAATGATATGCATGAATATTTTATTAAATTATTAGATCATTTTACTATTTTATCACAGGAATTAATAGATGAGTTTTATAACAAACATTCTATTGAGTTATTCGAAGTTTTTGAAGATTTATCTCATATTGATTATGGAGATAACAAGATATTAAGGCTAGCAAGTTGGAAAAATGGAAATAAATTAAATAGATTAGAAATACTCTCTTTATTAATGCGTGAAATTAATAAAAATTTAAAAAATAATTTAAGAAAAAAAGCAGCCTAAGCTGCTTTTTATAAATCACTTCTCTTTCGGTTCAGGTGGTGTCATCCCAAACTGCAAATACGCCTGATTTGTTGCAATACGACCACGTGCGGTACGCATCACATAACCTTGCTGAATCAAGTAAGGCTCAATGACATCTTCCAGCGTGCCTGAATCTTCTGCCATTGCCGCTGCTAGAGCTTCAACACCTGCAGGACCACCATCAAAACGTTCTAATAACATGGATAAATAACGGCGGTCGAGTGTATCTAAACCATCCTTGTCTACATTCAACATATCAAGCGCACGTTGCGCCATTTCTTGTGTGACCTCACCTGTACCTTTCACTTGAGCATAGTCACGTACACGACGCAGTAAACGGTTTGCGATACGAGGCGTACCACGAGAACGACGAGCCACTTCCTTCGAACCAGCTTCTGTGATTGGAACATCCATCAGGTTTGCAGAACGAGTCACGATATGGGTCAAATCTTCAACCGAATAAAACTCTAATCGTTGGACAATACCAAAACGATCTCTAAGCGGAGAGGTCAGTAAACCGGCACGAGTAGTCGCAGCGACTAAAGTGAAGGGCGGTAAATCCAACTTAATTGAACGCGCAGCAGGGCCTTCACCAATCATAATATCCAGTTGGTAATCTTCCATCGCGGGATAAAGGATTTCCTCGATCACTGGAGAGAGACGGTGAATCTCATCAATAAATAAAACGTCACCTTCTTCTAAGTTGGTGAGCATTGCTGCCAAATCACCAGCGCGCTCTAACACAGGACCTGAGGTGGATTTGAGATTGCCACCCATTTCACGCGCGATAATATTGGCAAGTGTGGTTTTACCTAAACCCGGAGGACCAAAAATCAAGGTATGGTCTAAAGCTTCACCACGTCCACGAGCTGCACCAATGAAAATTTCCATCTGCTCACGCACAACAGGTTGACCAATATAATCATCTAATGATGTTGGTCGAATGGCACGATCAAAATGATCTTCTGGTTTTTCAGAACCACTGATAATACGGTCTTGCATAATATGAGATCTTATTTATTCATCGATTTTAAAGCAGCACGGATAATATCGGATGCCTCAGTGAAGTCACTTTTAACGGTATTGACTAACTTTTGTGCTTCTAGTGGCTTGTAACCTAATGACTGTAAAGCAGCTTCAGCCTCAGCGACAGCAGAGTTACCCGTAAACTGAATTTGCGCTGTTGTAGAGTTTGATGTGGATGGCTGAGCTGCAAGCGCTTTAAAGCGATCTCGAAGTTCAATCATCAAACGCTCTGCAGTCTTTTTACCAACACCTGGAACTTTGACTAAAGTGTTTACATCTTCATGTTCAACGGTATGAATGAGCATGTCCACACTGAGTGTAGATAGAATACCCAATGCCATTTTGGGACCAACGCCGTTCACTTTAAGTAAAGTGCGGAAAATACTTTTTTCTTGTGCGTTGGAAAATCCATACAGTAATTGAGCATCTTCACGTACAGCCAAGTGCGTCCACAATGTGACTTTTTGTCCTTTCTGCAATTGGCAAAATGTTGAGAGAGGTGTATCTACCTCATAGCCAACACCATTTACATTCAATAAAACTGTTGGTGCTTCCAAAGCAAGCACTTCACCAATAAGACATCCAATCATTCAATTATTTCACTTATTTGTCGATGTTAAATTCACTATGTCAGCATAGTAGTGTTCATTGCTTCAGAACGCAAAATCAAAAAACACTTTATGCTCTTTTCCTGAACACTAATTTAAGGTTTATAAAAATCCAACTTTATTCCCTTGAAGTTCCTGTGCCAAATGATAAGCCTGATGATCCGAAAATTTTGAGATCACATCTAAGACTTGCATGATATTGTCATAGTGATCATCACTAAAACGTACACCTAAGCCTGAGATAATAGACAGTAAACGTCCTTCCTTAAAATTATGAATTTTATTGGGGGTCGTAAGCGGAATAAAGGCATCTAGTATGTGCTGTAAGCTTTGATGTGCAATGATTTCTAAACCAGATTTTTGAGGATGCTCAAAGATTTTTTCCCGCGCTAAATTCTTTGCACAATCAATTCCTGCTTCGATATCGGGCGAGCAATATTGGAGCAAACTACCTTTAAGCTGTCCTGACAGAATTTCAAAATGATGTTTAGCAAAAGCGGAAGTGACTTCATCAACCAAGCGTTTCATCACACGACCACGCAATGCTGCAATCTTTTGTTGCCACGTGGTGTATGGCATTGCAAGTTCAGCGGGCGAGCCATAGTCACCAAGCAGATTTAAAAAAATAGGTTCGACTTGCTCATAGCTGAGCATGTTAAGAATAATGCCATCTTCTAAATCGATCAGGGCATAACAAATATCATCCGCAGCTTCGAGTAAATAGGTGAGTGGATGGCGACAGAAATGATATTCATCATATTGTATAAGACCTAATTGGTGACCAATTTGTTGCAAAATTTCTTTTTCAGATTGATAGCAACCAAACTTAGCTCGTTTACTGGCAGGCGTATTCCCCTGAGAGTCAATGGTTTTAGAAAGCCATGGGTACTTTAAGTAAGCTCCTAAGGTTGCGTAAGTGAGGCGCATTCCACCGTCATTAGGGTGATAGTCAATTTTCGTGAGTAAACGAAGACCTTGAGCATTGCCTTCAAACTGGCGAACATCGGCCTGCTGTTCAGGGGTTAAACTCGATAAAAAATCGCCGTGTGATGCATCATCAAACCATTCACGAATAGCGTACTCACCTGCATGACCAAAAGGGGGATTACCAATATCGTGTGCAAGACAAGCTGCTTGAATAATTGCACCGACATCTGCAGGAGAGATCCACATAGGTAACTCATCACGAATTTTTTCAGCTGCCAGCATTCCCAAAGAGCGTCCGATGCAAGAAACCTCAAGGGAATGTGTTAGACGCGTATGAATGCCATCCTGTTGAGTCAGGGGGTGAACTTGAGTTTTACGGTTAAGTTGCCTAAAACTCTGAGAAAAAATAATACGATCGTAATCTTTATGGAAGGGGCTACGTGCTTGTTCTGTATTTTGTTTTGAACTACCAAATCGAACTGTTGATAACAGTTCCAGCCAACGCATTTGAGTCATTTATCATTATTCATCATTACTGTCTGCAACCATAATGCCAAAAAATCAGTTAAAAATATATGTTGATACGACACAATTTGGCGCTTGAAAACGTATTTTAGAAAAGTTTAAGAAGTTAAATAATTGGTATTAAGATGTTGATTTTAATAGTTATTTTCCCAATATAATTTAATTTATTCACTCTGAAATCATATAAGAGTCTCTAATTGATTATAAAGATAGGTATCTATCATTACATGATGCGTGTTTGCGAGTCGGTTCGATAATTTTCTAACGAAATAGTATGCATAACGTATCTACTTTTTATGCTGATTGTTGATCAAATTGATTTTATGATTGGCAGAACATTTCAATAAAGCTATTGAAATTTGTCTATTTTGACCTCATGTTATCTTCATAAAGATGAATTATAGAGATGTGAATTTATATGTTATTTCATTTGCCGAAACTTCCTGCCGAAATTCGAGTCACTCACTTAAATGCGCGTATTAATGAACAAAGAAAAAAAATTGCGCAAAGTACTGCATCAAAACTTGAACTTCTGCAGTTGTCTCAGCAGTTTTCAAAAGAAGCACGCACGCGTAAAAAGAATAATCAGAAAGTATATGTAATTGATTTTAAAGGTGACATGGCAGCTTCAGCTGTAGAGAATCTTCGTGAAGAAATTACTTTGATTTTGGCGACTGCTAAAGCAGGGCGTGATCGTGTCGTAGTTCGTTTGGAAAGTCCAGGTGGGATGGTACATGGTTATGGACTTGCGGCTGCTCAATTGGTGCGTCTGCGCGATGCTGGTTTTCATTTAACCATTTGTGTTGATAAAGTCGCAGCAAGTGGTGGATACATGATGGCATGTATCGGTAACGAAATTATTTCTGCTCCATTTGCAGTGATTGGTTCAATTGGCGTTGTTGCTCAAGTGCCTAATTTTAATCGTTTACTTAAAGAACATAATGTTGATTTTGAGCTTTATACTGCGGGTCAATATAAACGTACCGTGACCATGTTTGGTGAAAATACGGAAGAAGGTAAAGCAAAGTTTGAAGAAGAGTTGCAACAAACGCATGCATTGTTCAAGCATTTCGTTGAAAAATATCGTCCACAGTTAAATGTTGAAAAAGTAGCAACAGGTGAACATTGGTACGGTCAAGATTCATTAGATTTGAATTTGGTTGATAAGCTTCAAACCTCGGATGAGTATTTATTAAGTTTATTGACAGTGCATGATGTTTACTTGATTCAAACTCGCCGTAAACCTACCTTAGGTGAGAAATTAGGACTGCAAGCGGCACAAATGGCGGACAGTTTGATTCCTGCTGTGATGAATAAAGTTATGGACACTTTAGTCAAAACTAATGCGAACTTAGTGCAACTACGTGATCCTAAACTTTAAATTTGATGAAATAAAAAAAGCCAATCTAATGATTGGTTTTTTTTATGATTTATCATTTGTATGGTCGAGAGTCTAATTTTCGATATAACATCACTATTCCTGTGATCATGGACCCAAGTGTTGCGAACAACATATCTTTATGGGCATCCCAAATATCACCTTGTTGACCATTATAATTTTCTGCTGCCTCATGGGAAAGATTAATTGCAATCAACCATTCAATCCATTCGTAAATGAGACTGGTGACCATGACAAACTGAACAACAATAAGAAAAAGTACTCGTGCAGATAATTGGGGTAAATAGAATTGAATGATCCTATGGAAAAAAGGATAGAGAAGTAGACCATAGGTAAAATGGACCAAGCGATCATACATATTTCGCTCCCAACCCATCTGTGCATTTAAATCTATGCCGAAGTTGTGCATCAACCATTCATTATAGGGAACATACGAATATAAATAGTGTGCCCCAAGAATATGAATGATCAGAAATCCAATATAGAGAGAAAATGCGATAAAACTCAAACCAACTTTCTTTTGTATATAGATCAAAAACACCAGCATTAAAGCTGTGCCAAGTTGATGTAAGCTATAAGAAGCATATTCAAGAGGCTTTATACTTGCCAAGATCAGCACCATTATGAAAATGAAGAATACGAGGTGGTGTTTAGGAGTAAATTTTTTGTAGTACATTTTGTTATATGTTGATTTGATTAATTTCTTCATATGATTGTAATGGATCAATCCTGAGAATAAGCTGCAGATCGCATTATTTTTATAAATAGTTGTTTATATCAATAGCTCATTGTAATCAGGATGATCAGTTAGAATATGATTTATTTTGAGTTTTTATTATGACGGTTTCAGCTGCTTTTCTTGCACAGCAAAATGCATATTTTCATTATGAGTTTGAAGAGCTTGCTTTGGATGACTTTCCTGAAGAGATCTCAGTATCACTCCGAGGAATGATGTTTAGGCATGACATTCAATATGCCCAAGTGACTCATTATATTTACTATAGCGATGTTTTAACTGGTGATGAATTAGAAAAGCTCAGAACTGACTTTATATGTTACTGTCCTGATGAAGCATGATTTTTATTGAAACATTTGATGAGTCTCATACAAAAAAAGCGAAGCCTAAGCTTCGCTTTTTTATTCAATACTATTTAGATTTTAGCAATCAAATCTTTAATTTGTTTCGCTTGCTCAGCAGCATTACCTGTATAAGATGCAGGTGTCATTTCAGCAAGACGCGCACGATCTGCTGCAGGAACAGCTTCTAATTCGTTACCATTAACAAAATTCACCATCATTTCGCGAGTCATTGCTTGACCACGAGTAAGAGCTTTAAGTTTTTCGTATGGTTTTTCAACGTTATAACGACGCATTACTGTTTGAATTGGTTCAGCAAGAACTTCTTGAGCGTTGTCTAAGTCTTCAAGAATACGGTCGGCATTCAATTCAAGTTTGCCCACACCTTTCAAGCAAGCTTCAAATGCGATCAAGCTTTGTGCAAAACCAACGCCCATGTTACGAAGAACAGTAGAGTCAGTTAAGTCACGCTGCCAGCGAGAAATTGGAAGCTTTTCACCAAGGTGAGCAAGGACTGCATTAGCAATACCCAAGTTACCTTCAGAGTTTTCAAAGTCGATTGGGTTCACTTTGTGTGGCATTGTTGAAGAACCAACTTCACCTTCTTTTAATTTTTGTTTGAAGAAACCAAGAGAGATATAACCCCAAACATCACGGTTGAAATCGATAAGGATTGTGTTAAAACGGCGAAGCGCATCAAACAATTCAGCCATGTAGTCGTGTGGCTCAATTTGAGTTGTATACGGGTTAAACGTGAGACCTAAAGATTCAACAAATGCTTGCGAGTGAGCAGGCCAGTTAATTTCAGGGTAAGCAGAAAGGTGAGCATTATAGTTACCTACCGCACCATTGATTTTACCTAGAAGCTCAACATTGTTGAATTGTTTGATTTGGCGTGCAAGACGGTATGCCACGTTTGCCATTTCTTTCCCCAATGTTGTTGGGCTTGCAGTTTGACCATGTGTACGAGACAACATTGGTTGATCAGCGTGTTTTTCTGCAAGTGCAACAATTGAGTCCACGATTTGTTGCATAGACGTAGCTAGTACTTCACGACCACTTTTCAGCATGAGTGCATGAGACAAGTTGTTGATGTCTTCAGATGTACAAGCAAAGTGAATGAATTCACCCGCATTTTTAAGTTCATCAATGTTTGCAATTTTCTCTTTTAAGAAATATTCAACCGCTTTTACATCGTGGTTGGTTGTGCGTTCGATTTCTTTGATACGGTTAGCATCGTCTTCAGAGAAATTTGCAACGATTGCATCTAAAGCTGCATTTGTTTCGTTAGAAAAAGCTGGCACTTCAGTAATTTCTGGGCGATTTGCAAGTGCTTGTAACCAGCGCACTTCAACAGTCACACGAGCATGGATTAAACCAAACTCAGAGAGGAAAGGGCGCAAAGCATCACATTTGCTTGCATAGCGACCATCTAATGGAGAAAGTGCGGTTAAAGCGTTCATAGCAATTCCTTAAACTTTGGAATGAAACGTAAAACAGAACTCGATATACATCAGGCTAAACCACCTGAAACTGTAAACGAGCGAGATCTTGAATATCTTTCAGTAACTTGCGTTTGGTGAAGATCATGCTCCATGAACTTCCACCTGACTGACGCCATAAATGCGCCATCTGTAAACCTGTAAACAATGAAGCACGAATACGATTGGTGTGCGAAGAATCCTTAAAAGCTTCTGCATTGCCTTTCACCATAATGCGAGGATTAATCTGTCCTGCAGTTTCGACATAGGTTTGAGCAAGGTTTGCAAGAATACTTGGATGTAGATAATTATGATCAAAAAAGGAGAGTTGTTTTAGTATTTTTTCTTGTGATTTTTCAATAATTTCAACGAATTTTGGGTTGCTATATACTTTCTTTTCTAAATGTAATAATGCCATCGCATAGGACATTGGAAGTTTTGCATTGGCAAATTTAGGTATTCTTGATTTTGGTGCAGTATTGAATGGTTGGGTGATGCTACTTTCTAAAGTTTTCAATCCCAGAGAAATATCTGCAAGCTGGTTAAAAAAATCTAAGGTTTGACAATTCTTATTGGAAGTAGGGCGAATATTTAAACTCGCCTTAATTAATTGTTCTAAATAGAAGTTACCGTTTTCACCAATATTTTGTCGACCTGCAATGGCTGTCATATGTGTCAGCTGAGTCGATTGAAATACTGCTGCCAAAGCCAAAGCTCTGTTTTGACGATCATTCAGAGTCTGAAGCTGCTGGAACGGTAACTCTGTCATGCCTGAAAATTCCTTTAAATAAAATCAGGTTTAGGCGCATTAGTATGATGAATCACACCGCCACCTAAACAAACTTCATCCGCGTAAAACACAACGCTTTGTCCTGGCGTAACAGCACGTTGAGGTTCATCAAATTCTACACGTACACCTTGCGGTGCATTTGGGTCATTAAATAAGACACATGCTTGATCAGGTTGGCGATAGCGAGTTTTCGCTGTGCAACGGAAACCATTTTCTGGAATCTCTTGCTCACCTGCAACCCAATCAATTGCTTCAGACCATAACATGGTACTTTGCATGAGGGGATGCTCATGACCTTGGCCAACAACTAAACGATTGCCTTCAATATCTTTGTGTAATACGAACCAAGCACCTTCTTCAGCGCCTTTCATACCACCGATACCAATACCACCACGTTGACCGAGCGTATAGTACATTAAGCCGTGATGATCACCAACCTCTTTACCATCTTCAAGGACAATTTTACCTGGTTGAGCAGGTAAATATTGCTTCAAGAAGTCATTAAATCGGCGTTCACCAATAAAACAGATACCTGTAGAGTCTTTTTTCTTCGCTGTTGCAAGACCTAAATCTTCAGCAATTTTACGAACTTGAGGCTTTTCAATTTCACCGACAGGGAACAAGGTCTTGTTAATTTCACGACCATGAACGGCATGTAGGAAATAAGTTTGGTCTTTGTTGTTATCCACGCCACGGAGTAAAGGCGCATATTGCTCACCTTTAGAGTTGGTCATGGTTTCACCGCGACGAGCATAGTGTCCTGTTGCGATGAAGTCAGCACCTAATTTCATGGCATGGTCGAGGAATGCACGGAACTTAATTTCTTTATTACATAAAATATCTGGGTTTGGGGTGCGCCCCGCAGCATATTCAGCCAAGAAGTGCTCAAATACACGATCCCAATATTCCATTGCGAAGTTGGCTGTATGTAATTTGATACCGATACGATCACATACGGCTTGCGCATCTGCAAGATCATCCATAGCCGTGCAGTATTCTGTGCCGTCATCTTCTTCCCAGTTTTTCATGAAAAGACCTTCAACTTGATATCCTTGTTGAAGTAATAAAGCCGCAGAGACAGATGAGTCTACACCACCTGACATACCGACGATGACACGTTGTTGCATAGGATTAGGCATCCAAATTTGAAATTAAGGGAGAATTTTGGTGCTCATAAACGAGCGATAAAGGAAATTTTTGTCCTGATTGGGCATCTTGAATGGCTTTGATGACCAATGGGCTACGCGCGCGAGCCGTTTCTAACAGCTCATCTAGGCTCATCCAAACAGCACCTACGATACCTGTATCTAATGTTGCATTGGCAAAATACTGTGTTGATTTTGCTAAAAAACAGAAGCGGTAATAGGTACGATCTGGAAACATAGGTGGGGTATAGGTGTATATACCCAATAAATCTGTGACTTCAACTTGGTGACCTGTTTCTTCCATGGTTTCACGAACCGCGGCTTGAATAAGGGTTTCACCAGCTTCAACATGACCTGCAGGTTGATTAAAAACGGTGTGCATGACACCTTCTGTTTGTTCTTCTACAAACAGATATTTACCATCTTTTTCAACCACTGTTGCAACAGTGACGTGAGCAGTCCAAGCGGTCATAAAAAAGCACCAGATGAAGGGAAGGCATATTGTATAAAATTTTGAGGTGTGTGGCTATGATGGGAGGGGATTTCTTTGAAGGCGTTCTATCTTAAGTTTAACTAAGAAGTTCTTTGGATCAATAATTTAATAAAGGGCGTGGAACATGAAGAATCAACAAAAAAGCCCAATTTAAGTAAATTGGGCTTTTGAATGTAATTTAAGATTATGATTTATATGAAATAAAAAAGATAATTTCGCATAAGGTGTATTATGTTAATTTTAGAGATTCTTAACTTCAGAATATCGAAATTATAATAACTTTGAGTAATCATTTGTTCAGATTGACTAAGTTATTGGTTTCTCTTCTAATAGCTATACTCTCTAAATATTGAAATCAAAATGAATCATTTAAATCGTCTTTTCAGCATCTTAGCTATTGCTAGTACAATCACTACTAGTTCTATTGCTGCAGATATGCCTTTCAAATTTACTCATTCCGGTAACTTTAAACATATGATCTATACCGGTGATGATCGAGGCACTATTAAACTATCAGAAGTACCACAACAGGAAAATACCTGGGGGCTAGGGGCACTTGCGGGACGTACAGGTGAAATTATTCAAATTGATGGCAAAATTCTAGTCAGTCCAGGTAGTGATTTAGAAGGAAAAATCTTGCCTCATGATCCTAATGAACAGGCCTTTCTTTTCGCAAGTGGCCAAGTATCGAAATGGCATGATATCTCCTTACCCGTGGATATGAATCAATCCCAATTAGAAGAATTCATTCTCAAAGAGGCAAAACGATTAGGATTATCAACTGAACAACCGTTTGTATTTCGTCTGCAAGGGAAATATCCTGAATTACGTTGGCATGTTGTAACAGGTAAAAAAACTCAGACAATGAATGAGCACACATTCAGCCATGCCCCTCATACAAAAAAACATCATGTAGAAAAGCATATTTTTAATAATCTTAATGCTCAAGGACAATTGATTGGAATCTATAGTGGTCCTCAATTAGAAAGTGTAGTAACCCACCCAAATGAGTATTTTCATGCTCACTATGTTGATGATCAGGCAAAAATTTCTGGTCATGTAGAAGCTTATTCAGTAGCAAAGGGCACAATTCTCAAGTTGCCTCTTGAATAATATATGGTGTAATACCGAAGAATTTATAGGCCTCAAATTTGAGGCCTTTTTACATCCATTTAACATAATGGCTGTTATGCGAAATTCCATTGTTAGAAACCATTTAAAGTGTCTATATTCTCACCAATAAAAATGTCTAGTTTATGATGGTTTTTACCATCATGGACTGGATATAAATTAG